>NZ_JBFRFN010000019.1:0-111915 GCF_052114825.1 Paenibacillus sp. 2TAF8
TTTTTTTCAAGTTTCTTTCGAAGCTTGTTTTCATTTGCTTGCCGCACCGTGTAAACTGTGTTTTCTTGGCCGGAATTAGAATATACCATGTATGATTTTTGAATGCAAGCTTTTTTTTGAAAAGTTAATACACTTGAATACATTATAACTCTCATCCCCAAGTTCATGTACGCATTCATATATTCTTAACTTATATCCTTGTTGACTGGCTTCATAAATTAACAAAGACCCTCTCATCGCGAGAAGGTCTTTACTTTATACAATAATTCGACACTAACCCATTACTTCCTGAATGTATAGCTGTCTTTGCTGCATCAGGTTAATAATCGTCCCCTCTACAGATACCATCGGTCGCGTAGGATGATCTCGATCCGAAAAAATAATTTCTCCAATCTGGTTATTACTTAGTTTTACCCGAATTCCGTTATGAATCTGTGTGGAGCGCTGCACAAATATACTCACAATAGAAGGATCCAGTTTGCCAAATGCCTCACTTTGAATCTGCTCCAATACCAAATACGGAGACTGGGCTTTTCGATAAATCTTCTCCAATGTCATCGCGTGGAAAATATCTGCAATCGCTACGATTTTGGCATAGATGTGAATCTGTGTACCAGTAAGCCGTAGCGGATAACCAGAACCATCCACTTTTTCGTGATGCTGCAGTGCTGCGAGTCTAGCTCCCTCATTAATGGCCTTAGCCTGTTTAAGAATTTGGTACCCATACTTCGTATGATGCCGGATCTCCTCCTGCTCTTCGATGGTCAGAGAAGAGGGCTTATGAAGAATCTGCGGATCAACCTTATTATTGCCAATATCATGGAACAATCCTGCAAAAGCAACCTGCATCCAATCCTTTGAAGGAAGATCTACCCATTGAGCCAGTTGATAAGAAGTAATCGCACTCAACACAGCATGATGATACACATAGTCATGTTCTTTCATGTTACGGGGGCTGAAGGTGAGTACATTATATTGTTTGAGATATACAAACAATACCTCAAGCTGCGTGCGCAGCTCATATACAGGCAATTCTGCAGCCAAAGACGAAAGGAAGGCATTTTTAGTTAACGCAACCATTTTCTCATACTCTTCCTGAAGGGTACTAACCGTTGTTGAGACTATTGTGCTTGTCCGATCTCCACTTTTCTCTGCAACGGCTGTCCCTGAGGCTCCAGTCAATCCAGATGCCCCCTTGGAGGTTGTACTGCCTGTTCCTGTTCTTTCTTGTTCAATATCTACCTGATGAATCATAAATGCCCTGAGGACTTCCATGTCTTTAGGTAAAATGATTTTCCCCTTTTGAAGCAACACATTGCCACGCAATGTATGCACATCACTCCCCAATTTCAGTCCTGGTTTGACTTCTGACAGGGTGATTAATCCCATATAGATTCCCCTCGCTCATCGTTCTACTCTACTTAAGATGATGACAATACAAGACCATAGTCCCGGTTTCTCATGTTGTTTCCCATTATATTACTCAGAAAACAGGCTGTACATCCTAGATTTTGAAGCCCTCATCATTTCCTCTATACATATCAAAAAGGCCCCCTTAAAGGGAGCCTTTCGTATCCAGTTTCAATCGTATTAACGATTCGATATACATGATGTTTATGTTATTCTTCTGAACCTGAGTCTTCACCTGAAACATCATCTTCCGACTCCGATGTCATGCCTTCTTCCGAATTTAACTCTGTATCAGAGGATGCCCCGGATTCTGTTGCTTCGTCGTTATCTTCATCTGGTTCTTCTTCATTTTTATCAATTCGGCTAACCGTAGCTACGGAATCATCCTCACGAATATGAATTAGCTTCACACCCTGTGTGTATCGACCCATGGTCGAGATGCCATCCATGCTCATCCGAATCAATGTACCACTGGACGTGATGATCATGAGATCCTCTTCTGTTTTAACCATTTTGAGGCTAACAACAGCACCGTTTTTCTCGGTAACATTAATGGTCTTGATTCCTTTACCACCACGAGTTTGCATCCGATAATCACTGACTGGCGTACGTTTGCCGTAACCTTTGGCTGTAACGATCAGAACATCCAATTCAGCATCCACGACATCCATACCGATAACTTCATCCTGATCATCGAGTGTGATACCTTTAACCCCGGTAGCACTACGTCCCATAGAACGTACGTTACCTTCCGAGAAACGAATGGACATTCCATGAGCTGTACCCATGATAATCTCTTGCTGCCCGTCCGTCAGCTTCACATCAATCAGGCTGTCATCATCACGCAAGGAAATCCCGATGAGACCACCTTTACGAATATTTGTGTAATCTTCAAGTGGTGTTTTCTTCACTACACCCTGACGTGTCGCAAAGAAAAGATACCTGTCGCTCTCGAATTCCTGTACCGGAATTACCGCGTTAACGGACTCACCCTGCTCAATCTGAATCAGATTGATAATTGGAGTTCCACGTGCTGTTCGTCCAAGCTCCGGAATTTCGTAAGCTTTCAACCGGTATACCTTACCTTTGTCCGTGAAGAACATCAGGTAGTTGTGAGAATTGGTTACAAAAAGATGCTCGACAAAGTCGGTATCTTTCGTATCCATTCCTACAACACCGCGACCTCCCCGTTTCTGACTACGGTAGGTAGATACAGGCAGACGTTTCACGTAACCCGTGTGGGTAATCGTGATGATTACTTCTTCGCGTGGAATCAGATCCTCATCCAGAATACTCTCTTCCCCAACCGTGATCTCAGTACGACGATCGTCACCAAAGCGCTCACGAATTTCTTGAAGCTCTGTACTGATGATTTCAAGTACAAGATGCTCATTAGCCAAAATTTCGCGATATTCGTGAATTTTAACCATCAATTCGTTGTACTCATTCTCGATACGTTCACGTTCCAGGCCTGTCAGGCGCTGCAAACGCATATCCAGAATCGCTTGAGCCTGATCATGGCTGAGTGAGAAACGCTCAATCAAACCTTCTCTGGCAGCATCAGTATTGCTCGATGAACGGATCAATGCAATGATCTCATCGATGTGATCCAATGCAATACGTAAACCTTCCAGAATATGAGCACGAGCTTCCGCTTTTCTGAGTTCAAATTGCGTACGGCGACGAATAACCTCGATCTGGTGCTGAAGGTAGTGATACAACACTTCACGCAGATTCAGAATCTTTGGTTCTTTATTCACGATCGCCAGCATGTTAATACCGAATGTAGACTGCATCGAAGTGTGCTTGTACAAATTGTTCAGTACAACACCAGGATTGACGTCCCTGCGAAGCTCAATCACAACCCGCATACCATTACGGTCAGATTCATCACGCAGATCAGTAATTCCATCGATCTTTTTGTCACGCACCAGTTCAGCAATTTTCTCTACGAGTCTTGCCTTGTTCACTTGGTACGGAAGCTCTGTAACGACGATACGAGCTTTGTTGTTGTTCTCTTCGATATTGGTTCTGGCACGCATCGTTACCGATCCGCGTCCAGTCTGGTAAGCCTGGCGAATACCCGAACGTCCCAGAATATAACCAGATGTAGGGAAGTCTGGCCCTTGGATATAGTCCATCAGTTCCATGGATGTAATATCTGGATTTCGGATCAGTGCCTGTACGCCGTCAATAACTTCACCCAGATTATGAGGAGGAATATTGGTAGCCATACCTACGGCGATCCCGCCAACTCCATTAACAAGCAAGTTAGGAAAACGAGCAGGAAGAACAATTGGCTCATTTTCTTCGCCATCATAGTTCGGTTGGTAATCTACAGTATCTTTATTGATATCTCTGAGCATTTCCATCGCAATTTTGGATAAACGTGCTTCGGTATAACGCATTGCCGCAGCCATGTCACCATCGACTGAACCAAAGTTACCGTGTCCATCTACATGCATGTAACGCAGGGAGAAGTCCTGTGCCATCCGTACCATCGTCTCGTATACAGCTGAGTCACCGTGTGGGTGATACTTACCGATAACTTCGCCAACGATTCTGGCTGATTTTTTATGTGGTTTATCAGGTGTCATGCCAAGCTCCGACATTGCATACAGAATGCGCCGGTGAACCGGCTTCAATCCGTCACGCACATCAGGCAGGGCACGGCTCACAATGATGCTCATCGCATAATCCATAAAGGATTCGCGCATCTCGACGCCAATATCCCGATCTTTAATCTGCGAGTTCATTTCTTCCGCCATGCTGGACCTCCTTCTTGTCCTTCAACAAACGTTCCAAATCAATCATTTCGAAAAAAATAATATATGTGAAAAGCCTAACAAGGCTAAAACCGCATAAGAACGCTATTCTTTATTATATTACTTTCACAAAAGTTACACAATTAAACGTCCACTGGGCAATAGCCTTTCTTCCAGGAACTTGAGCATGTCTGGGGATTCGCCCTGCCTTCCTCTGCAATTGCACATACAATGCTAGAAAAGCGGCATATGTACTGTCCAATCAAGGCTAGAGCCGTTCCCACTGGGCAATCAAACCACAATTATAGCGGCTGACAGCACAAATCGCCATATTCCTCTATTATACCACTGAAATCGTCTCTTGTCCTTTGATTTTCTGCATACTGTCCCCCAGACCAACCGACCAAAACAAGAAAGGACTGATGCATATTGGGTATCCAGCGTGTCTCCAGCAAATGGACCAAAACAGCCATTTTGCAGCGCAGTCGTCATGTCAGTCAATATATACCTGTGACCCGAAAGTATAGCCCGCAAACACTGGAACGAATGACCGAGTTATTCCCGGCAAATTATATTAAACCGGACCGGGGAACCTACGGTAACGGAGTAATGCGCGTGAAAACAACCCGAACCATGTTACCCTCCCCTCTGGCTGAAGATACATCAACCGATGTAAAAAACGATGAGGGGACCGAGGAAGCAACGGTAACGGAAACAGACATAAAAGATTCAGAACCTGCTCTTTCAGCTATGATCGAGCTTACAACCTATCATCTTCAACATGGAACTGTAGAACGAGTCTTTCATTCTCTAGGTGAACTCCAGGACGCATTGGATGAACGTATTCAGAAACGTGACTACATTATTCAACAAGGCATTCCACTGATGACACATGAGGGATTACCTTTTGACTTGCGTGTATTAACCCAGAAAAACCCGCAACATAGTTGGGAAACAACAGGTATTCTCGGACGGGTTGCTGCACCAGGAAAAATTATTACCAATATCCATGGAGGCGGCAGACTCGCGACGTTCGAAGAACTTGTGATTCCCCATCTAAAAAAGGACGGATATCAAAAGCTTGAGCATGAATTGTATCGCCTGGGTATCCATACTGCTGTCCAACTGCAAAGCTCTTTTCCTAGGCTTAAAGAGATCGGGATTGATATTGCACTGGATGATCATGGGCGTCCCTGGATTCTGGAGGTCAATACACTGCCTGGTATCTATGCCTTTGGTCTCCTACCCGATAAAGAGGCTTACCGCAAAATCAAACGTTATGCCATTGCCTACGGACGCTTGCCTTCCAAAAAAGGTAAAACAAAAAAGGCAAATTTCAAAGCCCCCAAAGCTTCCAAAGTCTCTAAAGCACAGGCATCCGCCAGCAAACGCCGCACTGCCAGATGAATAGATCACACCAATAGGGCAAAGCCACATAATATAAAAAAAGGCGCCCTCACAGGCGCCTCTTCGCAACTCATTAAATATCGAGGTTTTTCACGTATTTAGCATTTTCCTGAATGAAGTCACGACGAGGTTCAACATTATCCCCCATCAGCGTATCAAACATGGCATCCGCCAGCATCGCATCGCTGATCGATACTTGCAGCATTGTCCGGCTTTCTGGATCCATGGTCGTTTCCCACAGCTGTCCAGCATTCATCTCGCCAAGACCTTTATAGCGCTGGATGTTAAACTTGGCATTCTCGCCAAGCGTTGCAATGATCTCATCACGCTCTTTCTCTGAGCCTGCATAACGGATGACTTTGTTACGCTCAATCTTGAACAGTGGTGGTTGTGCAATATATACATAACCGGCCTCGATGATTTTGCGCATATACCGATACAAGAATGTCAGCAACAGCGTTCGAATGTGTGCACCATCGACATCGGCATCGGTCATCAGAATGATTTTGTGATAACGTGCTTTGGCAATATCAAAATCATCACCGATCCCTGTTCCCATTGCTGTGATGATCGCACGTATCTCAGCATTGCCCAAAATACGGTCAAGTCGTGCCTTTTCCACGTTCAGGATCTTACCACGAAGCGGCAAAATTGCCTGGAAGTGACGATCACGACCCTGCTTGGCCGAACCACCGGCGGAGTCCCCTTCGACGATGTACAATTCACTGATGGATGCATCTTTGGATGAACAGTCCGCCAGCTTACCCGGCAGGGAGCTGACTTCAAGCGCACCTTTACGGCGTGTCAGTTCACGAGCTTTACGAGCCGCTTCACGGGCACGAGCTGCCTGCAATCCTTTTTCCAAAATACGACGCGATACGGAAGGATTCTCCTCGAGGAACTCCTGTAGCTTCTCAGCAAACAAAGATTCCACAATACCGCGCACTTCACTGTTCCCCAGCTTTGTTTTCGTCTGTCCTTCAAATTGTGGTTCAGGAATTTTGACCGAAATAATAGCTGTCAGTCCTTCACGCACATCGTCCCCAGATAGATTACCAGTACTATCCTTGATTACACCTGCTTTGCGGGCATAATCGTTAATAATCCGTGTGAGAGCACTCTTAAAACCGGACTCGTGCGTTCCACCTTCATGGGTGTTGATATTGTTGGCAAAGGAATAAATATTCTCGGTGTAGTTGTCATTGTATTGCAGTGCAACCTCCACCTGAATGTTATCCCGCGAACCTTCAACATAGATCGGATTCTCATGCAGCACTTCACGCTTCTGATTCAGGAAGGATACATATTCAATAATCCCGCCTTCGTACATGAAAGAGTTGGTTGCACCTGTACGCTCATCCGTCAACGTTAGGCCGATTCCTTTGTTCAGGAACGCCAGCTCACGTACACGAGTCAGCAGGGTTTCATAATCAAATACCAATGTCTCTGTGAAAATTTCTGGATCGGGATGGAAAGTTACAGTTGTTCCTGTCTCATCCGTCGTTCCAATCGTTTTCAGATCATACTGCGGAGCACCACGACGATATTCTTGTTGATAGACATGACCTTCACGCTTAACGGTCACCACCACTTTTTCGGAAAGTGCGTTAACAACGGATACGCCGACACCATGCAAACCACCGGATACCTTGTACCCACCGCCACCAAACTTACCTCCTGCGTGTAGGACCGTCATAACGACCTCAAGTGCAGGACGTTTCATCTTGGTATGTTCACCGACAGGGATACCCCGCCCATTATCGACGACAGTTATACTATTGTCTTCGTGAATACTGATCTCGATATGATCGCAGTAACCCGCCAGCGCTTCATCGATACTATTGTCCACTACTTCCCAGACCAGATGATGCAGACCTTTGGCACTGGTGGAACCGATGTACATCCCCGGACGTTTACGTACGGCTTCCAGTCCTTCAAGGACTTGAATTTCATTCGCATCATATGACGGTTGATTCATAGACATGCCTTTCACCTACTTCTATAGATTCAATATCTTCAATATGCGTTAACTTAAGAATATTAGCAGACACAAAAATTCTCTCTTGAATATCCGCTATAGATCAGGAAAATGGTGAGCTCGCTTCTTGAGTGTGGCAGAGGAAATTGGTGAGTAATATACAATGTTTTTCGTCACCACAATTGATTTCGCTTCCTCTTCGCCGATATGTTCGACCGTTTTTTCCTGTTCGGCATGTGTAACATACTGCTTGGATATTTTAGAGGATTTCTCAATCGATATATCAAAAATAGCGACCAGCTCAGAAGAACGGATGATTTTCTCACCGCCCAGATGAATGTACATAAGCCCTCACTCCTTAGCGTTCCACCTGTCCGGCATGAACGTGATAGATACTAGCGTCTTTAAGCTTGTCAACGTTCAGGCTCTCAATTCCCGTAGCGGTAATAAAAGTCTGTACCTTGCTTTGGAATGTTTCGATCAGCTGGGTCTGACGAAAAGGATCAAGTTCGGATAATACGTCATCCAGCAACAGAACCGGATATTCCCCGATCTCTTCATGAATCAGTTCGATTTCTGCAAGCTTAAGAGACAACGCAGTTGTGCGCTGCTGCCCCTGAGAGCCATACGTTTGTACTTCCCGTTCGTTAATGAAAAAGGACAGGTCATCCCGATGCGGCCCACTCAGCGTTGTGCCTCGGCGAATCTCCTGCTCTTTCATTTGTGATAATTTTATCATAAATTGCTCCATTAAGACAGCTTCATCTTCCTCAGCGGCTTCGCTGAAGGAGGGAAGGTAGGCCAGGCGCAGGACTTCTCCGCCTCCGGTGATCCCCTGATGGATGGTTTCTGCCCACTTTTGCAGTTTCTTTATGAATTGTTTCCTTTTTTTGACGATTTTAACACCGTGCTCAGCCAGCTGTTCATTCCAGATCTCCAGCATCGCTTGAGCTGAATCCCCTTTTCCCCATAACTGCTTGAGCAGATTATTCCGCTGCAGCAGCACTTTTTGATACTGTTGCAGATGATAAAGATAGCCCGGAGCCACCTGACCGATTTCCATGTCAAGGAACCGGCGGCGAACCCCCGGTGTGCCTTTGACAATCTCCAGATCCTCAGGGGCAAACATCACCACATTGAGTGATCCGACAAAATCGCTTAACTTACGCTGCTCAAGACCGTTAATCTTTGCCTTTTTGCCTTGTTGTGACAAAGACAGTTCCAGCTTGACCGCTCCGTATTTTTTGTCGACCTCTGCAGTTAGCCTTGACCGGTCTTCGCCAAATCGAATCAATTCCTTGTCACGGGAGGTGCGGTGACTTTTGGTGAGTGCAAGCACAAAAATAGCCTCAGCCAGATTGGTCTTTCCCTGAGCGTTTTGCCCAATCAACAGATTGACAGGACCAAACGACTCCAGCTTCAGATGTTCATAATTACGGAATTGCTGCAGCTCTATGCTGTTTACAAACACGCGGTAACCTCCCTTTATCCCGTCCGTCAGGAGGCAGCAGGATTGCACCTTGGTTTTCTACTCTGCAACCACTTCAAACGTGCCTTCTCCGTCTACCTCAACGATATCCCCAGGGTATAACTTCCGTCCACGACGCTCCTCAGACTCCTTATTCACACGTACAAGCCCTTCTTGCAGGATAGCTTTCGCCATACCTCCGGTAGGGATGCATTCTGCCAGTTTCAAAAATTGGTCAAGCTTAATATATTCCGTACGAATCGATACTTGCTTCATCGTGATCTTCCTTTCGTTAGTTGGTCGTCCGGTAAGGCAGGATGACGTATAGGCTTTGGCTATCATCCAGCGGTTTCAGGATGATCGGACTCATGACACCAGTAAAGGCAATCATCAGTTGCTCACTTTCCACCACTTTCAGCACATCCAGCATGTATTTCGAGTTAAACGAGATTTTGAGTGGATCACCCGTAAATTCGGCTGGTTCAATCTCTTCTCTTACTTTTCCAAGCTCGGAAGAGCTGGAGGATATTTCAATCGTGCCGGAGTCCATCGTCTGCATGCGCACAATGTTTGTTTTTTCCTCACGCGACAGCAAATAAGCCCGATCAATCGATTCACTTAATTTTTTAGTGTCCAAAACTAGTTCTGTTTTGTATGCCGTTGGAATAATTCTAGAAGTATCCGGATATGTTCCGTCCAAAATACGGGAATAGAACAATACGCGGTCAATTTTGAACAACACCTGATTGTCTGCGACAACGATATCCACAAGTGTATTCTGATCCGGAACAATTTTGCTCAGTTCGTTTAGCGTTTTACCAGAGATTACGACATTGTTGAAACGGATACCCTCTGCATTATCCAGCATTGCCGCACGTGTAGCAAGACGGTGGCGGTCGGTTGCCACAAACTTCAGCTCGTTGTCACCCAAGCTCCACAGTACACCTGTCAGAATGGGGGTCGTTTCATGGGTCGAAATGGAGAATACAGTCTGTTTAATCATATTTTTTAGCAAATCTCCAGGAATGGATACCGTTTGATTCTCTTCGATGCTTGGCAGCACTGGGAACTCTTCCGGGTCCAGACCAACCAGTTGGATCTCCGTCGCACCTGCAGAAATAAAGGTGTTGAAGTTTTCTTTGACCTCCATATGTACTTCCTGAGAAGGCAACTTTTTGATGATCTCTACGAAAAATTTAGCCGGCAAAACAACGCTACCCGGTTGCTCTATTTGCACAACACTTTTGTCTCCCTCTTCAAGCGGGATAAATGACTGAATAGAGATATCCGTGTCACTTGCTGTCAACGTCACACCTTGGTGATTCACGTCGAATTTAATACCGCTCAGAATCGGAATCGTTGTACGACTAGAGATCGCTTTGGATACCTGTTGAATGGATTCGTTTAGATAACTTTTCATTATGCTGATTTTCATGATTTCACTCCTAGTGGATTTTTGGGATGTTTTTTGGGTTGTGACTTGGTTTGAAAAAGGTGTTTATCGAAAGGCCGAAGGCCGTACTTTGCAACGGCTTTTTGGAGAAGATATCTTTAGATCTTTATAGTAATAATAGTAATAGGGGCACTGAATATGTGGATAAGTAGGGTTAAACCCATAAAATTAAGCCTATCCACATGTGTACACGTTGTGCATAGGCTTGGGACTTGTTCAGGTTGGATTCTTAATTTTTTCGGTTAAGTTGTTGATAACTTTATAGAGATCCTGATCATTTTTGATCGCTTGAGAGATTTTTTCATGGGCATGAATGACCGTGGTATGATCTCGTCCTCCAAAAGCCTCCCCAATTTTAGGCAGAGAAAAGTCTGTCAGTTCACGAGAGAGATACATGGCGATCTGTCTCGGAAAAGCAACCGCTTTTGTCCGTTTCCGTGCTTTGAAGTCTTCAAGCTTCAGGCTGTAGTACTCGCCGACCTTTTGTTGGATGTCTTGAATGGTGATCATTTTGGGACGGCTGGAAGGAATGATATCCTTCAGTGCTTCAGCGGCCAAATGAGAACTAACGTCCTGATTGGTCAGTGAAGAATAAGCAACGACACGAATCAGAGCTCCTTCAAGCTCACGAATGTTCGTATCAATTTGATTCGCGATGTACATCATCGCTTCATTCGGTATATCCAAATTCTCCGCACGCGCCTTTTTACGCAAAATCGCAATCCGCGTCTCCAGATCCGGAGGCTGAATATCCGTAATTAATCCCCACTCAAACCGGGAGCGCAGCCGCTCTTCCAGGGTTGGAATTTCCTTCGGTGGTCTATCACTGGAGATGATGATCTGCTTCCGTTCCTCATGCAGCGCATTAAACGTATGGAAAAATTCCTCTTGTGTTGATTCTTTTCCGGCTAAGAACTGAATATCATCAATAAGCAGAATATCTACGCTTCGGTACTTGTTACGAAAGCTTTCCCCGCGATTATCACGGATGGAGTTGATGAACTCATTCGTGAATTTCTCAGATGACAAATAAACAACCTTGCTGCTCGGATTATGCTCCAAAATGTAATGTCCGATCGCATGCATCAAGTGGGTTTTGCCAAGTCCTACGCCTCCATATAGAAAAAGAGGATTGTAGGCTTTGGCGGGCGCTTCAGCGACCGCCAGCGATGCGGCATGGGCAAAACGGTTGCCCGGACCAATGACAAAGGTGTCGAATGTATATTTTGGATTCAGCATGCTGAGCACGGCTTCTTCCTGAACGACTTTCGGCGTCGGCGCCGGCAGCTGCGGGTCTGGTTCTACAGGTTTGTTCTCCTCGATGACAAATTTCACATCGACCTGTTTACCAAGCAGTTCATAGACCGTCGAACCGACCAATTTGGTGTAACGGCTCTCCAGCCATTCAACGGCAAATGTGGTTGGGGCGGAGATGACGATAGTCTGATCGTTCAGCTTGGTAGCCTTGGTGGCCTTGAACCAGGTGTCGAAGCTGGGTTTGCTGAGTTTGTTTTGTATGATTGATAAAATTTGCTGCCATAAATCAGAAGTATGGCTGTCCACAGACTGTCACTCCTTTTACATGTTCCAAGTGTGGCTTAAGCCATGATGCAGTGTCGAAATACGAGATATATTGTTGAATTTATCCCCAAACTCCCGCAGGTCTAAAACAAAAAAAGAAGGAACAACGGAAAATTGTTCACAACTTTATCCACAGGCTGTTGATAATATTATGGGTCAGATCACATATTCACATCCAAAAGTAATACAATCATAGCAAAAGAAGCCCCTGATTTCAACGTATGACGAGATTTTATCCACAAATTCAATAACTTGTGTATAATTTTTAGTCACAACACAATATATTGTTTATAAATTGTTTAATTTTCGACAGCATGACCTAAAGTGCAGAAAAATTTTATACACAGGATATCCGTCGAAAGATGCTAATTTGTGTGCAAAAGTGATCTTGGAATGTGAATAACCTTGTTGTGGATAAACTAAAAATGGATTGAAGTGATTAAGTGGGAAAATGAGCAGATGAGTGGTAAGTGCTTTTCATCCTCTCGAGGCCTACATAGTAGAAGTGCGATGTTTTAATTGCTTAGTGGTTATTAGTTTCAGTGGATTGCTAGAACTGTGTACGTGTCATGGTGGTTTCAATTATCATCAAAAAAGAGGAAGGCCCCGCAGCCGGTTTATGGCTGCGGGGCCTTCCTCTACTTATAGATGAAGCATAGACATTTTGCGTTGAAATTCAGCAATGTCCGCGTACTCCTCTTCCAGTTTGCGCGAAATACGAATATAGATCGGTAGCAGCTCTTGATAGAGGGAGGCATCTTCTTTGACGGGTGTATGCCGATGAGTTGTGCCTACCATAGAAGAAACGGCGTCAAGGGATTTGATCCGTCCTGTAGCATACAGTCCGAGGACAACGGCACCGAGACAAGAACTTTCGAAGCTCTCGGGTACAACCACTTCCTGATTGAAGATATCCGACATCATCTGCCTCCATAACGGAGAGCGTGCAAACCCACCAGTAGCCTGAATGGAGGTAGGTTGCCCGATCTGCTCCTCCATGGCAAGCAGGACAGTATAAAGGTTAAAAATAACCCCTTCAAGCACCGCACGAATCATGTGCTCTTTCTTATGGTGGAGGGTCAGGCCAAAAAAGGAGCCGCGGGCGTCTGGATTCCAGAGTGGAGCACGTTCGCCTGAAAGGTACGGGTGGAATAGCAGACCTTCGGAACCGGCTGGGACACGCTCCGCAATTTTGGTCAGTACATCGTAGGAGTTGATGCCAAGGCGTTTCGCTGTTTCGACTTCAGACGCGGCAAACTCATCCCGTACCCAGCGGAAAAGCATGCCGCCGTTATTCACAGGCCCACCTACGACCCATAGTTTCTCAGTCAGAGCATAACAAAATGTACGTCCTTTTGGATCAGTTACCGGGCGATCAACGACAGTACGAATCGCTCCACTGGTACCGATGGTTGCGGCAACAACGCCTGGTTTGATGGCGTTAACGCCAAGGTTGGACAGCACCCCGTCACTTGCGCCAATTACAAAGGGCGTAGAGGGGGAGAGAGCCATTTTTTCGGCCCATTCAGGATGCATTCCCTCTATTGTATAAGTCGTCGGTACAAGCTTCGATAGATGATTTGGTGTGATCCCAGCGATGTTTAGTGCTTCCTGATCCCATTCCAGTTGTTCGAGATTAAGCAGACCCGTACAGGAAGCGATGGAATGATCGACAATATATTGTCCAAATAGACGGAAGAAAAGATACTCTTTAATCGAAATAAACTTTGCCGTGCGTTCGAATAGTTCTGGCTCATCATGACGCAGCCACATCAATTTGGTCAGAGGGGACATTGGGTGAATAGGAGTGCCTGTACGCAGATAAATACGATGACCTACCCCATTTTCTTGCAGCTTGGACGACCAAGCTGCACTTCGATTGTCCGCCCAGGTGATGCAGCGGGTCAGCGGATGATCATGCTGATCCATAGCGATGACGCTGTGCATAGCCGAGCTGCAGGATACAAAGAGAATTTGCTTAGCGGAAATTCCGCTCTGGCTCATCACTCCGCGTACCGAGCGGATGGCTGCTTGCACAATCTCATCCGGGTCTTGTTCTGCAACATCTGGAGCAGGGGTATAGAGCGGATATTCCTGGGTGGAGGTTGTGACCACCTCGCCTTGCTCTGTGAATAAAACGGATTTGGTGCTGGTCGTGCCTATATCAATTCCAATCATATAATTGGTCATTGCATCGATCCTTCTTTCTTTAAAGAGCTGTATATATACAAAATTCTCTTTCTCTGAAAAATACGATTAACTTATGTTCACACCACAGTACTTAGCAGCAAAATAAAGATCAATCCCACCACCGAGAGTAGTGTTTCCATAACAGTCCACGTCTTTAGTGTCTGAGAGACACTCATATTAAAGAATTCCTTGATCATCCAGAAGCCGGCATCATTCACATGGGACAATACAAGGGAGCCTGCACCCGTAGCAAGTACAACCAGCTCAATGTTAGCTCCTGGGGTAAGAGCGAGCACTGGAGCAACAATGCCAGCTGCTGTGGTCATGGCAACCGTAGCGGAACCGGTTGCGACACGAATCAGTGCAGCCACAAGCCAGGCAAACAGAATCACGTTAATATGTGCGTTCGTGGCGAATTCGGCAATGGCATTACCAACGCCACTATTAATCAGCACCTGTTTGAAGGCTCCGCCACCACCAATGATGAGAATTATCGTAGCTGTAGGCGCCAGACATTCACTGGTGAAACGAGAAAGTTCATGTTTGGTGAACCCGCGGGCAAAGCCGAGTGAAAAGAGGGCAAAGACGACAGAGATTAAGAGCGCAATAATCTCATTACCGATAAACTCACTAAAGACGGTCAATCCACTCGTTGCATCGGGATCAACGATGCTGGCAATAGAACCGATCAGCATCAGAATGACCGGCAGCAGAATGGTAAACAGCGTAATGCCAAATCCGGGCAGGTTGCTGTTTTTCTTAGCCGAGAACTGTTCAGCAAGCTCAGCTGGCGGTTCCGTATGAATTCTTTTGCCGATAAATTTACCGAATACAGGTCCAGCGATAATGGCCGTAGGGATACCTACAAGGAGAGAGTATAGAATCGTTTTCCCCAGATCCGCATTGAAGGCTTCGATGGCAATCATCGGTGCCGGATGTGGAGGAACAAGTCCATGAACAGTCGATAGACCGGCCAAAATAGGAATCCCGATCTGAAGCAGGGACATATTGGTTTTGCGGGCTACTGTAAAGATGATTGGAATCATCAGAATGACACCCACTTCAAAGAAAACGGGAATACCCACAATGAAACCAACAATCATCATGGCCCAGTGCACACGTTTCACACCGAATCGGTCAACAAGAGTAGTTGCAATCTGCTCGGCGCCGCCGGATTCGGCCATCATTTTACCAAGCATGGTGCCAAGTCCAATGACGATAGCAATCGTGCCTAAAGTACCGCCAAGTCCGCCGGTAATCGAAGAGATCACGTCAGCAGGCTTCATCCCTGCAAGCAAACCAAGCATCAATGCAGATAATAAAAGGGTGATAAACGGGTTCCATTTATATTTGGAGATCAGCAGAATCAGAAAGACGATGGCGATCAACGTCCAGATCAGCAGTGTAGCATTATGGGATAATCCGAAAATCGTGCTCATGATGTAATTACTCCTTTGTCTTGGTGATAAACGCTTACAACCAACTGTAGCCATAAGAGAAATCATTGAGGTAATGACTGTGCCTACAGGAGATAGAGCAAGCTAGCCTTAACATGCCCTAAAAAAATGAACAAAATCGCATTTGGTATACTTGTCGACAAGTTGGGTTACAATCCTCTACGTCATTCACGCCGAATGGATTGCGAACTTGAAAGTAGCATGCTGCAACAAACAGAGTTCAAAATTCAAAGCTTTCATGTAACGTTTGGCCTGAGTCCTTAAAATACGTGCGTACCCCGTTCTGGATCAGAACTTTGTCCCCTGATTCCAGGGCAGATACAAGGGAGCGGTGTTTTTCAATTACAGCGCTTACTTTGGGCCCGCCTTGAGCAAATACTCTGCGTGTAGTAAGTAACATAACCGTCATAACGACATACCTGATGCTCTTCCACAAATGTGAGATGCGGGAATGTGCGGCTGCTTCGATAATTGTTTCGTGAAACGTGAGATCCTGATAGGCAAATTCGACGGCATCTTGATGTTTTCCGGCAAGCTGCATTTTGTCGATGATATTGCTAAGCTGAGTGATTAGCACCTGAGGCACATCTACTGCAAGCCGCTGCTGTACAAAGCTTTCAATGAGAAAACGTACATCATACAGTTCTTCGACATCCTTCATATTTAGGCCAAGAATCACAACACCCATCCGTTCAAGCCGAATCAGTCCCTCATTTGACAACGTTCTCAGCGCTTCGCGAACAGGCGAGCGACTGCTGTCAAAATCAGCAGCAATTCGATTTTCCGACAAAATTTCCCCAGGCCGAAGGGTTCCGTTGATGATTCTCAGCCTTAATTCACAAGCAATGGCTTCACCGCGAGATGCTCCTTGAAGCCAGGAAGATGGAAATTGCATATGGCTAACGCTCCTAAATTAAGTAATCCTTACATTATACGATCATAACATAATGTTTCGCAGCCCAGCATTCATTACTAATGTCGAAAAGACAAATTGGTGAATCAACACGTCAGAAGCTTTGTTAGCAGAGCTTAAGTTTCTCCTCTATAAAATTGTCGACTGCTTGCTTAGTAAGAGGGTTAAAAAAACAATAAGTATACTTGTATACAAGATATTTTCCATCCTACACCTTTCTCAAAAGCTTGTAAACCTTCACAGTGAAGCGGATACATTCACCTTTCTTTTACCCTAGTTTAAACCTAATATTCTTTATCCACATGTGAATAACTTTAAACGTTAACTTAAGATATTCGCGCAGCTATATAAGAGGTGTGGATAACGAAAGATACTGAAGGATCAGGCTTTTTTTGCAGACTGGGGATAACTTTTTTTGATTAATTGGTGGCTGTGTGCTGAGGAAATAAAATTCTGTAAGATAGGGGTAATTTTTGAACACTGGAAAGCATATGAAAAAGAGGGAGAGTGGCAGAGTTTTGGCAGTTGACTTTTCCAATTGAACATGATTAAATATATAAAGGTGTTTTCTTTATTAAGATGAAAATGATTCATCACATAAGTATTTCCTTGTAAGGAGGTGCAGTACATTGAGACCTACATTCAAACCGAACGTTAGCAAGCGTAAAAAAGTTCATGGTTTCCGTAAAAGAATGAGCACAAGCAACGGCCGTAAAGTTTTGGCAGCACGTCGCCTGAAAGGCCGTAAGAAACTGAGTGCTTAATGCATTTGAAGACCACCGAGGTGGTCTTTTTTTTCTTAAAGGAGCTCATTCCAGCTGGTTTACATGGTAATTCATCGCGTTATGTGCTGTGAAAAAGCCGATTAGCCAGCTGATTATAAATATGGATTAAAGGTTTCTTTTATCGGAAACCTACCTTATATACAAGTTGTCGCCAAGACGGTTTACCGTCGATTAAGAAAGCCTATACTAAATCAGTAATGATGCCTCCGTCAACAACGTTGATGAAGGACAGCAAGGAGAAGCGCCGTGTATAAAAGACTGCGTCTGCGAAACCGTGCGGACTTTAGCCGTGTATATCGGTTTGGAAAATCGTTTGCCAATCATCAATTCGTGGTGTATGGTAGCCGTCGTAAGGATACGGAACAATTCCGTGTGGGCATCTCATGCAGCAAGAAAATAGGAAACGCTGTCGTGCGTAACCGGATGAGACGCATGATCAAGGAAATTGTACGTCATCATGAACAAGAGATTGTTACGCAAATGGATTTGATTTTCATTGTCCGTAAAGGTGCATTAGGCATGCCCTATAAGGAAATGGAGAAAAGTCTGATGCATGTGCTGCGTAAGGCCTCCCTGTTGAAGTCGTGCAAGCGGTAAGCTTCGGTTTATTTGTCCTCCTAATTATGGTATGATTTACGGTGGAATGGAATGGTTAAGAGAGGGGTTATGAAGTGTCGCGATTGAAGACATCAAAGGGGAAATGGATTCTCCTCATTGCAGTTATTGCAATGGTCGCTGTATTAGCTGGATGTACTCCGCAAGGAGCCGGGGTTACTACAGAAGATCTGAAGAACAGTGATTCATTCTGGCAAAGTAATGTAGTTTACTGGTTCTCTTATGCACTCGATACGTTCGCAAAATGGTTCAACGGCGAATATGGACTAGCTGTCCTAGTCATGGTGCTTATTGTGCGGACATTAATTTTACCATTGACGATGAAGCAAGTTCGCAGCTCCAAAGCAATGCAGGCTATTCAGCCGCAACTTAAGGAGATTCAAGCCAAGTATAAAGATACACCTGAGAAAGTTCAGCAAGAAACGATGAAGTTGTTCCAGGAGAACAAAGTTAATCCGATGGCCGGTTGTCTGCCTCTTATCATTCAGATGCCGATCTACATCGCACTTTATAACTCCATTTATGGAAACTCCAGTTTGAGAACGCATGATTTCTTGTGGCTCCAACTGGGATCACCGGATCACCTGTTTATTTTGCCAGTGCTCGCTGCCATCACTACATTCATTCAAACATGGATGATGATGCGTATGAACCCAGCACAGCAGATTGGTCCAATGCAGTTCATGCTATGGGTGTACCCGATTCTGATCTTCGTTATGTCGTATCAGTTCCCGTCAGCGTTGCCGCTTTACTGGTTCTACAGTAATATCTACACGATCGTGCAAAACTATTTCCTTTACCGGAATAATGATAAAATTGTGGCCGAGGTCAACGTGAAGCAGAGCAGCTCTTCCAAAAGTGGAGCTAAACGCAAAAACGGTGGCAAGGCAACCGTCTCTGGGAAAGGGTCGAAAGGGGCCAAAAAATCGAAATGACCACAGTCATTACGTCAGGAAAAACCGTTGAAGATGCTGTAAACCAAGGATTGGCTGAGCTTGGCGTAAGCCGGGACAAGGTCGAGATACAAGTGTTAGAGCAGCCGTCAAAAGGATTCCTGGGTTTGTTCGGGGTGAAGGCTGCCAAAGTTGAAGTGAAACTGTTGCCTGTGCCTGAAGCTGTATCTCAGCCGATCAAACCAGCCACACCTGAAACTGAGATTGATGCATTACTTGAGGGTGTAGCAGTCCATAATCCCTATGAAGAAGCGGCTGCGTTTTTGAAAGAGGTTGCGGCAGGTATGGGTCTGGATGTGGAAGTGCATATCAAGAAACATCGGGATGGACACATCTTCAATATTTCCGGGGAAGACCTCGGTATGATTATTGGTAGACGTGGACAGACGCTGGATGCTCTTCAATATTTGACGAATATTGTCGCCAACCGTTATTCGGAAAGCTTCGTACGCATTGTGCTCGATGCAGAAAACTTCCGTCAGCGCCGACGGAAAACGCTTGAAGATCTGGCTGAGCGGTTAGCCGGACAAGCGATCCGTACAGGCAAGGAAGTTGTGCTAGAACCGATGCCTCCGCTCGAGCGTAAAGTGATTCATGCCAAACTGCAAAATCACCCGCAGATTAAAACGTTAAGTAAGGGCGAGGAGCCCAATCGGCGTGTGGTTATTACGTTGAAATAACACGCAATTGAAGACGCAATGGCTGCCTGCCCGGTGCAGAAGCCATTGCTTTTTTCGTACCGAAGCATATGAGATAGATAGTGCACCAATAGAGTTGAATATGTGTTGGCATTCCCCAGAATGGGTTGGATGACAACTTCAATATAGAGAGTAGGGAGAGATCACAATGATTAGCGATACGATTACAGCCATATCCACGGCGGTTGGTGAAGGCGGCATTGCGGTTATTCGTGTCAGTGGGCCGGATGCGGTGACCGAAACGGAGAAGATTTTTCGCAGCAAAACGCCTCTAACCCAGGCATTATCCCATACGGTTCATTATGGTCATATTATAGATCCTAATAGTGGCGAAAAAGTAGAAGAGGTATTGGTCACGGTAATGCTTGCACCTCGTTCATTCACTACAGAGGATGTAGTTGAGATTAGTGCACATGGTGGTGTCGTGTCCGTTAAACGGGTGATGGATCTGCTATTGCAGCTCAATATTCGTTTGGCTGAACCGGGAGAATTTACGAAGCGGGCTTTCCTCAATGGGCGAATCGATTTGTCCCAAGCGGAAGGAGTCATGGATCTGATTCGTTCGAAATCTGATCGTGCATTCTCGGTAGCACTGAAGCAGGTAGAAGGTAAATTGTCCTCCAAGCTACGTGATTTGAGATATACGTTGGTAGAGACGCTGGCTCATATTGAAGTGAATATCGATTACCCTGAACATGATGTAGAATCATTAACGTCCGACTTCATTAAAGAAAAATCCAGTGAAGTTATGACTGAAATCGACAAATTACTGGCTACAGCGGAACAAGGAAAAATATTACGTGAAGGTATTACGACAGCGATCGTCGGAAGGCCTAATGTGGGTAAATCTTCATTAATGAATACGTTAGCTCAGGATAACCGGGCAATCGTTACCGATATTCCAGGAACGACACGCGATGTCATTGAAGAGTTCATCACAATAAACAATATTCCTTTGAAACTGCTCGATACAGCCGGTATTCGGGAAACGATGGACGTGGTTGAGAAGATCGGGGTGGAGCGCTCGCGTTCCGCTGTGAATGACGCAGATCTGATTCTGATGGTTGTGAATGCTGCTGAGCCACTTCATCAAGATGAGATTGAATTGCTGGAACAAATCCGCGGTAGACAATCAATTATCATTATGAATAAAATGGACTTAACGCCACAGGTAGACCGTGACGTGCTGCTCCGATATATTCCCGAGGAGCGGCTTGTGCCAATGTCGGTGAAGGATGATCAGGGTGTTGATCGATTGGAAGATGCTATCTCCACATTGTTCTTCAGTGGAAAGCTGGAATCTGCAGATTTGACCTATGTCAGCAATGTTCGTCATATTGCCTTGCTCAAAAAGGCGAGACAATCACTGGTAGATGCGTATGAGGCTGCGGATCAATTTGTTCCGATTGATATGATCCAGATCGATGTTCGTTTGGCGTGGGAACAGCTCGGAGAGATCGTGGGAGATACAGCACATGACGCATTAATAGATCAGATTTTCTCCCAGTTCTGTCTAGGAAAGTAAATCATTATCCCGTTTCTTTCATTGAAATGGTTGTGTATGATGGGAAGGTACAATTTCTGCCCGTTGTCAAAGGATGGAATGATGTTGTTGCCAGGAAGTGTTGGTTTGATATAGATGATAGAAGCAAAATAAGGAGGTAATAACATGGCTTTTGATGGCGGCCGTTATGATGTCATTGTCGTTGGAGCAGGACATGCCGGGGTAGAGTCAGCTCTTGCGGCAGCTCGAATGGGCTCCAAAACATTGATGATTACGATCAACCTCGACATGGTGGCTTTTATGCCTTGTAACCCATCGATTGGGGGACCGGCAAAAGGACACGTCGTGCGGGAAATTGATGCACTTGGCGGGGAAATGGGACGGAATATTGACAAAACCTTTATCCAGATGCGGATGCTTAATACAGGTAAAGGACCTGCAGTTCATGCGCTACGAGCGCAAGCGGATAAATTCTCTTATCAGCACACAATGAAGGAAACGATGGAGAAAGAACCTAATCTGACCATGCGTCAGGGTATGGTGGATCGTCTGATTGTTGAGGACGGTCAGTGTGTCGGAGTTGTCACCCAAACAGGTACAGAATATCGTGCCAAAGCTGTAGTGCTGACAACAGGCACATATCTGCGCGGTAAAGTCATTATGGGCGAGTTGATGTACGAGAGCGGACCCAACAATCAACAGCCATCCTTGAAGTTGTCGGAGCATTTGCGTGAGCTGGGCTTCGAGCTGGTACGTTTCAAAACAGGTACACCACCACGTGTGCATAAGGATACGATTGATTTTAGCAAAACCGAAATTCAGCCTGGTGATGATGAGCCGAAGTTCTTTTCTTATGAGACAAAATCATCTACTAACGAGCAGTTGCCTTGCTGGCTGACATACACATCTGTAGAGACACATCAAATTATTAATGATAATCTGCATCGTGCACCGATGTTCTCTGGCGTAATTGAGGGAACAGGGCCGCGTTACTGCCCATCCATTGAGGATAAAATCGTACGCTTTAGCGATAAGCCGAAGCATCAAATTTTCCTGGAGCCGGAGGGTAAAAATACATCTGAGTATTACGTACAAGGTCTATCTACAAGTTTGCCAGAGGATGTACAACTGGCTGTTCTTCGTTCAATTCCAGGTATGGAAAAAGTGGAAATGATGCGTAACGGTTACGCCATTGAATACGATGCGATGGTACCAACGCAATTGTGGCCATCTCTGGAAACAAAACGTCTGCCAGGACTGTTCACAGCCGGTCAGATCAATGGTACATCCGGGTATGAGGAAGCTGCTGGACAAGGGGTCATGGCTGGTATCAATGCAGCACGTAAAGTGCAGGGCAAAGAAGCTATTGTGCTTGATCGTTCCCAAGGTTACATTGGAGTACTCATCGATGATCTCGTTACCAAAGGTACCAATGAGCCTTACCGTTTGCTGACATCTCGTGCTGAATATCGTTTGCTGCTCCGTCATGACAATGCAGATATGCGTCTTACGGAGATTGGTCATGACATTGGACTGATAACCGAGGATCGGTATGCATCTTTCCTGGATAAAAAGGCGAAAGTCGAGCAGGAGATTGCACGTTTGAAAGATGCCAAGGTACGCCCTGTTGAAGTTAATGCCAAACTGGAAGAGATTGGTTCTACGCCAATCCAGGATGGAAGCACATTACTGAACCTGATGCGTCGTCCGGAGATTGGCTATGACTGGATTGAGCAAGTTTCTCCTTCCGAGGTGGAATTGACCGCTGATATGAAGGAACAAGTTGAAATTCAAATTAAATATGCGGGTTATATTGAGAAGCAATTGATCCATGTGGAACGTTTGCTGAAAATGGAGAAAAAGAAAATTCCAGACACGATCGTATATGATGAGATTCATGGTCTTGCGATGGAAGCCAAGCAGAAACTGGCGAAAATCCGCCCAATCTCCATTGGTCAGGCGTCTCGTATTGCGGGTGTAACGCCTGCTGATATCTCCATCTTGCTTGTCTACCTGGAGCATTATAACCGCGTTACCGCAGCAAGGGGACAATAATGGACGATATTCAACAGCAGTTGCAGCTGCGCTTGAAAGAGCACGGTTTAGAAGTAGGAGAACTTCAGCTGGAACAATTCGAACTATATTATAAAGAACTTGTATCCTGGAATGAAAAAATGAATCTGACCGGTATCACAGATCGGGAGCAAGTGTATACGAAACACTTCTATGATTCAGTATCGCTAGCATTTTATACGGATATGACCAAAGTAAATAAATTGGCTGACATCGGATCAGGAGCAGGATTTCCGGGGCTGCCACTGAAGATTTGTTTCCCCCATATCCAGCTTACGATTATTGACTCGTTAAATAAAAGGATTGGTTTCTTGCAGCATGTAGTCGATACACTTGGTCTTGAGCAGGTAGAACTGATTCATGGTCGTGCTGAAGAGCTGGGGCGCAAAGAAGGATATCGAGACAGCTATGATCTGGTTACTGCCCGTGCAGTAGCCAAGCTGGCGGTACTGAATGAGTTCTGCCTTCCTTTTGTACGTAAAAGCGGAATGTTCGCTGCGATGAAGGGCGGGGACCCACGGGTTGAGATGAAGGAAGCAGAGTTTAGTTTTAATCAGTTAAAAGGACGGGTGAAAGCTGTTCATCCATTCCAACTACCGGTGGAGGAATCGGAACGTCATATCATTTTGATTCAAAAATTTGATAAGACACCACATAAGTATCCTCGTAAACCAGGAACACCACTTAAAACTCCACTCGTGTAGTATTAGGGCATAAAGATAAAACAAAATAACATGTTGAATATAGAACAGCAATATACAAAGAGGATGTTTCACGTGAAACATCCTCTTTGATTTTTTTTATTTTTGCTCCAGCAGCATCGATGTAGTTGAGATTAAATCAGAATTTAGATGATTTATATGATGCGTTAGCTAATAAAGTAAATTACTGCGTTGTTCAAATGGTTGAACAGAGAGGTTAGAAAAAACCTGAAAAGCGAACCAAAAAGCTTTCTGAGAAGGAAGCTGTATCGGAAGCCTAGGCATTTCGTTATCACCGAATTTGTCCTTTGGAAAGGGAATCAAATAAATCAAGGAAAAACAGCGATTAGAATTTCTTCTGATATCAAATCGTTCCGTGTAAAAACCTTTAGTTCAACTGATATGCAATCAGAATCATTTTTTCTGTGAATGCTCTTTGCAAATAATAGAGTGTAGGGTTGGTATGATGCTTTATTCTTTCTAATTTTCCCGATCAATGTGAAAGAAAAGCAGGAAAATTTGCTGTCTTTAAAGAATAGGTAAACATAGGATTATGGTGAAAAAGATGATAGAATAGAAGTATCGGATTCTGCGCAAACAGTGATCATAGATTAGTTCATATTAATAGATAGTGAAGTATTTGTTGCTGCTACGCAGCAAGTCATACGAATGGCATAACTTATTTCAGGAACGATGGAAGTGTTGTCTCGCTTATGGAATAAGAAGCACCTGCTGATATGTGGGAGCTATTACGAAACTAGGTGGTAATCTACGGAATGAAAGAACAATTTTCGAAGTTGTTTGGTTTGGCGGAACGCAATAACGGAGATGAGATTAAACAGGTCCCGGTTAATGAAATTGTGAGCAGTCCATATCAACCCCGTACTATTTTTGATGATGATAAGATTGACGAGTTGTTGCAAACGATCAAAACACATGGTGTCATCCAACCCATTGTTGTTCGTGTTCGGAATGGATCATATGAGATTATTGCTGGGGAACGCCGCTGGCGTGCTGTTCGCAAACTGGGCCTTGAACACATTCCGGCCATCGTGCGCGAATTCAACGATTCTCAAGCAGCATCCATTGCTTTGATTGAGAACTTGCAGCGTGAAGGTTTAACCTCCATCGAGGAAGCGGTTGCTTACCAAAAGTTGATTGATCTGCATCAATTGACACAGGAGAGTCTTGCTCAACGACTTGGCAAAAGTCAGTCTACTATTGCCAATAAAATTCGGTTGTTACAACTTCCTGATGGTGTGAAGACAGCTTTGATGGAGCGGAAGATATCTGAACGCCATGCAAGAGCTTTGTTATCTTTGGATACGGAAGAGCTACAGTTGAAATTGCTGGGCGAGATTATCGACAAGGGATTGAATGTGAAGCAGACGGAAGTACGTGTTGCTTTTTATAAGGAAGCTAATAAAATCAAAAAGTCCAAACGTATATCCTTTACCAAAGATGTAAGGCTGGCACTGAACACGATTCGTCAGTCCATCGATATGGTAACAGGTTCGGGTATGGATATTAAAACAAAAGAAGCTGATCATGAGGATCATTACGAAATCGTTATTCATATTCCAAAACGCAAATAATTGAAGCTTAAGGCGGCAATGGCCGCTTTTTCTGTCTATACAGTCAGTTTTGTCATGTGACGTGAAGGGAACAAATCGTTTTGCTAAGGAAACGGTAGTTGTTGTTCGTGTGGACGGATGGTCGCCTGCTTAGTATTAACTGTAACTCACAACCTACAAGAAAAGACTCCTAATTTATTTGAGGTGAAGGTATTGTCTAAGATTATGGCCGTAGCAAATCAAAAGGGCGGTGTGGGGAAAACAACGACATCCGTTAACTTGGGTGCAGGACTTGCTTCACTCGGGAAAAAGGTACTGCTTGTCGATATTGACCCCCAAGGGAATACAACGAGTGGAGTCGGGATTAATAAAGCAGATGTGGCGAATTGTATATATGATGTTCTTATTAATGATGTGCCTCCCCAAGAAGCGATTGCAGAGACACAGATTGAAGGACTTCATATCATACCTGCAACGATCCAACTTGCCGGAGCCGAGATCGAATTGGTATCCACCATATCACGAGAAGTTCGCCTGAAAAAGGCACTTGCACTCGTTAGAAATAATTATGATTATATTCTGATTGATTGTCCGCCATCGCTCGGTATGTTGACAATCAACTCACTGACTGCCTCTGATTCCGTGATTATTCCGATTCAATGTGAGTATTATGCATTGGAGGGGTTAAGCCAATTGCTGAATACAGTCCGACTCGTACAAAAACATCTGAATACCTCGCTTCAGATTGAAGGTGTGTTACTGACGATGTTTGATGCTCGGACGAATCTCGGCATCCAGGTTATCGAAGAAGTGAAGAAGTATTTTCAGCAAAAAGTGTATCAGACCATTATTCCGCGTAATGTTCGGCTTAGTGAGGCACCTTCTCACGGGCAATCCATTATTACGTATGATCCCCGTTCCCGAGGAGCGGAAGTGTACTTAGAGCTCGCAAAGGAAGTGATTTCTTATGAGTAAGCGGCTTGGAAAAGGACTAGATGCCCTCATTCCTTCGCTTTCAATTAATGACGACGATAAAGTCGTAGAAATCCCGATTAGCCAACTGCGGGCTAACCCTTATCAGCCGCGTAAAGCATTTGATGAGGAAGCAATACATGAACTGGCGGAATCAATCCGGCAGCATGGTGTGATTCAACCCATTATCGTTCGTCCTGTACTTCGGGGATATGAGATTATTGCAGGCGAGCGCAGGTTCAGGGCATCACAGTATTGCGGTAACGCTACCGTTCCGGCTGTTGTTCGTACATTCAATGATCAACAGGTGATGGAAATTGCCTTAATCGAGAACCTGCAGCGTGAAAATCTGAATGCAATGGAAGTGGCAGTAGCCTATCAGGGCTTAATGGATCAATTCTCATTGACTCAGGAAGAGCTGTCTGTAAAGGTAGGCAAATCACGTTCCCATATAGCTAACTTCTTGCGACTGTTGGCTTTACCAGATGAAGTGAAAGATTATGTTTCACGTGGAACATTATCGATGGGGCATGCTAGAGCCATCGTGGGTGTGAAAGATGAAGTTCTGGTCAAGCAACTTGCTAAACAATCTATTGAACAGCAATGGAGTGTCCGTGAGCTGGAGGAAGCGGTTCAACAACTGGATCGTTCCAAAACAGGTGAGAAGGCTAAAACGAAGCTTAAAAAGAAAGATCCTTTTATCGACACCTTGGAGGAATCACTGCGGGAACGGTTCAAAACGACAGTGAAAATCAAACATGGCCAGAAAGATAAAGGAAAAATAGAGCTCAACTACTACAGCAAACAGGATCTTGAACGTTTATTAGAACTGTTGCAATAACACCTCGGATGGATCATTACAACATGCAGAGCTACTCATGTCATGACATATCGCCTCTGTGTCCTGGAGAAACGATATGTCATTCTTTGTTTGTTGGGCAAAACCTGCAATTATTCCTTATAAGCAGAGGTGGTAAGAAGATGGAGAAACTAATCTATCTGGATCATGCAGCAACGTCTTGGCCTAAACCACCTGCTGTTGGTGAGGCGATGATGAATGCCCTTGAATTAGCCGGTGCTAACCCGGGTAGGGGGAGTCATCGTATGGCTGTGCAAGCTAGCAGGGTTTTGTTTGAAACGAGAAAAGGGTTAGCAACTCTGTTTGGTATTAAGAATCCAAATGATATTGTATTTGGCTCCAATACGACCGAAGCCCTTAACCTTGCAATTCAAGGAGTTCTCCGAGACGGTGATCACGTCATAGCCACAATGGCTGAGCATAATTCAGTTCGACGTCCCTTGGAATTCCTTCGTAGACAGGGGGGGATTGAGGTTGATTATGTGCCTGTTACTTCTTCCGGGATTATGGATTTGGAAAAGATGGAGCAGATGTTTCGGGAAAATACCCGTTTGATTGTGTGCACACACAGCTCTAATCTATTGGGCAGTATTATGCCAATTGAAGAAATTGCACAACTATGCCGAAAATATCAAGCTCTATTACTGGTAGACGCTGCGCAGAGCGCCGGAGTCATGCCAGTTGATGTAGGGCGACTAGGCATTGATCTGCTTGCTTTTCCAGGCCACAAGGGTTTACTGGGCCCACAAGGCACGGGGGGACTGTACATTGCTCCTGAGCTTGATGTGCAGCCCCTGCTTCATGGAGGCACTGGCAGCCAATCCGAAGCTGTTGAGCAGCCTAAAGTGCGTCCAGATCGATATGAAGCAGGCACTCCTAATACGATAGGGATTGCTGGATTGGGAGCAGGGGTGAAACATGTACTCGCTATGACACCGACTATAATCTACAAGCATGAATGGGAACTCTCACAGCATATGATGGACGGGCTATCATCCATTAAGGGCATTCAAATGTTGGGTCCAGACATTGGACAACCACGAACAGGATTAGTATCCTTTATAATTGAGGGATATGATTCAGCTCAGTTGGCATTTCAGTTGGATCGGAACTATGGTATTGCTGTCCGCTCGGGCTTCCACTGTACTCCACTTGCACATGAAGCTGCTGGTACAACGGCTACCGGAGCCGTTAGAGCAAGCGTTGGATACAATTCTACCCATGAAGAGGTCGATGAACTTATTCGGGCTATTACTGAGTTGACAGTAAAGAAGTAGGGAGTAACAAAAAGTCTTCAACGTCTGTTATTTAAAATGGAAATATATGATTAATTCCTTGAATAACGGGTTGATTTATAATAGAAGCTAAGGACTACGGACAGACGTGAATCTGATCAAAAACATAGAGGGGTAGTTGCACTTACATGGCTGAATTAAATGAGCTGATTCTGGAACAGCTGTTGTGGATTATTGGCGGATTGGCATTGCTTACGGTGATTTTGCTGATCGTGAGTATTGCTCAAGGGGCAAAGTTACGGAAGTTTAAACGTAAATACGAAGCCATGATGGCTGGCAGTGGTGTGGAGGATCTGGAGTCTCTGTTGATCAATCTGAAGATTCAGATGGACAGTATAGAGGACGAACACAAGCTGCAAACGAATCAGTTGCAAACAGCATTGCAGAAGCTGGCTCGTATTCAGGGCAAGGTCGGCGTGAAAAGATACAACGCTTATGGAGAGCGGGGTAGCGACTTGAGCTTTTCGATAGCCATGATTAATGAAAGTCAGGACGGTATGGTTCTTACGGGATTATTCAATCGTGATGGTTCATATGTATATGCGAAACCTCTAAAAGGGGGAGAGTCGACGTATACACTTTCCCCAGAGGAGAAGGAAGCTATTACTCTGGCACAGCAAGCAGAGTAGAGCGAGTATGCCATTCCCGAATGGCCGAATACAGACTACTTGCTATAATTTCAGACATCCGCATAACGAGACTAAGCCGTGTGTTCTGAAGCACAAAGTATTCCATAAAACCGCCGACGTTAACGATACCTGTCAGATGGATATCGCCGACCGGCGGTAATTCTTTATTCACCCCTGCGCCAGGCTTAAGCGGGCCGTTAACCACCTGAATGCAACCAACACTTGCGGATTGACCGAGACAGGCATCAATACCTATCACATATGGATTGTGATGGGTGTTGTAAATGTTGTGGAGCGTATCTTGTAGATTTACAGCGTGAACGGGCTCATCCAATGTGCCGTACAGATGGAATAGGGGGCTGTCCCATTTGGCGAGTGACGTACCTACCAGCGGTCCAAGACAGTCACCTGTAGAGCGGTCTGTACCGATGCAGACGATCACTACATTTTGCAGGGAATGAGCTTTGTAGAGATGGAACATTAAACGATGTACAATGGCGGAGTGTACGCCTGGATCAGTATGAGGAACTTTCAAACTGGTCATATCTTGTGACGAAAAGGAACGCGAAGTAGGATTCATAGGATCTATCCTTTCCCTTGGAATAGTAGTATCAGTATATGGAAAGGTAGAGTGTTTTATACTTCGCGAGGACAGGCTTTTTTGCCTGAGAGCCGCTGATGGGTGAAAGGAGCAGGACATGGACGAATGGATGGACAATTGGATGCTGATTGCTTTTGATTCAACACAGCAGGCACTGCGTGCGGAGATGCTGCTGGAGTTTGCGGAGATCGAAATCGATCTGTTTCCAACACCTAAGGAGATTACGGCGGGATGTGCACTGTGCATTCAGTTTCCGAAAGAGGATCTGATGCGAGTACAAAAAATTATTCGTGATGAGTTTGTCGAGATTCGTGGCCTCTATTTCAAAACCGAAGACAGCTATGATAACATACCGATGTAGAGGAGTGATCAGACATGATGTCATTTTATTTTGCGCAGGGAAATGATTCTCCTGAACAGGTAGTGACTAATGCCATTCGCTGGACGGATCAAGTTTGGGCTAAAATTTCGGATACGGATATGTGGCTTAACATCATGTTCAGTTCAATTCGCATCCTCATTATTTTCATTATCACACGTATTGTAATTAAAGTGGTGTCCAGGGTTATTGATCGTTCGATGGCACGGAAGCAGGAAGGCAAAATACGTGTGAATCCGCGAAGATTTATAACGATTGGTGAGTTGTTGAAAAATGCGACGTCGATAACATGTAATTTTATTATGATTCTGTTACTGTTATCGGAGATCAATGTTCAGGTTGGTCCACTGCTGGCCAGTGCCGGGGTCTTGGGACTCGCGATTGGTTTTGGCGCACAGGGATTGGTGAAGGATGTTATCACGGGATTTTTCATTATATTAGAGGATCAGTTCGCTGTAGGAGACGTGATTCAGACAGGGACGTTTAAAGGAACGGTTGAGGTTATCGGTCTACGAACAACCAAACTGGTAAGCTGGCAAGGGGAAGTACACATCATTCCGAATGGTACGATTGCAAGTGTGACTAACTATTCGATGTCCAATTCGCTCGCTGTAGTGGATATCCCGATGAAGGCTGATCTGACACTGGATGAGTCCGTACATTTGGTGAAGCAATCACTCGCAGGCATTGAAGAACGAGATCTGAATATTGTGAAGGTGCCGGATGTGCTAGGTATCCAGTCGATGTCCACTTCTGATTATGTCATACGTGTTGTAGCAGAGTGTATGCCGAACTCCCGTTCTTCGGTCGAGCGCCAAATCCAGGGAGATGTAAAGAAAATACTCGAGTACCATGAGAGAAGCAAATTGGCTGCATTAGAGCAGGCGGCTGCGATGGATAATGATGAGGGAGATGGTGCAGGTGGAGCGTAAAAGTTTCCAGCTTGGGGATATCGTGCAGATGAAAAAGCAGCATCCCTGTGGCAGCAATGAGATGGAGATCATTCGTATGGGGATGGATATCCGGATCAAGTGTGTTGGCTGTAAGCATAGCGTGCTGATTCCCAGGGCCAAGTTCGAAAAGAATATGAAGAAAGTGCTTCGTTCAGCGGAAGAGGATGCGGAGTCTTGAGGATAAGGTAGAAGAGGAGAACAAATACCTGGTTTTAGCGCATAATTTATCCAGATAGGTGCGATGAAATGTACTGGAGAAATAGCGTTTACATGCAGGCAGCGACAGGTATTGCTTTCCTTCTACAGGCGTGATATAATCAATTTTGCTGCGGAAAGGTACCCAAGAGGCCCAAGGGGGCTGACTCGAAATCAGCTAGGCGTGTCACAGCGTGCGTGGGTTCGAATCCCACCCTTTCCGCCACTTCAATCTTTATTGTTCAGTGAAAGATGTAATGTACATAGCTCCATGGAATGGAGTTTATATAAAGAGTGCTTAAGGGGCTTTCCAATTGGAAAGTCCTTTTTCATGCTTAATTTACTCATATGCATGTTACGAAAATGGTCATCTAAAGTAAACAAAAAACAAAGAAATAAAGAGCCCCGAAGGGCTCTTTATCCGGCGGAGCATGTTTAGTTAGATCACAATCATCAGTCGTAACGACAGAAACGCTGGCTGTACTGCTTGCAGCAATACCCGTGCTTCAGAAAAAGGTCTTACACACCCACAAGCTTCTTATATTACGTGATGCATCCCCAACAGCGAAAAATCGGCTTCGTTGTCCAACGGAACCACACCTCTCTCGTGCACCGCCTGATTGTATTATGTGCTAACTAACGTTTTATATACGCGGTATTGAAAAATTATTTAGTGGACGCGTGCTTTGGTAAGCTTTTTCCACTTGCGGTTGTGATTGCTCGTTTCCGGAAAGGCTTCGCCTTTTTTCAAGGTTACTCGCTTGGGATCATTAATCTCCGTGTGAAAACTTTTTTCTCCCACCTCAGTATACTCTCCATCGTTTGGCGCTTTGTCTCCCGGTTCAAACTCGGTTCTTTCGCCCATAATAAGCAGCCTCCTCCACAGAATGAGATCATTGTTACTTCTATAGTCTGTTCCAGCGGAGGTCTATTCATGTTAGAGATTATGTACCAATATGCACAGGGAACGTTTGCTTGCATTTCGTCAGCGTATTTGTTATATTAATATAGTTCGAGTTTGTGCTCGTTCCTTGCTCTCAACCTGGATTGAGGGCCAGAGTCCATAAGGAGGTGAAAATTATGCGCAAATATGAAGTGATGTACATTATTCGTCCTGACGTTGAGCAAGAAGTTGTTCAAGCTACAGTCGATAAATTCCAAGGCATCATCTCCAACGGCGGTGGTGAGATTACAGCTCACGACGTTATGGGTAAACGCCGTCTTGCGTATGAGATCAAGAAATTCCGTGATGGTGTTTATGTTCTGGTACACTTCACTGCTGAACCAGCAGTAGTTACTGAGCTTGAGCGTCTCATGAAGATTTCTGACGAAGTAATTCGTTATCTCATTACCAACGACGTTAAGTCTGCCTAAGACGATAACTCGTGATTATCGCACCAATACGCTCAGAAGGAGGGGATTACATTGTTGAACCGTGTCATTCTGATCGGCCGGTTAACCCGGGATCCTGAGTTGCGTTACACTCCAGCAGGAGTAGCCGTGACACAATTTACTTTGGCCGTAGACAGACCGTTTACAAGCCAAGGAGGAGAGCGGGAAGCAGATTTTATTCCGGTCGTAACCTGGAGACAGCTTGCTGAGACTTGTGCAAACTATTTGCGTAAAGGTCGTCTGGCTGCAGTCGAAGGACGCATTCAAGTAAGGAACTACGAGAATAACGAAGGAAAGCGTGTATACGTGACCGAAGTCATTGCCGATAATGTTCGTTTCTTGGAGTCAGCTAACCGCGAAGGCGGTGGCGGCGGGGGACAACCTATGCGTGAAGAGCCTTCTTATGGAGGCGGTGGCGGACGTGCAAGCAATAATAATGCTTCGCGTAGCAACAATCAGGATCCTTTTTCCGATGACGGAAAACCGATTGATATATCGGATGATGATTTGCCATTTTAACGTGGGCCGATACTCCTTAGGAGATATGGGTTACATGATAGGAAAGGACTGAAAAGCATGGGCTTCAAGCAAAGAGAAGGCGGAGACGATAAAAGACCGGCGCGTCGTGGTGGTCGTAACAAACGTCGTAAAGTGTGCTTCTTCACAGCGAACAAAATTACTCACATCGATTATAAAGATACGGACTTGCTTCGTAAATTTATCAGCGAACGTGGAAAAATTTTGCCACGCCGTGTAACAGGTACTAGCGCTAAATATCAACGCATGCTGACGATTGCAATCAAACGCTCCCGTCAAATCGCATTGCTGCCATACACAACTGAGTAGTCTTTACTCAGTTTGCATACAAGAGCAGTCGGCTTATAGCCGGCTGCTTTTTTATTTTTTATATATGATACTACTCATGATAAAAAAATCTATGAAATTTAAAGGAAAATGAAAACGTATAATCATTAGTTTTGCAGAAGAAGCTTTCAAAGCTAAGATGAATTATAATAGAATGTAGTCTGCCATAGATGAGCCTATCCATATAGCGAAAAAAGTGGAGTTCATCAATAGATTAGATCTGGGAGAGTATATGAATTCATCACAACGTAAAGAAAGACAGCGAAGGAAGAAAAGCTTAAGAAACTGGATTATCGCAACGATGATCCTATCTGTTGTATATGTATGGCTGCAACAAAAGGGAGACTTGGGAGAGTTATGGCAAGAGGAGACAATCCCTGAGCCGTTACCAATTACAGGTTTGCACCCGGTTGTTGCTGAAAGTGAAGGCGTATTAGTCCGAATGGCTGCCAGACGCGGCATAAAAGTTGTGATTACACACGGATACCGAAGTGAGGCGGAACAGGATGCTCTGTTTGCTCAAGGACGATCGTCCTCTGGTAATATTGTTACGAATGCACGAGGTGGAGAATCTTATCATAATTATGGACTTGCCATTGATTTTGCATTGAGGACTCCGGGCGGAGAGATTGTATGGGATATGGAGCGAGATGATAATGGCAATGGTAAAGCAGACTGGATGGAAGTTGTTGATTTAGCGAAAGAACTGGGCTTTACTTGGGGTGGAGACTGGACTAATTTTCCGGACTATCCGCATTTGCAGATGGATTTTGGTTTGAGCATTCGTGACTTAAAGCGTGGTAAAAGACCACCGGTTGAACCATAAAAATGAATAGTATATATGCATATTTATGAATAATTATTAGAAAAGTCCTGCAACAAGCAGGACTTTTTTCTTTCTTTTGTAAAATAAATGTTCAAAAGTGACAATTAACTCTTTACAGCAACAATTAAATAAAACTATACTATAATAACTAGATTTTTACGCATACCTTACAAACCTTGAATAACTGTATATAAATTAGTCTAGTATGACTTTTTATATATATAAATTTTAAACGACATAATCCCCGTAAATATGACACGATATTCACATCAACTAACTCTTTCTCACGTTAATTTTTATTGGAATTACACTTCGTGTAATAGACATGTTATATATGATTATATAATTATCAATACAAAATACCTCTTATAACTGTGAAACATACCCTAATAACCTTACGTTTTACGCAAAAACCTTAGTAAGTATAGCTTTTAAACATAACTATTACCCAGAACTGTAGTTTAGTAAACATTTATTCCAAAAATCTCAAAATAATGATTGACGTTAACTAAAATTACACGTATGATTACAGTAATTATTTGTATGTATAATTCCTGTAGGAATTATCAACATTAATTGACCAATGGTTTAAATTGAAGACTATAATCTTGATTCTGTTAACGATAAGGTATGTTGTATACACTTTTGTTCAATTTATTGAAGAACATGGAAATATACAGTGGATGCATTCTTCTACTTACGAATACAGTCTGCGGAAATAACGGGGTTAGGGTGATTGATTTGAATAATGAGCTATTGGAAGTCAGAGACTTAACGACATCATTCAGAATTGAAGATAATTATTATGCAGCAGTTGATCACGTTAATCTTAAGGTTAAGAAGAATGAAGTATTGGCAATTGTGGGCGAATCAGGATCAGGTAAAAGTGCATTTGCATTTTCTCTAATGGGATTGCATAACAAAGCCAAAATCGAAGGCCAGATTCTCTACAAAGGGCAAGATATCGCGAACATCTCCCCTAACAAATTAAACAAACTACGCGGAAAAGAAATGGGCATGATTTTTCAGGATCCACTATCCGCACTTAACCCTCTAATGATCATAGGTGAACAGATCGAAGAGATTCTTACACTTCATCAACCGAGGCTGTCCTCCAAAGAAAAGAGAGACAAGGTTATTCACTTATTGAACCAGGTAGGGATTCCACGTCCCGAACAAATATATAAGCAATATCCCCACGAATTATCTGGTGGCATGAGACAGAGAATTGTCATCGCGATTGCGATTGCTAACAAACCAGAACTATTAATTGCTGATGAACCAACGACAGCACTTGATGTTACCATCCAGCTGCAGATCCTGGAGCTAATCCGGGACCTGAAGAAAGAGATTAATGCAGGTATTATCTTGATTACACACGATTTAGGTGTAGTGGCTGAGATGGCTGATCGCGTAGCTGTTATGTATGCAGGTGAAATTGTTGAAATTGCAGATATCGTCACGTTGATGAGCAATGCAAAGCATCCGTATACACGTTCATTGCTGAATTCCATTCCCACTCTCAGTGAAGAAAAATCTAAATTACATGTCATTCAAGGCATTGTGCCTTCTCTTAAAAATCTTCCTCGGCAGGGGTGCCGATTCAAGGCTCGTATTCCATGGATCAGTGACTCAGCTCATGAAGATAACCCGCAGATGCATGAAATTGCACCAGGACACTTCGTAAGGTGTACCTGCTATCAGCACTTTCATTTCCCTGATCAAGCGGAGGAGGAATAACATAATGGCACTACTTGAAGTAGAAGGACTCAAAATACACTTTCCGATTCGCGGAGGATTACTGAAACGGGAGATTGGCAGTGTCAAGGCTGTTGACGATGTCAGCTTCTCCATTGAAGAAGGCCAGACTTACGGACTTGTTGGAGAATCCGGTTCGGGCAAGACAACAACAGGCAGAGCTGTGATTGGTCTGAATCATGTGACCGATGGCAAAATTTTATTTAATGGCAGGGATTTGACCAAAGAACGACGCAAAGATCGCCAGCTTCAGCGAGATGTACAGATGATTTTCCAAGATCCGTACTCCTCTCTTAATCCGAAGAAGCGCGTTATGGACATCATTGCTGAGCCTCTCCGAAACTATGAGCGACTAACGGCAACAGAAGAGAAGAGGCAGGTTGGTAACTTGCTAGAGAAGGTAGGATTAAGTCCAGAGTCTATCTACAAGTATCCACATGAATTTTCGGGGGGACAGCGCCAACGGATTGGAATTGCTCGTGCGATTGCACTCAAGCCAAAACTGATCATCGCTGATGAACCTGTATCTGCACTTGATGTGTCTGTACAAGCCCAAGTGCTCAACTTCATGCAGGAGATCCAGAAGGAACTGAATCTGACTTATTTGTTTATTAGCCATGATCTGGGCATTATTCGCCATATGTGCGACCAGATCGGAATTATGTATAAAGGTCGATATGTGGAACAAGGGACAACAAACGATATTTTTGAAAATCCCCAGCATATCTATACTAAACGTCTTATTGCAGCGATTCCGGATATGGACCCGACCAAACGTGAGGAAATGATAGCTTTCCGACAGCAGATCAAATCCGAGTATGAGAACTCATACCGCAATTTCTTCGATGAGGAAGGGCTTGCTTATTCGCTCCAATCTATTTCCGATACTCACCGGGTAGCTTTACCTCAGAAAGGTTGAAAGCCATATGTGGAAAACTATTGTACGCCGAATATTTATAATGATTCCTCAAGTTATTTTGCTCAGTATTCTGGTCTTCCTGATGGCCAAAGCCATGCCAGGTGACGCGTTGACGGGACTGCTTGATCCAAGTATTGATCCCAAAGCGCTGGAAGAGCAGCGTGAACGACTGGGGCTGAACAATCCATGGTACATACAGTATTGGGACTGGATCAGACATGCTGCTATGGGTGATTTCGGACAATCCTTCCGTTTCAAAATGCCAGTAACAGACCTTATTGGTCAACGAATTGCCAATACATTCTGGCTTGCTTTAGCAACACTCATCCTTACGTATCTTATTGCTATCCCACTCGGTATTATCAGTGGTCGTTATAACGACACTTGGTCTGACCGTTTAATTACAGGATATACGTACCTGGGTTTTGCAGCACCGCTGTTTATTTTCGCTCTGGTCATGGTCTGGATTTTTGGTTTCCGTTTTGGCTGGTTCCCGACCGGGGGAAGTGTAGCACCAGGGCTTACGCCAGGAACATTCGAATATGTCATAAGCAAGATTCAGCATTTGCTTCTGCCAGCCTTATCGATGGCTTTAATCTCCACCGTATCCACGGTACAGTATTTACGCAGTGAGATTATTGATATCAAACACAAAGAATTTGTACTCACGGCGAGAGCCAAAGGTGCTTCGGAATCCCGGATCTACAACAGACATATTTTGCGAAACTCCCTGTTGCCGATTGCTGCATTTTTCGGGTATGAGATTACGGGGCTGATCGGCGGAACCATCTTTATTGAAAGTATATTCAGCTATCCAGGTATGGGACAGTTGTTCCTAAATTCCATCTCATTACGGGATTTCAGTGTAGTCACAGCGCTCGTATTACTATACGGAATTGCTACGATTTTAGGCTCACTGCTGTCTGATATTATTCTGGGATTGGTCGATCCGCGTATTCGCATTAAGTAAGAACTTGAAGATTTCGGGGTGAAAACAGATGAGCAAGGCCAATGATGTTGTTGTAACTTCACAGAAAGTTGATAAAAGTCCTTCCAGCTTAAGTATCTTATGGCGAGAACTGGCCAGGGACAAAGTAGCCCTCGTTTCGCTCATATTTCTGGGGCTTGTCATCCTTCTTGTATATGGAACCTCTATGATTCTAAATCAGGACGACATTGTTAAAGTCGACTTGTTTGCACTGTATGAGCCGCCATCGGCACAATACTGGCTGGGAACAGACTATGGTGGACGAGATGTATTTGGTCAGCTTGTAATTGGGACGAGAAACTCGTTAACCATCGGTATTCTGGTTACTATAATGACTGGATTCATCGGTATTCTGGTTGGTGTACTTTCGGGATATTTCGGCGGCATGATCGATAATATGTTCATGCGTGTGGTGGACTTTTTCATGATCCTGCCTTTCCTAATGATGGTTATCGCATTTGTAACAGCTGTACCGAAATACAATATCATTTCATTCTCACTCATTATGACCGCCTTCCTATGGATGGGAATCGCCAGATTGATTCGATCCAAGGCACTTCAGGAGGGTGAACTCGAGTATATTAAAGCATCCAAAACACTTGGATCTTCTCACTTTAAAATTATTGTATCGCAGCTTCTTCCCAACCTGAGTTCAATTATCATCGTTACGATGACATTGAACCTCGCAGCCAATATTGGGCTTGAATCCGGGCTGTCTTTCTTGGGATTTGGTTTTCCGGAAAGTACACCAAGTCTGGGGACACTCGTAAGTTATGCACGCAATCCGCAAACCCTGGAATACAGATGGTGGATATGGCTACCTGCATCACTGCTGATCCTGGTATTGATGTTGAGTATAAATAATGTCGGACAGGCCTTGAAACGTGCGACGGATGCAAGACAAAGAAGAGGTTAAAAAAAAGGGAGGAAAGGTTCATGAAAAAGGGATTATTTTCACGAGGACTATTTTTCACGATGATGCTGGTCTTTGTATTGGCGCTTGCGGCGTGCTCCGAGAAAGAGGCAGCTGATCCTGCACCGGGAGCAAAAACAGAAGAAGGAAAAACAGAGGAGAAATCCGCAAAAGAAGAGGGCGTTTACTCCATAGAAGATTTCAGCAATGTCAAAAAGAATGAAGGTACAGCTATTGAAGGTGGATCACTTACCTTTGGTCTCGTATCGGATACTGCTTTCGAAGGAACATTGAACTACAACTTCTACTCTGGTAACCCGGATGTACAAGTTCTGCAATGGTTTGACGAACCTTTGCTGACTTGGGACAAAGACTATGTCTACACCAATGATGGTGCAGCAACATATGAAACTTCTGAAGATGGAAAAACGTTTACACTCACAATTCGTGACAATGTAAACTGGCATGATGGCAAGCCGGTAACGGCTGAAGATTTGCAGTTTGCTTATGAAGTTATTGGTAGCAAAGGCTATGATGGTCCGCGTTATGATTCCAAGTTCACGAGTGTTGTTGGTATGGAAGAGTTTCATGCTGGAAAAGCAAAAACAATCTCAGGAATTAAAGTGTTGAGTGATAAAAAAATCAGTATTACCTATAAAGAGTCAACGCCATCCCTGCTGACAGGCGGCGTATGGACATATCCATTGGCGAAACATATCTTTGGTGGCATGGATGTAGCGAAAATGTCTTCTTCCAAAGAAGTACGTGAAAAGCCAATCGGTTTTGGTCCGTTTAAAGTAGAGACCATTACTCCAGGTGAGTCTGTAACGTATGTTAAAAACGATGACTACTGGCGTGGAGCACCGAAACTGGATAAAGTGACACTGAAAGTAATCAACCCGACAACGGTTGTTCAAGAGCTGAAATCTGGCGGAGTAGATCTGGTAGATGCCTTCCCGACAGATCAGTATAAAGATAATGCTAACCTCTCCAATGTAGAATTCCTGGGTGCAATTGACCGTGCGTATACGTACATCGGCTTCAAGCTGGGAACGTGGGACGCTGAAAACAATAAAGTTAAATCCAATCCTGACGCAAAAATGGGCGATAAAAACCTGCGTAAAGCAATGTGGATGGCTGTAGATAATGACCAAGTAGGTAAACGTTTCTACAACGGTCTTCGCTGGAATGCAACAACATTGATTCCACCTTCTCACCCTGAATTCCATGATTCCAACAATCCAGGTGTGAAGTATGATCCGGAAGCTGCAAAGAAATTGCTTGACGAAGCTGGCTACAAACTGGACGGAGAATTCCGTACGAAGCCAGACGGTTCACCACTTGAGATCAATTTTATTTCCATGACAGGTGGCGACACTGCTGAGCCGCTCGCACGTTACTATGTTCAATCTTGGGCAGCGATCGGTCTGAAAGTAAACTTGGAAATGATCGAGTTTAACAACTTCTATGACCGTGTAGGTAACACAGGTAAAGATGATCCAAATGTAGATGTGTATCAAGCGGCTTGGGGTGTTGGTATTGACGTAGACCCATCAGGTCTGTATGGACGTGATGCACTCTATAACTTCCCGCGTTTCTCCAGTGAAGAGAATGACAAATTGCTGGCACGTGGTGTCTCTGCTGAAGCGTTTGATGTAGAGAAACGTAAAGAGATCTATAATGAATGGCAACAATACATGGTGGATGAAGTTCCAGTATTCCCAACGTTGTATCGTGCCGTGGTAGCTCCTGTTAACAAACGTGTAATGAATTATGCGATTGGTGATGGAACAGGCGTCTACCTGAACGATCTGGCTGTAAATGCAGATAAACCAGTGGTTGCTCAGTAATCAATAAATTTCTTCATCTGACTTATGTTAAAGTGCCTTCCATTCAAAAAAAGGTTACTTTAAATGATGAACTAAACATGGATTTCAACACTCTGATATGGGGTGTATGGAGTCCATGTTTTTTTTGTAACCAAAAAATAAAAAAAAATTAATTTTTTCTCAAAAAAGTGCAGACAAAATGCCTCTTCGCTACGTCTATATAAGTAAGAGGTGATGAATCGATGAAAATATGGTGGAAACGGGCAGGAATGCTATTCACTTTATTAATAATAATATATTTGGGAGTAAAACCGGACATGCTGGTTGGTAAACCAGGCATTAAAGCGGAATCGGCCGTTTTGATGGATATGAATTCGGAACAGGTACTCATGGAGTATAACGGCTCTGAGGAGATTGCTCCTGCAGGTGTCAGCAAGTTAATGACCGAGTTACTGGTGATGGAAGCGGCGATGAAAGGTGATATTCGTTGGGATGACCCAGTGAATGTAAGCCTGTATGCCAGCTCTGTTGGGGGCAATCAACTTGCGCTCAAACAGGGGGACCGATTCACTGTTCAGGAGCTATTCCAGGTGGTGGCAGTATACTCTGCCAATGATGCTGCAATTGCTTTGGCAGAGCACATTAGCGGTTCAGAGCATCAATTTGTTCAACGGATGAATCAGAAGGCAGCTGAGATAGGCTTGTCGGGGGATACTTATTTCACTAACTCCACAGGTCTAAGCGAGACTCTGCTCGGTCCTAACCGCCCGCAGGATATCCAGGGACAAACATTGATGACAGCAATGGATGCTTGCAAGCTTGCGAGATATTTGCTCAACCATCACCCCGAGATTCTTAAAATCTCCAATCTAATGCAAGTATCCTTGCACCAGAAAGGCATCTATATGAGCAATACAAACTGGATGTTGTCTTCAATTGGCGGTCCTTATGCATATGATGGCAATGACGGGTTAAAGACCGGATATGATGAGGATAGCGGTTATCACTTCGTTGGAACAGCTGAGCGGGATGGCAAGCGGCTAATTTCAGTTGTATTTGGGACAGATACACGGGAAGGCCGTTTCATTGAAACACGCAAGCTGATGAATTATGGATTTTCAAACACAAAAGTAAATTAAACATACTACCCGTGTCAAGGAGAGTTGCCGCTGTTACTATATGGATAATCATAGTAAAATAGGATATGTATAGATCGATTATCTTTTAATTCACTTATAAGGAGGAAAACATTTGAACTCGATTAGCAAAAAAGTGTATGCACTTACGCTGTCTATGGCCATGTCGATTGCCTTAATTCAGCCTGCCGTACAGGCGGCCGAAGCAGTCAAACCTACGGCAGCTGTCTCGGAATCGATTGTTTCCAAGGCAACACAGACCCTGCAACAACTGGGATACATAGACGGTACCACGGACGGAGTGAAAGAAGCAGCAACACCTATTACTCGTGCAGAGGCTGCAATTATTTTGCAACGTGTGCTTGAACTGGATGCTCCGGCAACCCTTACAGGCTTTGCAGACATTTCGCCGGATGATACTGCTGCACCAGCCATCTATGCGTTGAAACAAGGTGGACTCATTCAAGGTAAAGCTAAAGGTTATGCACCAGATGCTCCGCTCACACGTGCTCAGATGGCCTCTTTGTTTACACGTGCATTTGAACTGAAAGATAACGGGATCCAGGTAGTTTATAGTGATGCCGACCAAATCCCGGCTGTACATGCGAATGATGCTGTTCGAGTTAAACAACATTTCATTATCGAAGGTAGTGCATTTCATGCGAAACAAGCAGTGACGCATGGGGAATTTGCGAGCGCGCTGTATCTTGCGCTGGGGCTTGATGTGAAGAAAGCAGGGCTCACACCGCTTGAGGACTTCTTCAAACAGCCAGCTCAGGCAGGTTTCCAAATGTCCCCAGATGGCAAACATTTGGCTTACATGGAGCCGTGGAACGATCGAATGAACATCGTGGTTACGGCAAATGGTCAAGATAAGCCTGTACGTATTACAAGTGAAACGGATCGGAGTATTGCGGGGTTTGCATGGGCAACCAATGACAAACTGCTGTATTTCAAGGATGCGGCCGGAGATGAGAACTATCACCTGTATGTTACAGATATCGATGGCAAAAAAAGCAAAGATCTGACGCCATATCCAAACACAAGAGCTGTGCTCGTCGATTCTTTGGAGAATATTCCAGATGAGATTTTGGTGAGCATGAATAAACGTGACCCGAAAATTTTTGACGTATACCGTATCAATATCAAAACAGGTGAAGCGGTGCTTGCTGCCGAGAATCCGGGTAATATTACAGGCTGGATGACAGACCATGAAGGGAAAATCAGAGTGGCCGTATCCAGTGATGGCAATGTATCTTCCTTGATGTACCGTGAGGCCGAGAATCAGCCGTTCCAGCCACTGATCACAACGGATCTGGGAGATACTTTTGCTCCATTCATGTTTACTAGCGACAACAAAAACATGTATGCTGTCTCTAATCTGGAGCAAGACAAGATGGCTATTGTGGAGTACAATCCAGCAACCAAAAAGGTGATCAAAACTCTTTTTGAAAACAAGGATGTGGATGTCAGCAATGTTATTCCTTCCAAAGAAAAAGGAAAGATACTCGCAGTAGTCTATGAGACAGACAAGGTCAACTATGAGTATTTTGACAACGAATTCAAGACACTAATGCAAGATATCAAAGCCGAGGTACCTGGTAAAGAGGTTAGCATTGTAAGCACAAGTGATAATGGGCAGGTACTCTTTATGGCTTACAGTGACAAAGCGATGGGCACGTATTATTTCTACGATTCAAAAACAGGCAAGCTCGATAAGCTGGCCGATACGGCTCCATGGATTGACGAGACCAAAATGGCAGATATGAAACCAATTACATTCAAGTCTCGTGATGGTCTGGACATTCAGGGGTATCTAACGCTACCACAAGGTGCCAAAGCTTCTGAACTTCCACTGGTTGTTCTTCCGCATGGTGGACCGTGGGCTCGCGATTCATGGGGATATATCCCAGACGTTCAGTTTCTGGCGAGTCGTGGATATGCTGTACTGCAAGTGAATTTCCGAGGATCAACAGGTTACGGCAAGAAGTTCCTGGAGGCTGGTAATAAACAGTGGGGTAAAGCGATGCAGGATGATCTCACGGATGGTGTAAACTGGCTGGTGAAAGAAGGTACAGTTGATCCGAAGCGAGTAGCGATCTATGGTGGTTCGTATGGAGGTTATGCAGCCCTGGCTGGGCTAGCCTTCACGCCTGACGTATATGCTGCCGGGATTAGCTATGTAGGTCCATCCAACATCTTTACATTGCTCGACTCACTGCCGCCTTATTGGGAATCGATGCGCACTCTGTTTTATGAGCGTGTAGGTGATCCCGTGAAAGACAAAGAGCTGCTTACCGCAATCTCACCACTCTTCCATGTCGATCAGATGAAAGCACCATTATTGGTTGTTCAGGGTGCCAATGATCCGCGTGTCAAACAGGCAGAGTCTGATCAGATTGTCGAAGCGTTGCGTAAACGTGGAGTAGATGTACCTTATATGTTGAAAATGAATGAAGGTCATGGCTTCGCCAATGTGGAGAACCGACTGGATCTCTACCGCGCTATGGAGAAGTTCCTGAACCGTCATTTAATGAAGTAATTAGAGCTGAGGTTGTTCTCTGATTCCCTAGGGGATTGGAGCACAACCTCTTTTTTCGGATCAGCAGACAGAGATATTCATCATTTAAAATGAAATGCTAATATTATACATTTGAGTATCTAAATATATTCATCAATTGACATATAGACTCGCTTTATTTTAAAATGACCAGTGAGTCATTACTATTTATTCAGGTTTATATAAATATCAATGTGAGCCGACAATTGTGTACCGACAAGAGGGAGAAACAAGATCAGATTGGGAGGGACTTCGAATGCAAAAAGAAATGAAATGGCCATTGATTCTCTTTGCTGTAGGTGTATTTATGGCTGCACTGGATAACGGAATTATTACATCGTCGCTTACTACGTTAAATGCTTCGTTCGGTGTATCGCCAACGTGGGGTGCATGGACGATTACACTGTACACACTTGGACTTGCCATCAGCGTACCGATTGCGGGAAAGCTGTCGGACCGTTTTGGACGCAAGAAACTGTTTCTCATCGAGGTCGCTTTGTTTGGGATTGGATCACTTCTTGTTGCACTCAGTACTTCGTTTACATTTTTCCTGATTGCCAGAGTCATTCAGGCACTTGGTGGTGGCGGGATATTCATCATTGCAAGCTCATATGTACTTAGCAAATTTCCTGCTCAGCGGCAGGGTACCGCTCTTGGCCTTCTGGGAGGTATGAACGGCATTGCAGCCATTCTTGGACCTAATATCGGCGCGTTTATTCTTGATGTTACCGGGAACTGGCACTGGCTGTTTCTTATCAACGTACCGATTGCAATCCTGCTGTTCATTGCCGGCATCCGTTATATCCAGGAAGAACAGGAGCTCAGCCGGGCAGCTGTCGACTGGAGCGGCATAGCGGTCTTAACATTGGGCGTACTGAGTCTGATGTACAGCTTCAGCAATCTGGACGGTGTAAATATGCTTCAAAGCCTGGCTTCACCGATGTTCTATAGCTTCTTTTTGGCGGGTGTAGCTGTGCTGGTGATCTTTTATTTTATGGAAAAAAGATTGGAAGGGTCTGACCGTGAACCGGTCGTTTCCACAAAATTGCTTGGCATCGCATCCTTCCGCTGGACGCTGCTCATTGCCTTTTTCTCTGGGGCCATTCTGGCCTCCGTCATTTTCATTCCCGGTTTTGTCGAGCAATATCTGGGTGTATCGAGCACAGCCTCTGGATATTGGTTTACGCCGCTTGCGCTGGCCTCAGGCATTGGAGCAGGTGGAGGGGGATACCTCGTTGACCGCAAAGGTCCGATCTGGACGTTATCTATGGCGGGCTTGCTCTCTGCGATCGGATTTCTGTTGTTCCCGCTGTGGGTAGAGCATATCTGGCAGTTTGTCATTGCCAGTACCCTTGTCGGTATAGGTTTTGGCATGATGCTAGGTGCACCGGTCAACGTTCTGGTTACCGAACAGGCAGGTGAGAACAATAAAGGGATCGCGGTAGCAACAAGCTCCCTGTTCCGTCAGATGGCTATGGCCATTGCGCCGACGATCTTTGCCGGATTTCTAGCACGTTCGTTTACTAACCTCGGTTCAAATATCCAGTCAGGTCTGGCAGATCGGGGAATAGAAATCCCGCCAGCCACGCTTGAGCAATATGCTTCAGGAGGAGCATCGGGAAATGATCTCTCCAGTCTGATGGCGGGATTATCGAAGATTCCAGATGCGAATATACGAGAAACCTTGCTTCAGGCCGTACATCAAACGACAGGCCAAGGTTACAACGGGCTGTTCTGGTCGGCTGTTATTTTTAGCGTACTGACGCTAGTCGTTGCCCTTGTTACTGGACGTCTTCGTCAAAAAGAGAAGCAGCAGAATGCCGATGGGGCGCTAGAGTCGTCGTAACACAGGAAGAAATTCGAAAGTATCGGAAGAACAGTGAACCTTTTGTAACCAAAAAAGGAGTTGCTGTTCTTTTCAATTTAACCCGATTGTAACTTTTCATCATTCAGGAATGATTACAATAGAACGAGCATCAGCGCTGCTCCAGCTCTAAAGAAATAAAAGATTGGAGAACTGCGTGTCATCAGACGTTACCCGCGTTTAATGGGTAGTAATGATTTTCAATTTTGAGAGTGAAGAAGGAATCGATGGATGAAAAGCAGAACTAAGGAAAAGAAGAAGAAAAGTCGCAAAGGCCTATATATAACACTCATATCCCTTGTCGTTTTGATCATTGGGGGTTATGTTTTCCGTCAGCAGCTCGCTGTAGCCGCATTTGACATGTTTCTGGCTGATACGGTGGAAGCACAACTCACACATTCTTATGTGCCGCAGGAAGGCAATAAAACGCCTGATCCAACGGTATATCGCAAAGAACCATTCTCTGTGTTGCTCCTGGGCTCCGATAAACGAGACTATGAGAAGTCACGCGGACGTTCGGATGCAGTCATCTATGCTGTTGTTCGCCCAAAGGAATCCCGAGTGCTGCTTGTATCTATTCCACGTGACACATATGTACAGATCGTAGGAAGAGATGCGGATAAGGACGGGACGGATGATTACGACAAAATTGCGCATGCTTATGCCTTCGGCGGGGAGAATATGTCCATCAATACGGTGGAGAAGTTCCTTGATGCCGACGTAGGTTATTACGCAACGATTAACTTTCAGGGGATCAAAAAGGTGGTTGATGCCCTTGGGGGCATATCACTGCCGATTGATAAGGATATCGTGAACAAAGATCCAAATCATGAGCAGTTCACGATTAAAGGCGGCAAACCGATCTATGACGGACAGGAAGCACTTTATTACGTGAGATACCGTGAAGACAGTGATTTTAACCGCACGAATCGGCAGCAAATTTTCCTGAATGCTTTTGCAGACAAGATGTTGAATGTAAATCAGATTGCGAAGATCCCTGAGCTGTTTCAGATCATGGGTAATAACTTTCAGACCGACATGCAGCCAACCTTTATTATCGATCTGGCGAAGCAGGTTCTGACACAGGAGAAACCGCAGGTTTCCAGCTTCACGATTTTGAGCGAAGGCATGCGTAAAAACGGCATTTATTATGGCCGTGCAGATAAGAAAGATGTTGAATATGCCAAAGAACTGATTAAAAACTGGATGGATCAATCGACCCCAGCCGGTGAAGTCATGATTCCTGAGCGGCAAAAGATTGAATAGTTAACTCCATACAGATGGGTTGTCTTACACAACGATCAGCAGTACGTTTAATGAGCGGGCTGCTTTTTTTTCTTTGTGTGAGACTTTTCATTGTGTAAGAACTTCATCCTTTTGGAACATCCTTCGTTCTATAGCGTATAATATAAGTTGAGCGAGCATGTTGGAAGTAGAAATAAACAAGGAGGACATACAAGGGTATGAACATCGCATTTTTTTTGCTGCCCAAACAAGAGGTTACATGTGTGACGTCGGACTCTACGCTGCGGCAAACGCTGGAACGGATGGAGTATCATCGGTTTACAGCAGTGCCTATTTTGAATAAGGAAGGCAAATATATTGGTACGGTTACGGAAGGCGATCTATTGTGGTATATGAAAAATGCGGAGGGAAAGATATCGTTTGAAAACGCTTCAAAATTTCTGCTAAAAGATGTTCCGCTAAGGCTCGATATTAAGCCGGTATCTATTAATGCCAATATGGAGGACTTAATTAATCTGGCTAAGGTGCAGAATTTTGTGCCGGTCGTGGATGACATGGAGCGTTTTATCGGCATTGTGAGACGTAGTCAGATCATCGAATACTGTGAAGGAATTGTAGCCAAGGAGTCCATGAAGGCGAAATAAGTTGAACTCTTTTCAAAATGATGAACGGACAGGGATAATGACAGCGATTATTACTAATATATAAGAATAAGACGTGCGGGGCTCGGCATCGTACCTGACATGGAGTTTCGGAGATTTCTGCGCTTTTTGGGGTAATTTTGCCAGCCCCCTTTTTATGCTATAATCGAGAATAAAGCTTTTTCGGGGAGAGTGACTTTCGCCAAATGCCTAAAGAACTGGATGTAGCCAAACGTGCTAAAGTGATTGAATGGCTGAAAACCGAAGTACTTGATCAGGTATCCCGATTATTCAAAGCATTATGGGAAGGCAGCACGATTCGAATCGGAGATAGTCTTGCCAGTTTAATGATGAGCAGTTACATATTGGGCCGAAGGCTCGGTATTCCGTTTAAGGATCTGGATGCACTGCTAGTTGAGAAGTTGAAAAAGCACAAACAGGAAGGTCACCAGCTTGAAGACTGGTACCAGGATATTTCCGCGCTCGAAGATCATATGCGTAAGAGGTGAATTTGTTGAAATTTAGCTTTAAATCAGCTGTCTGGAGTGCAGTACTTTTACTTCTGATACTTTCGCTGTTAACTCCGTTATCGGTACTCTCTATATTTTTTGTGATGATTCCGGGAGTTATTTTGTATGCCTCACTACCTGTAAGATCCTTTATTTTGCATCTTGCGCCTGTTGCTATTATTTTGGTTATGGTTCACCCGATTTATCTGTTATTTATGTTGATCTTAATATTGCCGGCCATCGTTATGGGTCACGCATATAAGAAACAAAAATCGGCATTGTTTGCTTTAATGACAGGTGCCGGAACGATGCTGGCCGAGTATCTGCTGTTACTCTTGATAGGAAGTCTGATTTTCCAATTCGATCTGTCCAGTTATATCAAAGATGTGGTTCAGCTAACCATCGAACCGCTTACCAATTCATCAAGTCAGATGATTAATGGCTTTGTTTGGACCCCTGAGATGACTGAAGATGTTGCCAAACAGACCCAGTTAATGATCCCTTTTGCGCTTGTCGTTACATCGATGGTTATGGCATTCATTACACACATCATTGCTCGTCCAATTCTGAGTGTTATGGGTTTAAACGTATCCAAGCTTCCTCCTGCACGAGAATGGCGCATGCCACGCGCATTGATCTGGTATTATTTCCTTGCATTAATTATTGAGGTGGTCTCCAGACAAAATGACGGATCGTATTGGAAGATGATTGCGATGAACCTGTCTCCATTAATTAACCTAGGTTTTATGATTCAGGCCATCGGTTTCTTCTTCTTCCTCTCACATATTAGAAGATGGAATCCGGTTCTTCCATTTTTATTGGGTGCGGCAGTGTTTTTCATTGGTCCGCTCCGTATTGTCGGCATTATTGATCTGGCGTTCCCGATCCGTGAGGCAATATCGAAATCAAAACGATAGGGTGATGAGTCATGCCTAAATTTCTAAAGAAACGCTGGCACGGCTATTATACCGTCTGGGCGTTCATACTGCTGTTGCTACTCGTGATGTTGGTTACCATCTATAACTGGACGCTTGGTTTGATTAGTCTGATACTGGCTTCGGCGCTGGGAATCGTCATGATCAAGGCAGAGCTCGCTTTTCGCCGCGAGCTTAACGACTACATTAATGGTCTTACCATTCGTATTAAACGTATGGAGGGCGAGGCAGTCAGCATGCTTCCATTCGGAATCGTGCTGTACAGCGAAGACCGTACAATAGAGTGGCATAACCGCTTTGTTGCGGAGATGTTCCATGAGAAGACCGTAGTCGGAAGTTCACTGCTTAACCTGTTTCCCCATCTTCCCCAACCGAAGGAGAAGAAGGATAAGGATGGATCGAAAGAGCCTTCACCCAAGGAATTCCATGATGAGTTTCAACTGGATGACCGGTATTACGGCGTGATCCACAATCCGCAGGAGCGGTATGTATATGTGTATGAGATCACCGAGTTAGCTATACTTCGCGATAAATATGAGAATGAACGTATCGCGCTGGGTATTCTCGTCCTGGACAATCTGGATGAGGCTGCTCAAGGTATGGATGACCAGCAACGTACAGCGCTGATCGCACGAGTCGCTAGTGAGATTACAGCTTGGGCTAAGCAGTATGGGGTTTATCTCCGTCGTCTGTCATCCGATCGTTACTTGATGATGCTTAATCATAGGTCCCTGCAGGAGCTTGAGCAGAGTCGGTTTGTTATTCTGGACGAGGTTCGGGAGATGACAGCCGATCTGAAAGTGCCGATGACGCTAAGTGTTGGACTTGCATCTGGTTCGGACAGTATCAGCGAGATGGGAGAACTGGCACAATCGAGTTTGGATATGGCACTTGGACGCGGCGGTGATCAAGCAGCCGTGAAGTCGGGCCAGCGCTTGTCCTTTTACGGTGGAAAGTCGAATGCGGTGGAGAAGCGAACGCGTGTCAGAGCACGAGTTATTGCTCACGCACTCCGTGATTTGATGCAGGAGAGTGATCGCGTACTCATCATGGGGCATAAAATGCCGGATATGGACGCCATCGGTGCATCCATTGGGGTGTGGAAGGCCGCGAGTCTGTACAATGTGGAGGCTCGCATTGTGCTGGACGGGGTGAATCCCTCTATTGAACGGTTGATGGAACAGGTAAACAAGGACGAGAAGCTGTCCAAAGCTTTGGTATCGCCAGAGATGGCCACGCAGATGATGACCGAACATACACTACTGGTTGTTGTAGATACCCATAAGGCATCCATGACGATGGAACCTAAGCTGGTGCAATCCGCAACGCGTGTGGTCGTGGTGGATCATCATCGCCGTGGTGAGGAATTTATTAATGATGCAGTATTGATCTATCTGGAGCCTTACGCGTCATCTGCCGCTGAACTTGTGACAGAACTTCTGCAATATATTCACGAAAAGGTACAGTTTACTCCGCTTGAAGCAACGGCCCTACTTGCCGGTATAACGCTGGATACGAAGCATTTTGCACTGCATACCGGCTCCAGAACGTTTGAAGCAGCGGGCTTCCTTCGTCGTAGCGGTGCAGACACCATTATGGTCCAGAAGCTGATGAAAGAGGATCTGTCAGAATATATTGCTAAGGCAGAAATCATAAAGCATGCTAAAATGGTATATGGGAACATTGCTCTGGCGGTCACTGGCCCTGGCAACAAGATCTCACAGATGATGATCGCCCAGGTGGCGGACACATTACTGAACATGACCGACGTGGTCGCTTCGTTTGTCATAAGTGAGCGTACGGATGGATTGATTGGCATCAGTGCAAGATCACTGGGCCGCATGAATGTTCAGGTTGTTATGGAACGATTAGGTGGCGGCGGTCACTTAACAAATGCTGCCGTGCAACTTGAAGGAACGCTGGGAGAAGCGGAGAAACGGCTGATGAACGTCCTGGCTGAAATCGAAAAGGAAGAGGGGTTATTCGAATGAAAGTCATTTTTATAAAAGATATGAAGGGTCAAGGCAAGAAAGGGCAAGTGAAGGAAGTATCTGAGGGTTATGCACAGAATTTTCTGTTGCCACGGGGAATTGTGCGTCCGGCAACGGAGGGTAACATGAAGACACTGGACAATCAGAAGGCAGCTGAAGAAAGACTTAAGCAGGAAGAGAAAGCCGAAGCTGAAGCACTTGCGAAGAAGCTGGAGGCAGAAGTAACGGAACTCAAGGCAAAAGCGGGTGAGGGTGGCCGTCTGTTCGGTGCGATTACGAGCAAACAGATTGCGGAAGCTTTGTCCAAAAAGGGCCTGAAAATAGACAAGCGCAAAATTGAGCTGGATGATCCGATCCGTACGCTCGGTGTAACGCAAGTGACCGTCAAGGTTCACCCTGAAGTGAAGGCAACCTTGAAGGTACAGGTAACGGAGGAGTAAGATGGGCGGCGAAATGTTATTCGACCGGGTTCCTCCGCAGAACCTAGAGGCCGAACAGGCTGTGCTGGGTGCAATCCTGTTGCAGGGCGAAGCTCTGATTACAGCGATGGAACGGGTACAGACCGAGGATTTCTACGATAAGCCCCATCAATTGATCTATGAAGCGATGATTCAGCTGGGTGAGGAAAATCAACCGATTGACCTTGTTACACTGACTTCGCGTCTGAAGGATAAAGGCGAGCTGGAGGACATTGGTGGTGTTAGCTACCTTGCCAAGCTTGCTCACGGTGTGCCTACAGCGGCCAACGTGGATTATTATGCACAGATTATCGAAGAGAAATCGATGCTTCGTCGTCTGATTCGTACAGCAACACAGATCGTGAGTGAAGGATATACAGGTGGCGAAGATGTCGCCGGTATGCTCGGTGAGGCTGAACGGCGTATTCTGGAAATTTCCAATAGACGCTCCAGCAGTGGTTTTATTGCGATCCAGGATGTACTCATGGAAGTATTCGATAAAGTCGAAACGTTGCATCAGAACCGGGGGACAACAACCGGGATTCCGTCCGGCTTTATCGATTTGGACAAGATGACGGCTGGATTCCAGCGCAGTGACTTGATCATCGTTGCGGCACGCCCATCCGTAGGTAAGACGGCCTTTGCTCTGAATATCGCTCAGAATGTAGGCATCCGGGCACAAGAAACAGTAGCGATCTTCAGTCTGGAGATGTCCGCTGCACAGCTTGTACAACGGATGATCTGTGCGGAAGCCAATCTGGATGCCGGAGTTCTCCGTACAGGAGAATTTAAGGGGGATGAAGATTGGCAGAAGCTGACGATGGGCATCGCTGCTCTCAACGAAGCAAATATCTATATCGATGATACACCTGGTATCACGGTAGCCGATATTCGGGCCAAATGCCGCCGTTTGAAGAAGGAGAAAGGTCTGGGTATGATCCTGATCGACTACCTTCAATTGATCAGTGGACGTGGTAAAGCCGGAGAGAACCGTCAACAAGAGGTATCCGAGATCTCACGTACACTGAAGCAGATTGGCCGGGAACTGGAAGTTCCAGTTATTGCCTTGTCTCAGCTCAGCCGGGGGGTTGAGCAACGTCAGGATAAGCGTCCGATGATGAGTGACTTGCGGGAATCGGGTTCGATCGAGCAAGATGCCGACATTGTAGCGTTTCTGTACCGGGATGACTATTATAACCAGGATACCGAGAAAAAAAATATTATCGAGATCATTATTGCCAAACAGCGTAACGGTCCGGTAGGTACGGTGGAACTGGTTTTCCTGAAAAACTTTAATAAATTCGTCAATTATGAGAGGGCACATAATGATGCCTTCGCGATGTAAGGGATAGACTGCTATACGCTGAAAAGAGGTATGCAGCCTATCCGGTACAGCCAGTAATCGGAGAATAGTACGGTCGAATATCAGGATTTACACCATATATACCGTGAATGAATAGCAAATGTAAAAGTACCGGTGAATGCAGTCAAGGTGAACAAGACTGGAATCACCGGTTTTTTACTGTGAAATACGGCCATAATTCCGAACATTAATCAAATGCCATTTATAATTGTTCGCCATTTCATTTGACTTTGAAAAAGGGGACTGGTACACTAATATTGCTGCGTTAAAGCAGCGCAAACCTTCCCTTGAATGTAACGGAAGGACATTCTTTACTGTCCGTTAGCACGCTTCTCAGTCGGTTTATTGCGTAACATGCCTGCCGGGATAGAGGACGGACAGACCAATACAAAGGTGCGCAAGGCACCCACGGAGGTATGTTAACTATGTCAACGGTAGTTGTAGTGGGAACGCAATGGGGAGACGAAGGAAAAGGTAAAATCACGGATTATTTGGCGGAGAGCGCTGATGTGGTTGCTCGTTACCAAGGAGGTAACAATGCAGGCCATACGATTCTGATCGATAACAAAAAATATAAATTGACGATGATTCCATCGGGTATCTTTTACACAGACAAAGCATGTGTGATTGGTAACGGTATGGTTATCAACCCGAAGGCACTTATCGAAGAAATTAATTATATTCATGACAACGGATTTACAACGAAAAACTTGTCCATTAGTGAGCGTGCACATATCATTCTGCCATATCATATGGTTCTGGATGCACTGGAGGAAGAGAGCAAAGGCCCGAACAAAATCGGTACAACGGGTAAAGGAATCGGCCCTTGTTACATGGACAAATCTGCTCGAATCGGTATCCGCATGGTAGATCTGCTGGATGCAGAAGACTTCGAACTGAAGCTGCGTCATCTGGTTAAAGAGAAAAATCGTGTTATCGAGCAGGTGTATAACGGCACTCCGGTTGATGTCGAAGAGATTCTGAAGGATTACCTCGGCTATGCAGAAATTCTTCGTCCTTATGTGAAAGATACATCGGTCGTACTGAATGATTCCATTGACGACAATAAAAAGGTATTGTTTGAAGGTGCGCAAGGTGTGATGCTGGATCTTGACCAAGGTACGTATCCTTACGTGACTTCGTCCAACCCGTCTGCTGGCGGTGTATGTATCGGTTCCGGTGTTGGCCCGGCGCGTATTCAGCAGGTTATTGGCGTAGCTAAAGCTTACACAACTCGTGTAGGCGACGGCCCATTCCCTACCGAATTGCATGATGCGATTGGCGACCAGATTCGTGAGACAGGTCATGAGTACGGAACCGTAACTGGACGTCCACGTCGTGTGGGCTGGTTTGACAGTGTGGTTGTTCGTCACGCTCGTCGTGTAAGTGGCATCACAGGGTTGTCCTTGAACTCTTTGGACGTTATGACAGGCCTGGATACCGTGAAAATCTGCACAGGTTACAAATTCCGTGGTGAAGTTATCACTCACTATCCGGCAAGCCTCAAAATGCTGGCTGAATGTGAAGCGGTATACGAAGAAATGCCAGGTTGGAGCGAAGACATTACAGGAGCGAAGAAGCTGGAAGATCTGCCGGTGAACACACAGAACTACGTAAAACGTGTATCTGAGCTGACAGGCATTCCGATCGCGATCTTCTCTGTAGGTCGTAACCGTGAGCAGACCAATCAGGTTCTGCCAATCTACGTATAAACTGATATTGGGTTGTTAAATTCCCCTCCAGTTGTTGCTACTCAGCAGCGACTGGAGGTTTTTTGTGTCTGTTTCGATATAATCCCGAGATTTCCGTCAATACTGGCTAACAGATATACGTTGAACGAATGATATGTATACGAGCACTGCGATGCAAAGTATAAATGGATTCAACCTGTATAACGTCGGTTATCCCCCAAAATCCACTTGGATGAGGGAGAGCAAATTGGAGGGAGAGAAACAGAGATGAAGTTGCTGATGTGGTTTGTCAAAATGGTACTTATCGTGTTGCTGGTCAGTTCACTGACATTGCTTACGACAGGTCTAATTGTGCAATCGTATGCCAAGTCATTGCTTGCCAGCTTTAATATACAGTGGGAAGGTCAGCCTATGGGTCTGATGGGCATGTTTCAGGGGGCCTTGGGAGGTAAGCAGGGCAAGCAGTCCAGCGAGGGAGATAAACCCGGGAATAAGCCAACAGATCAGCCGGCCGGAACGGAAGAGGAAAAAGCTCCGGAGAATTCAATTTCGGTGATGGGCAACGGTACGAGTGAGGGGAATGCTGGAGTAGACAAAGGTAAGGAGGATATTCCAGAAGGATCGAATCAGGCCACAGGAAAGACGAACTCTGGAACATCTAGCAACGATGAAACGGGTGGAGCAGGGACGAGTGGTGATTCTGGAAACGGAGCATTAGATGGCAATGGATCAGCGGCTGGAAGTGATACGTCAAGTAGTCAAGGAACGAACAGTGACAATGCAACGGGTAATGATACAATCGTTGTTACACCAGATGACATTACAGGCGCCAAAAATAAATTACCGACAGAGGAAAAAGAACGTATTTTCACTCTGTTGATGAACAAGCTCCCCCAAAAGGAAATGCAACAGATCTCAGGAGCAATGGAGGGTGGATTGACCGAGCAGGAACTGCGAGAGATTGAGCAGGTTATCTCGAAATACCTCACTAGTGAAGAGTACGATGATTTGATGCAAGTACTACAAGCGGAATAAGAAGGGGCGCTGTACCTTCTTTCGCCCCGCATCCTCCAAGTAGGACAACAATCTAGACTGGAGAAATGTTACATCCTTATTGAAATGCACAACTCGTTTCCCATATAATTGCATGAAATAGTAGAGAACGTACCTACTCAGGAGGAAGAACATATGAGAACGAACCGTAAAGAACACGATATATAACAACAGAACCTCTCATTAGCACAGGCTCCAATGCCGCGGAGTCGTGGCCCTCCGTTCATGCCTTTGTACCACAGGTACGCTGTACCGATATCGGAGAAGAGCATGAAAATGGACTATTGGAGGCCTAATAAATATGAATACATTTAATACTACAGGTTCTATAAATAAAACGAATACAACGTCAAGGATGTCGGCTGAACAGCTTGTTGAAATAAAGGGACGGTTTGAACAAGGATTACAGGAAGCAGAACAGCCCTTTCATGGTTGGGATTTTGGATATATTACGGGTAGCAAGCGGATGCAGAGTGGCGGGCTTCCTTGGTCTTACGGTGAGATGGCACGGCGTTGCATGCAGAATGCGAAGCGGATGCTGGATATGGGCACAGGCGGTGGCGAGGTACTGTCGAGTTTACTTCCTTTACCCTCATACACTTGTGCAACCGAAGGATACACTCCAAACATAGCCGTTGCGAAGGAACGTCTGAGCCCTTTAGGTGTAAACGTATATCCTGTAACGGATGATTCCCAGCTTCCTTTTGCAGAGGGGGAATTTGATTTAATCCTCAATCGGCATGAATCGTATGATCCACGAGAAGTCTGGCGCGTGCTTTCAGATGGTGGAGTGTTCCTGACACAGCAGGTTGGCTGGTCTGATTGCCGAGAGATTAATGATCGATTAGGCATTCCGATGCCATCTGATTATGCTGGATGGGAGCTGGATTTTGCGGCTGATCAATTGCTGAAAAGTGGTTTCCACATCTGGGAACAGGATGAGGCTTCACCTTTCCAACGTTTCTATGATATTGGAGCATTGGTGTATTATCTAAAGACAATTCCTTGGCAGGTTCCTGATTTTACAATAGACCGATTCCGTGAACCGTTATGGCAGATCCATCTGGAGATGGAGCAATATGGATTCTGGGACTTGCAGCAGAAGCGCTTTATCATAGGCGCAGTCAAGAAATAAGAAAATGAATCATGAATGGTTAGGGTAGATGAGATTGCCCCTTCATGAACCGAATAAAGCTATTATTTAAATCTTTCATCAGAGTTGATCTGATGAAAGATTTTTTTGTATTTACATGAAAATTATAATGTAATTTAGTAGGTCTTAGAACCTAGTCATAGATTGGGATAAAAAGTACATAGTACAGTAGGAGTTGAGGCATAATGGAGGATGGAACATATGCTCCAAACGATGGATATTTGAGGAAAACCAGATAGGACGCGGCTTTGTGATGTGATGATAAAAGTTGAAATGACTGTAAAACCTGTGTTAAAGTATACGGGTGTGATAAAAGGTTAAAATTTTGACACTTTTACGAGCGCAGCTAAAGTCCTGCTTTTACAATAATGATAACATTAAGCTTACTTGCATAAGACTCACCTGAAGGTGATGTCTGATAGAACATGCGGATTAAGAAATGCTGAAAAGGAGAGAATCATGAAAGGTTTCAGAGGCAAACGCCAACCGGATCAACACCGGGTACACGAACAATCCGGAGAACACCGGACGGCCGAAGACAAAAACAGCATGAGTATGTCCAACTTCAGTTCAAATAAGAAAAGAATTCTGTCATCGCGCAAATGGATCATTACCACAGCATGTGGCATTCTAATTGCAGTATCAGTTGGATTTGGAGTCAAACAATATGTAGCCTCAAATACAGTCCCTTATTATAAGGTTATGGTTAAAGGCAACGAGATTGGTACGATTACAAGCGAGGCACAGTTGCAGCAACTGTTTGCCGAAAAAACGAAAGAATACCGCGCTAAGTATCCGGATGCGGATATGGTGCTGAACACAGATGGTATCACAACCGAGACGGTAAGAGCATATAAACCGGAAGTGAACAGCGAGGAAACGCTGGACAAACTGGGAAACATGTTAACGGCTTATGCCAAAGGCGTGGAGCTTAAAGTAAACGGTGAAGTTGTCGGAATTGTGAAGGATCAGGAAACGGCAGACAAGATCCTGCAGCAAGTACAGAGCAAATACATACCGGCATCGGCTGTGCGAAGCTCACTGAAGACCAAGTCGGTATCAGCTAACTCCTCTAAAAAGGATCAAGGCCCAAGCACAACGTTAAAATCTGTAGACATCAAGGAAGATGTAACAACAGATACGGTGAAGGCAGATCCAAATAAAATATGGGATGTGTCCGAGGCGGTTAAAGCTTTAACCGTTGGTAAAGACGCGCCTGTAACCTACGTGGTGCGTGAAGGAGATACGATCTCTTCCATCGCAGCCAAATATGAAATTACGCAAAGCGAGATTCGCAAACATAACCCGGGCATCAAGGAGACATCACTCCAGATTGGACAAGAGTTGACTCTCACTGTACCGAAGCCAGCGATTACGGTTAAATCTGTGGAACAAGTGGTAGAGCAGATTGAAGTGAAACCTCAGGTTGAGGTACGTAAGAGCGCTGATCTGAAGGCAGGTACGACGAAAGTGGTTCGTCCAGGCCAAAGCGGGCTGAAAAACATGCAGTATCGCATCACCAAAGAAAACGGCGAAGTCGTTCGGGAAGAATGGCTGGGTCAGGAAGTTCTCAAAACAGCTGTGACTGAAGTTGTGCTTAGTGGAACCAAAGTGGTTGGCGAAGGCACAGGGCAGTTTGCATGGCCCGTATCCAATGCGACGATGAGCAGCAGCTTCGGTCAACGTTGGGGACGTCAGCACAAAGGTGTCGATCTGGTCGGTAATCGCGATGTGAAATCTGCAGATGAAGGTGTAGTTACTTTTGCAGGACAGAAGAGCGGTTATGGCAATGTCATCATCATTAACCATCGTAACGGATATGAAACGCTTTATGGTCACTTGAACAGCATCAGTGTGGATGTTGGCCAAGTGGTGGAGAAGGGTGACAGCATTGGCGTAATGGGCAATACCGGACGTTCCACAGGAACGCATCTGCATTTTGAGATTTTGAAAAATGGTTCAGCAGAAAATCCGATGACCTATCTGAATTAAGGATAGAGCAGGAGATTAAGCATAGGACACGAGGCATCGCGTAACGATGCTAAGATTGAGAACAAGGCCCGCTGTAAAGCTGGCCTTGTTTTTTGATGTGAAATATTTTTACAGGAAACGTCTTCCAAGAGGGGTATCGGGATGTGACGGTAGCTCAGGTATGTTAAACTAGAGAGTATAAATCGTTGATTATATTTAATGCACAACACGATATGGACTATAAGCAATAAAAATAGATTAGAGAGACAACGCCAGTGGCGGATTAAGCAGGATATAGGGGTGAATTCAGCCGATGCAGGGAAAGATTTTGGTGGTGGACGACGAGCAGCCCATCGCAGACATTTTGAAGTTTAATTTGGAAAAAGAGGGATACGAGGTCATCTGTGCGTTTGATGGTATTCGTGCGGTCGAACTGGCGTTATCCGAGAAACCGGATCTGATGCTTCTGGATCTGATGCTTCCGGGCAAGGACGGGATGGATGTGTGCCGCGAGGTGCGTGCTCATCTGGAGATCCCGATTATTATGCTGACAGCCAAAGACGGGGAGATCGACAAAGTGCTCGGTCTGGAACTAGGTGCAGATGATTATGTGACCAAACCTTTTAGCACACGGGAGTTGCTCGCACGGGTTAAGGCTCAGATGCGCAGACAACAGAAACCTGCAGCGATTGTAGAAGCGCCGGAGGAAGAAGGGAGGCAGATATTGCGGCTCTTTGATCTGGCTTTTGATATGGACATGTATACGGCGTACAAGGGCGGGGAACCGCTTGATCTGACACATCGGGAGTATGAACTGCTCTATTATATGGCCAAGCATTCAGGCAAGGTCATGACGCGAGAGCATCTGCTACAAGCCGTATGGGGATACGAATATTTTGGCGACGTGCGTACAGTAGATGTGACGATCCGCAGGCTACGGGAGAAGATTGAAGAAAATCCGAGCAAGCCGGAAACGATTCTGACTCGCCGGGGGCTTGGTTATCTCGTGCGCAGTGCCAAAAGCGTGGGGATATAATGGGTCGTTTCTCGCAATTTTCGTTCTTTCGAACGATTCAGGCGAAGTTAATTATTATTTATGTACTGCTGATCCTGATTGCGATGCAATTGATCGGCGTTTATTTCGTAAGTGCGATGAAGAACTCGCTCACCAGTAACTTTACGGAGGATTTGCAAGCACGAGCAGAAATGCTGTCAGTGTTGGTGGGTCAGACGATGGCTGGTGGAGAGGCAGAAGCTGGTGAGGACAAAACAGAGAGTCTGCGTGTACTGGTTAACAATCTGTTTAACATCAACGGTGCCGAGATTCAGGTGCTGGATGCCAGCGGCAAGGTGCTTACTACCTCGCTAAGTTCACATTCCGATTATATCGGGCGAAAAAATACCCAAACTGTTGTCAGCCGTGCGTTGCAAGGTATTCGGGATAATGAGGAATATATCGTAGACGAGGATAATGTTCGTAAAAAAGTCGTAGCTAAACCGGTATTATCCGGCAGCAAAATTATTGGTGCGGTCTACATCGCCGCATCGATGAACGAGCTGTACGCAACGATGGAGGGCATTAACAAGATTTTTATCTCGGGTATTCTGATTGCCCTCGTGTTAACCGCGGTGCTTGGTGTTATTCTGTCTCATACGATTACTCAACCAATTAAGGAAGTGACAAGGCGGGCAACCGCGGTTGCGGAAGGAAACTTTGACCAGCAGACGCCGGTATTTGGGACAGATGAGATCGGACAACTCAGCCGGGCATTTAACTATATGACTAGCAGGCTGCGGGATGCCCTCTCTCAGAACGAGGAGGAGAAGGAGAAGCTGACATCCATCCTGACCAATATGAGTGATGGTGTTGTTGCAACGGATGAGTACGGCAAAGTCATTCTGGTCAACCGCCGTGCCAGCAGCATTCTCGGCATGCGTCCATCCGATATTGAAGGCAGACATTTAGCCGTCCTGTTGGGTATTGATCCGGAAGATGCGGAAGCGCTGGCGAGCGGTTTTACCGGCTCAACGCTTCTCCAGATTGCTCCGGCAGGCCAGGAGGAGCCCGTCGTCATTCGCATGACGTTCACACCGGTTCATCGGCGTGAGCTGGGGATCACCGGCACGATTGCGGTGCTTCAGGATGTAACGGAGCAGGAGGAGCTTGAGGCCTCGCGGCGTGAATTCGTGGCGAATGTATCACATGAGCTGCGTACACCGCTCACCACAATTAAAAGTTACGCGGAGGCACTGGATGATGGGGCATTGGAAGACCCGCAACTTGCGGAACGTTTTGTGGGTGTTATTCAGAATGAGACGGAGCGCATGATCCGTTTGGTAACGGATTTGTTGCACCTGTCCAGGCTGGATTCCAAGGAAGCTTTGTTGCGCAAGCAGCCTATCGATATTTTGGAGATGCTGGAGGAAGTGACGGATCGCTTCTCCTTCCAGATGCATCAGAAGGATATTCAGTCTGTCCTGTCTGTGGAGAATGATATTCCAGCAGTGCCAATGGATCGGGATCAGATTGATCAGGTTCTGGACAATGTGGTGTCCAATGCATTGAAATATACGCTGGAGGGCGGCACCATCACGATTGCAGCTCGGCGTAGCGATGAACATACGCTAGCGATCTCGGTATCCGACACAGGTATGGGTATTCCACAGCGAGATCTGGATCGGATATTTGAACGCTTTTATCGCGTTGACAAAGCACGCTCCCGTAGCATGGGGGGCACAGGGCTCGGGTTGTCCATTGCCCGGGAAATTGTAAAAGCACATGATGGTAGCATCTCGCTGGAGTCTGAGGTAGATGTTGGCACAACGGTAACTTTTACATTGCCGATGCGTGATAAAGGGGGTGAGCACCTTGAAGGAACGGATTAAATCTCTGGTGCTTGCTTCGCTGGTTGCAGCCAGCCTGATTCAAAGTTACTTTCTGATCTATCGTTTGCCTGGAGGCGGTGACTCTGTTGTGACCTCCGAGACAAACTACGTGAAGACCGAGAATATGGGTCAGGAGCGTAATATTGAGGAGTTAATCTTTCCGGATCAGATGATTATTCATCTGGGCCAAGACAAACATACCGTGTTTTATCCAGGAAACACATTCTATCAGTTGATCTATTCCAGGTTAAAAGGCCGGACGTTCGAAGATTTCCAGCGGCGTAGTGTGCAGTCGGTGAACTGGGATCAGATTCGCAAGGAAAGTCCCGGCTTTGAGTTATCGTTTAAGGAAGGCATGCCGGTGACTTTGTTACAGCGCGTAATGCGTCTGGGCACGGATTCTCTTTTTCAGGGAGAGACTATCAACCGCATTGCTATATACACAACCCCGAATGAGACGAAGGCTCAAGCACTGTTTTTCAGTGCAAAGGGAGATGTCGTCTATGAGGCCACACAGGCGGATTTAACAGTACAGGATGTGAAGCAGCATGTCGACTTTGGGACGAGCTGGACACCGTACACGCTGATGTCAGGTGGATATTATATTCCCGCGCAGGCCCTGGATGCGATTGAGGCAAGTGTGCCGACAGGACAGTTCACCGTGGAGCAGATGCAGCGCAGTCTATTCACAGATCCAAGCATGACCCGGAACATCCGGGAAAAGGATGGATCAGAGATCTATACCGACAGCAAACGTAGTCTGCAGGTGAAACAGGAGCAGCGATGGATTAGCTATACAGACCCGGCAGCACCACCTGCGGGACAGAGTGATTCGTCCAAGGATGCGCTGTCAGCAGTTGATTTTGTCAATCAGCATGGCGGCTGGAAAGGGCGATCACGCATGATGCTGAGATCGGCTGACAACAAAACGCAGTTGCAGTTCCAGCAATATTACGGCAGTTTTCCAATTATGGACTTGATGCAGTTCCGCTTTGGCACCATCAACATGGAGATGCAACAAGAGACTGTGTCGAGCTATGAGCGATCCTTGGAATATTTGAACGAAGGTACGGAAGCCAAAAAGTCGATCAAACTGCCTGGTGGGGATAAGCTGAAAAATCTGATTCGCAAAGTAGCGGGCGAAAACCGCAAAGTTGTGGACGTGTACCCGGCGTATCGTCCATCGGCGATAGAAGATGGGCTGAAGCTGATTCCGGTCTGGGTGATCCGTTTTGGCAACGGTGAGGAAACGACGGTGTCTTAGCAGTACACAAGAAGGATGTTATCCTTTTATAAACGGGAAAATTAGAAGCTGGAATTAAATCGAAAGCATATATGCGCGGCTGAAATCCTAACGATCACCATTGACGTTATAGGCTAGAATTGCGAGGCTTTGAAAATCTAACGATCACCACAGACGCTATTTCAGTGAAATGGGGCTAATTATGGCTGAAAAGTCTGAATTTACACGAAATAAGGTTTCTGGTGATCGTTAGAATTAAAATGAGCCTGAAATGAGGCAAATAAGGTTCCTGGTGATCGTTAGCCTGAAAGTGCCATGGGCTTAGAGGTAAACAAAGCCAAACACAAACTCAAAACGAGCCAAAACAAACTTTCAGTAACCAAACTTTAAGTAACTGAACAAGAAGGCGAAACGTGTGGCTGGCCACAGGTTATTAGGATACGAGGCTGCGTCGGCAACGTGGAAGCAAGGTTATACTAGACGATCAGGTAAATAAGGAGGTGAATGGTCTGGATTGGGGACGGGCGAAAAATGTATTAATTTATGCATTTCTGCTGCTGAATCTGGTGCTGGGATATCAGATCTGGATGGATGCGCGAGAGACAGCTGGAGCCAATCTGGACTTCACCTCGCTCGCGGATAATACACAGCAGGCAATGGAAGAGAAGGGCATTCAAGTGCTGGCACCGATCCCAAATGAGACGCCGAAGCTGCCGAAGTTGTCCTATGAGTTCACCGAAGAGGACAAGTCGGGTATTGAAGTAGAGCTGGAGGAGCCGGTGGACAGCAAGCTGATCTTCTCGCCAAGCGAGCTGACGGACGCGTTGCAGGCGGAGATTCCGCAAATCAGCTCGTACCGGCTGGACCAGCTGATGGCGGAGGATGGGGCTTTTGTGCTCCACCCGCTGGTGGACGGGAAGTGGCCGCTCTTTAACGTGAGTCTGGAGCTGTTCTACAGCGATCAGAAAATCACGGGATATCATCAGACTCCCGTGCGGATTACAACCGCCGAGGAGAGCGATCAGCAGGTACTTCCGGCGTCAAAGGCGCTGGGAACGCTGATCGAAAACTTTTTGCCAAACGATGCAATTGTGAAAGATATTCAGCTGGGCTACTACGGCCAGTTGTTCAATTCAGATATACAGGTAGCGATGCCGGCATGGCGGTTCGTTCTGGAAAGTGGCGAAGTGTTGTACGTGCAGGGCATCAGTGGGGACGTATTCAGTCCCAAGTCAGATAAACCAGGGGAGTAATGCGTTATGGGGATATATTTTACGGTGTTATCCAGTGGTTCGACAGGTAATGCCACAGTCATTCAGCATGGGGGCACTTCACTCATGATTGATGCGGGTCTTAGCGCGAAGCGGCTGGAGGCATTGTTTCTCGAACGGGAGATTTCGGGAACGGAACTGGATGGCATTCTGGTGACACATGAACATTCGGATCATATTAAAGGACTAGGCGCGATGTCTCGGAAATATAATTTACCGATCTATGCAAATACGAATACGTGGGCGGCTTTGGAGAAGTCAGTCGGAGCGATCCCGGAGGAGAACCGGCGGATTTTTGAAACGGGTGAGAAGCATGATTTTGGCTCGCTGCGCGTGGAGTCTTTCGGAATATCACATGATGCGGCTGAACCGGTTGGTTACACGTTCGATGATGGCAGTGAGAAGCTGTCCGTCGCGACAGACCTCGGATATATGAGCGACAAGGTTCGCGATGCGATCTCGGACTCGGATGTGCTCGTGCTGGAGGCGAATCATGATGTCGAATTGCTGCGTATGGGGCGGTATCCGTGGAACACCAAGCGCCGGATTTTGAGTGACATCGGGCATTTGTCGAACGAAGCCGCAGGTGCGGCGCTTAGTGAACTGATGAACGGACGCATCAAGCGTACGTATCTGGCACATCTCAGCCGGGATCATAATATGATGGATTTGGCTAAAATGTCGGTGCGCGATGCCATGGAAAGCCGTGGCTGTTTTTATCGGGATCATGAGTTCAAGCTCTGTGATACGTATTATGATCGTCCTACACCATGGGATAGGGTGGGTGAGCCATAAAGCTGTCCAGTTCGGCGGCTTTGCGCTCCACTTCCTCGCGTGTGAGGATGCCTTTATCAATAAGCAGTTCAATGATGGTGCTAAGTGCTAGTGTATTACGGTAATGCTCTTCTTTGAGATCGGCCAGCTTGGCCGCCATATGCACTTCGTCCATTGCTGTGAGTGTTCGTGTGCGTTCCATTGTGGAATCCTCCTTCATTCTATGAAGCTTTGAATTGTTCTTTTACTATTATTGTAGTCAGGCTGGGTGGAAATCATTCCTCTTTTTGCCTCTAACATTCTCCTGGCAGGATGTGTATGCTGAAACTGTAGCTATTCTGTCTGGAACTTGGACTGAAAATGGACTGAAAAAGTTTTATGAATTCGAGAGAACAGCGCTTAGCGCATCCCATTTTGTGGTGATAGATAGTATGAACCTTTATTGTTAAGTGAGTTATCGCGAAAATTTACGTTTATTTACGTAATTATGCAACTTTTTTGGATATAAAGTGTTTAGTATATAAGGAGTAATATGATTTTGGCTGTTTTTGCGTATGAAATGGAATCTCAAATCTCGCAGTAGGCGAGAATATGATTGATAGAACACACGGGATGGAGTGCCATTCTGTTGTATATAAACCTCTGTTCCCGATTTGGTTTGGGAGGCGGCGGTGTGCAAGGCCAGTTTGTGAACATGCAAAAAAGCATGGGGAACGCGAAGTACCATCGGTCTTCCATGTTATAACTTGGGCGGCAGTCAGGGTCTTGATGCGTGACAACGAAGGGGAGAGGATCACGATGGGATTGTTTGGAGACGATTTTTATTCAACCAAGGTATCAAGACGCGCCGAACCTGAACAGAAAGGCAAACTACAGATCATCCGCCCGGGAGGCGGAAGACGCGCACGTGATCGCTGGAGCAATCCGCGTAAATCACGCTCGGAATTCAGTTCTACCGTTAAGGTAGCTGTGATCAGTTCGGTAATCAGTTCCCTCGTGACGGTTACACTGTTCAGCTTCATCAGCCAGCCTGCAACGCAGTTGCCTCTGGCGAATGCAGCAGGTCAGGGTGGTGGAACTGCACAGACAGCACAGGTGGCTGATCCGTACGACCGCATCATCAATGCGGCGGCAGAAGTACGTCCTTCGGTTGTCAGCATCGTGAATCATAAAACAGGCAGCAGCCTGTCGATGGAGGATTCCGCGCTGGGTTCCGGGGTTATTTTCAAAAAAGAAGATGGCAAAGCCTACATTATGACCAATCACCACGTCGTGGAAGGTGCCAGTGATCTGGAGATCGTGACGGTGGACGGGGAAACGCATAAAGCCAAACTGGTTGGTAAAGATCGGGTGAGCGATATTGCGGTACTGTCGACCGATGATAAAGGCCTCGGAGCTGCGGCAGAAATCGGTGATTCCAGCAAGTTACAACGCGGCCAAACCGTCCTGGCAATCGGTAACCCACTGGGACTGGGCGGTACACTGACATCGGGGATCGTTAGTTACACGGATCGGATTTTACCTGTATCCATTAATCAGGATGGGGTATACGACTGGGAGCAAAACGTAATTCAGACGGATGCGGCGATTAACGAAGGCAACAGCGGTGGAGCACTGGTTGACCTGAACGGCAAAGTCGTAGGCATTAATACGATGAAAATTTCGGATACGGGCGTTGAGGGTCTTGGCTTCGCCATTCCGATGAACGAAGTAATGAAAACGGTGGACTCCCTTCTGCTGAACGGCAAAGTTTCCCGTCCTTATCTGGGCGTGTACACTGTTGATTTGAGCAATCCGTACGCTCCACTCGACGATGATCAGCGGAAAGACCTTAAGCTGCCATCTCACATCGATAGCGGTGTGGTCGTGCTGGAGGCTTCCGGCCCGGCATCCGAGGCAGGCATGAAGCTGAACGATGTGATTACGGAATTCGATGGGCAAAAAATTACATCCACGCTGGACCTGCGGAAATTCCTGTACGATAAGAAAAAGATCGGCGATACGCTAGAGATTTCGTTCTATCGGGATGGTAAAGCGGAGAAGATCTCTGTGAAGCTTACGGATAAGCCGGAGTAAAGGCTTGTGAAGTTTGTATGGCTGCGACAGTGGGATAAGAAGTGCAGGTTGTTTTCGCTGCAATGATCATATGTTATAGAACATGGTCATACTGATAAGATGATCATGAGACAAGATGAGAGTAGAGAGAGTGATCAGAATATCTGACCACTCTTTTTATGTTCATGGGGCATGAGGTATGAGGTAGAACCTGAGGGTAGGACAGGATGCAATTAGAAAGAAAGACTTGGAGCGAAAGGCGCAGATACATTTGTTTGCCTGTATGGTAAACTGTTCTTAATGTGTTTACATAGATCGTTGTTGCAAATAACAGCTGGATAACGTGTGATCTGGCTGGCTAATCTGAAAATGGAGGGATTCGGAGATGAATCTATTGAAGAAAAAGGTACTTGGCGGAACAGGATTGGCATTATCGATGCTGTTGCTATCGGCTTGTGGATCAGAGAGCACACCTGTTGCATCTGTAGATACGAGCGCATTGCAGGAGAAGATTGCTGGGCTGGAGAAAAAGCTGACTGAACAAGGAATCAAAAGCGATGAGCAAGCGCAGAAAATTGCTGCACTCGAGAAAAAGCTGAATGAATTTGATACAGCTGGCGTTGTTGGACAAGGTACAGGTGGCAAGGCACCAACAGCTGTAGGAAATAACGGTTCTGCTGGAAAAGGGGACGGTGTGCTGATTACGTTTGCCCAGTATGAGAAGCTGGAGGTCGGCATGAGCTTAGAAGATGTCATTGACATTCTTGGCGGCGAAGGTGAAGCGCTGAGTGAAGCGGAGAACATGGTTGTGTACAACTATAAAGGTACAGCTGGCAACGGCGGCAACGCAGTAATTGCTTTCCAAGGCGGTAAATTACTTACGAAGGCTCAGTCGGGATTGGAGTAGGCTGGGAGCTGAGGGGTAGGGATACCGTAAGGTAAAGATAAGAGTAAGGACAAGATCAGAGATAGAGTAAAGGCAACGACAAGGGCAAAGCAAGGGTAAGAGCAAAAGCGTGAATGTACGCTTGAAGTTAAAAATAAAGTTGAAGCATTCCAGCAAGGATACCTGTGGGTGGGTATCGTTGAGGGGGTGCTTTTTTATATGCGGTGGTTTGCCTTGGTAAGGTGGGCGAGCAGGATTTGATTAAAGGCTAAGCTCGAAGGCAACGGGAGAACGTGGGTGAAATAGAGCAAGAATAGCAGGGGATTGGATAAGTCGGAGTAGCATTCTTAAGTGTGTGCATGTACATGTGCATTGCTATCTAGGATTTGTAGGTTAAATTTTGGGTTTTTGTGTTTGGTAAGACAGGAAAGGGAAAGATATATCTGCCTATGCTAAGAGGAAAGGCCATTTCAGTGAAAGAGAGGCATGTTTTTGCACGGATCTGCGAGGTGGGGGTTTCTTTTCCGCGGCAGGTGTGATAGAACTGAGAAGTGGCTATCCTGTAATGGGATAAGCGGTTGTGAATCGGGAACATAGCTGGTGACAGAAAGGATGCTTAACGGATGTACGTTGTATGCAAAGAACACGTGGACATTGCCATCGACATGTTTGTGGATGAATATGAGGACGCTCCGGATATCGTGGATCTGAAGGAGACGGAATTTGCCGACTGGGACCCGCCTGCCAAATGCGCTGAGTGCGATCAGCACGCGGAATTCCTTGTCGTTTAGCGTACTGTAGAGCAAGCCGCCAGGTGTGCTATTGGTTGTTGCTATGTGATTATGTCGTTGTGCATGGCGGAGTAGCGGTAGTGCTTCTGGCGTTAGACTTGGTTCGATCCGGTATGAACATCAAGCAAGGTGTAGAGAGAGCGTGTTGAGCGCTCTTTTTGCATTTGTGGGGAGTGAGCGGCTGTGGCGAGGAGAGTATGGGGGCTGGCGAGCTAATGGGTAGGGGCGGCAAGAGGTAGAGCGAAGAGAATGAAAGTGACAAGAGGAGCTGAGGAGCGGCCAAGACAGAATGGGAAAGGGCTAGGACATTGGGCGTAACTCGGGCACTTGCGAATTGTAACGATCATGAGAAGCCTTATTTGGGGAAAATGAGCATGGTGAAATTCTAACGATCCGTAGAGAGCTTATTTTGATAAAATTGCTTCAAACAGGGTGAAAAATGCACAGTTTGGCGGAAATAGCGTCATCTGTGATCGTTAGATTTTAAAAGTGGGCGATTTGTGCGAAATAAGGTTTGTGGTGGAGCTAGAATAAAAAGTGGACACCCGTTAACGGACAGAAGGATAATAAGGCTAACGGAGGTGTGTCCATATGGGAGAACAACGGCAACGATACAATGAAGAATTCAAGAAACAAACGGTAAAATTTATTCAAGAACAGACCAAGACACTCGGAGACTTGGCAGAAGAACTCAACATTCCAAAAAGTACATTACACCAGTGGATGGGCAAGTATCGTGAACTTAAACATGAGCCCGTAGCTAGCGTAGATCGAGTGAAAGAGCTGGAAGCTGAGCTCCAAGAAATGCGCCGGTTACTTGAAGAGAAAGAACATACCCTTGCGGACACGCAAGAGGAACTGGCTATCGTAAAAAAAGCAGTGCACATCTTCAGCAAACCAAAGAACTAAGATTTCAGTTTGTGGAAAACCATCGCTCCCTGTTTTCTTTGGAGAAGATGTGCACCCTGTTACATGTGTCACGGAGCGGATATTACAAATGGCGGATGGATCGAACAAGCAAGCAACAGCACCGGAGAGCTGAGATCATGAAGCGTATTCGGTTTCATTTCTACGACCACCAGAAGCGGTGTGGAAGTCCGAAAATTACGTATGCGCTCCATCTGGAAGGATACAAAATCTCTTCCCGTACCGTCAGTATATACATGCGTCAAATGAATCTTCGTTCCGTGCACAGTCCACGGTATCGTGTCCAAACAACGAATTCTAACCATCATCATCCCATTGCACCCAATACGCTGAACCAGCAATTTCAAACGTCCAAACCGAACACCGCATGGGTCACCGATATCACCTACATTCCCTGCCGAGGAGGCCGGTTATATCTCGCCAGTGTTCTGGATTTGTGTACGCGTGAAATTGTAGGCTGGCGTCTGTACAACCATATGGAAACGAGCCTGGTGCTCGATGCATTGAATGATGCTTACCGGGCCAAACGCCCCGCTCCAGGACTGCTCCATCACTCGGATCGTGGCTCGCAGTACACGTCAAAAGAATACGTGGAGCAACTGAAATCGTATGGTATGGAACTCAGTATGAGCCGCCGAGGAAACTGTTACGATAACGCATGTATCGAGTCTTGGCACAGTATTTTGAAGAAGGAACTCATTTACTGTAACCCTCGTTTTAAGAATCCAGAAGAGGCTTATAACGCCATTTACCAGTACATTGAGTTCTATTACAACCGCAAGCGAATGCATGGTGCACTAGGTTATCTTTCCCCTGCTCGTTTTGCGAAGAAATTTACGGACAAATCCGTCGCGTAAGTGTCTACTTTCTTGACATAGGTCCATGGTGATCGTTAGAGTTTTGTGCGTAATAAGGGAGTGGCTTTGCTTGATGCTGGTAACTTTATGCGGCATTCTAAGAGCCTACCAGATATAAAGATGTAAAGGTGTATACTAACGATGAATGCAAAAGATGCTTAACCATTGTACATAACGTGCAAGGAAATGCGTAATATGCTGTGAGTGAAGTAAATTTGAGGTTTAGAGTAACTTTAGTGAAGTATATGAACGATGATGAATGGTACGATAGGAGCATTTGGATTATAGATCGATTGTGTGCGAGGACAATGATTCAGGAGGAATGATCATATGTTGATTCAAATTATTGGCGTAGGCAAATTGAAGGAAAAATATTTAACGCTGGGCATTCAGGAATATGCCAAGCGACTCGCCCCGTACATCAAGTTTCAGATGATCGAGGTCGCAGACGAGAAAGCGCCCGATACCCTGAGTGAAGCTGAGGTTCGGGCGGTAAAAGAGCGCGAGGGCGAACGCATCCTCGCGCATGTGAAGAGCGAGGCGCACGTCGTCGCGCTCGCACTGGATGGCCAGCTCTGGAGTTCCGAGGAGCTGGCTGTGGAGATCGACAAGCTCGGCACATATGGGACGAGCCATGTCGTGTTTGTCATCGGAGGGAGCCATGGGCTCTCCGATGAGGTGTTGCGCCGCGCGAAGCAGCGCTTGAGCTTCGGGCGCATGACCTTGCCGCATCAGCTTATGCGGCTGGTGCTGGTGGAGCAGATTTATCGCGCAGTGAAGATAAATCGGGGTGAACCGTACCACAAGTAGGGCGAAATTCTTTGTGTACGTGTGTAAGTGAAGCAAATTTTTTGTTCAATTTACTGGAATATAGTAGTATTATTACATTAGTTTTGAAAGGCACAATTCAAATTTTTAATGTTTTAAATAAGGGCTGAGGTCAGTTTTTCGAAGTTCTGCAGGGGTTTTCCGAATTAGGAATATTAAAACCATAGCTTTATAAGAGAAAATCAGGGGGAGTCTATCAGTGAGTTTTTTTAAAAATGTAGTCACCTTTGGAGCACACGGGCGTGTTGAACGTAAGATTACTGAGTTTGAGGATTTAAAGATCCAATATGAACAGCTTTATACTGAAATGGAGTCTAAACGAAGAGATGTGGATATAACATTAGAGAACGTTATTCAAGTCAAGGTTAAAGCTGTTAAGAGTTTAAAGAAAATTAGTAAGGTTTCTAAGAATTTAAAGGGAAAAGACCGAGATGTTGTATCTAGAAGTTATGGAAATCAATATGAGATGATTGACTTCAAAAGAATTGAAACAACTATAACCGCTGGGCAAATCGCAATGTCAGCTACTAAAGGTGTGTCAGCAGGTGTTGGGACTGCCTTGGGGACTTGGGCACTCGTCACAACATTTGGAGCAGCTTCAACCGGTACAGCGATTGCTAGTCTATCAGGAGCAGCAGCCACGAACGCTACTCTAGCTTGGTTTGGTGGTGGGGCAATTGCTGCTGGTGGCGGTGGCATGGCTGCTGGAACCGCTGTTATTGGAGGGATCGTTGCAATTCCTGCTCTTGCATTACTTGGCGTGTTTAGTCACCTTAATGCTAACAAGAAAATTAATGAGATTGAAAGAGAAATGTATAGAGTAATTGGTTATATTGATCAAATGGAAGGTAACATACTTCAAATGAAACTTATAGAAAAACGATCTAATGAACTCATTATTGCAATTGATAAGGCGCAATCTGTTTTCGAAAGTGAATTAAGAGAAACTCTTCGTCACTTAAATAGATTCTTTATCATTTCTAAACTTGTTCGTTGGTTCCGTAGGAATTTGTTTCGGGGAAGCTATTATTCAGAAAATGATCTAAAGCATATTTCTTATATAGGTGGTATTGCATCCGATTTTGCAGCTATGATTGATACACCTGTTTTTGACGAAGAACTAGGAGGAATCTAATTGTTTAAGAAGGTAATGAAGGATAAGCAAATTCAACAGGCTGTTGTTAAATTAGGAGAAACCGCAAAGATTATTCCTACTCCTGATGTATTGCACTTATTTAACTTATTGGGCGAGGCGTACAAAGAGAAACAATTTACAAGTTTAGAACTAGCTAAACTAGAGGCACAAAAAGAAGTTGCTCTCTTTGAAATCAAAAGTAAATATGAACTTTATCACCAAGTATTCGACTCGATTTTTGAAGAGCGTAAAGTTGCTATTAATAAATCATTTGAAATAATAGATCGTGGTCTTGAATTAGGAGATAAGGAGATGGTAAACATAGGTATGCAGGGACTTAGTAAAATTGTTTCCAGCAGTCCATTTGCTAATCTTCAACAACTTTCTAACGCATTGGAAGGCAGAAATGTAATTGAAATATAGACTCTTACTAGGCTACTCGAAGAGGAGTAGTCAAGAAACTAACCACCGGAGAACTAATGTCGTTTTTTGTTTGAATGATGTACATATGAGATCCTCCAGACCAGAGTTAGCTCAAATCGGTAGTAAGAGTCTAATGTCGTATATTAATTTTCTAGCACTCAGTAAAACAGAGTGCTAACAAGAAAAAGAGAGATTGTAGGAGCCCAGTGTCGTCTTTTGGAGAAATTTGGACGAAAAAAGGCTGAAATCGCCTAATAGCGACTTTAGCCTTTTTGACTTTAAGTATAGCAAATTATAAAATGATAATGGGACAGAAGTATTTCAATGTCCGTTCGGTAAGTCTCTCAATGTCCCCACATTGAGAGTTCATACTTAATACAATTACCCGTTTCCATTCACGATGAGTTTATACTAACAGATTTCAGTCATTCTAGGCAAGGATATCATGAAATGTTCATTTTATGTTCGCCTTTCGTTCGGAAGTAAGAAACGAGTTTTGTAAGATCGGCAAAAAGCTAGGGGGTACATAATCGATTTCTTCCTGTCCCAAAATATAGAAATCAGGAAGGAAGATTGCAGTATATGCCAATCTATGAAGCGAATTATAAAACCAAAGAAACCGAAGAAATGGTCACAGTTTTTAATATTGAGCAACACGAAAATTACAATGATGTCAAAAATAATTTGTACTGCACTTATCTAGGTTGCGAAGCCAGATTGTCATACGTTCCCAAAGGCAAGGTAAGAGCTCACTTCAAAACTTGGCAAAAAGAGGATCATATACAGGATTGTATTGATTACTTTGAAAGAGAAGCAACAGCCAATAAACAAAAATCCATGGCAACATCAACTATGGAATTAAGTGATAAGCATGTGAAAAGTGTACTCGATAATTTGAGGAAAAAGAGAAAAGAGGAAGCAGCAGGATCTGAGAAACCTGCATCTGGAAACAAGAAGAAGAAACCCAGGCGGACAGTTGATCCAGACTCAGGTTCGAACACCTCTGTTAATATTGTTCCCACTACTGGTCCAAATGCTGATCTAGCAAGTGGAGAGGATAATGTTAAGGAGCCTTCTGTCAGAACTAGATCACTTATCAATTTAACCGTTGATGATTTGAATTGGACTAGAAGTATAGAAGGTTACATTCAAAATGTTGAAGTGGGCGAGAAAAGAGCAGTTCTTCAACTGCAAGACGGTAATCATTTCTTTACAGTGTATTTTGAAGAATATTTCTTTGATAATGCCCCAGTTAACTTTGCTCGTTATTTCGAGGATTTGAAAGAGTTGGTCAGTGAACATAAAGGTTATTTGTTCTCTGGAGTTGGTCTAATTGAGCAACGAAATGAACAATTTTGTATGTTAGTCAATCGTGGGAATGACTTCCGCATCAATGATCATTACATTGCTTCCTTCCTTACTAATCCTTCAGCCTAATCAGTAAAGTGGTAAAACGGAGCCGTCCAGTACTTGGGTGGCTTTTGACTTGCCGTTATAGCTAGCGCGGAGAATCATACCACAAGTAGGGCGAGATTTAGGAGGTTATACGTTCGGGGGATATGAGAAGTGTCCTTCTAAAAATTGATAAATCTCGACTTGAATGAAACTAAGGTCTTCATCGTGCGTATAAATAAACAAAGACATTCTGTATTTAGGTTAGGGTCGGCGCTAATTGGTTCAAATCCAATCGGGTTCGTAAGCTACATTGTCCCTCTGGTCGTTCTTTCGTTGGTGAGATATTGGTTGGATGGCACTTCACTTTGCAAAGAGGATACCAAAGAGGAGGGGACGCCCATGAAGCGTAGTTTAAAGGATACAGGTAGAGGTCTAATCAAGGCTGTTGGAGAGACCGGATGGGCGTTAGCTACGAATTTAGTTGCATCGGGTGCTACGCTGACCTAAGTACAGAATCAATCAAATGATGATCCTTAATGTTTGTTTGATATGGGGGGCTTTTCCGGACAAAGGAAAAGCCCCTTCTGCTATTGGTTCAGCAGAAGGGGCTACGCTTAAAAAATGCTTCTCGGTTTGCTCGTTGAATGCAAGCTCAACGCTGCTGACTCGCTTCTTGTCGTCCAGCGTAATCTTCTTCACAATCAGGTGCATCAGGGTTTTGCGCTGTTGAAATGGGGAGTGACGTAGCAGGGCATCGAACTTCGTTATTAGGGAACGTACAAGCTCGTAGGATGCAGGATCAGCCTGATCATCTCGAAGCTCTAATTCCAGCTTTGACTTACGGGTTAGCTCGGTATCCAGCTCCTTGTTTAATATGCTCAGGCGTTCAGAAAACATATCGCGGTCAATATCGTCTATTTCATACAATTCAAGGTACTTGCGTTTCTTATCCTCCAGACTGGTGATACGTGCCTGTACTGCTGCTAACTCATCACGCAGCGGTTTGATCCGTCCAGATCGTCTTTCATTGACGCTACGGACAACTCTTTGTAGAATCTCTGGATTGACTACGGCTTGTCTGATGCGGTCAGTTACCGCTTGTTCGGCTTCTACCTTGCGTACGCTGTTGGCGTGGCATACGGCGCTGCCCTGGCTTCGAAACCGACCACAGGAATAGTACATCCTAGTGATCTTCTCCCCATCCTTCGACCGATTGACCGTGCGACTCGCGGTCATGGCAGCACTGCACTCAGGGCAACGAATCAGTCCAGTTAGCAGATACTCTCCTTCGAACCGCTTCTTGGGCAACGTGGCCTTCTTTTCCCGGAGTAGCTGAACTTTTTCCCACAATGCTTTATTAATAATCGGTGGATGATGACCGTCAACTAGAATAACCTCTGAGCTTTTGCCTTTACGCCGTTTCTCTGCCCAGTTCTCGTACTGATTGTAACGAATTTTACCTACAAACATGGGATTATCCAACAAGTCACGAATAGCGGTAGTTGAAAATGGATTTCCCTTTTGAGTTTTTCTACCTCGATGATTCAGATCGTTAGCAATTGTCTTGAGTCCATGCCCAGTAGCATATTGCTCAAAAATATAGCGGACAATAGAAGCCTCATCCTCTACAATGATGATTTCCGATTTAGTTTCTCGTGAATTTCCGTTACCTTCAACTACGGTATAGCCAAGTGGTACCTTGCCATTATGAAGCCCCATTTTTGCGCGCTGCCTATGACCCATTTTTACGTTGTCCACAATGGTGTTTCTCTCCAACTCGCCTACTGCGCCCATCATTTGAAGGGCAAAACGACCCATAGATGAGTTGGTATCAAAATTTTCAGAGAACGATCGGAATGTAATACTATTCTTCTCCAGCAAATCTACAATATGAAGCAGATCAATATTTTTACGAGCCATGCGGTTAAACTTCCATACAATAACTTCGTTGAATTTGGATTCTTCGGCATCCTTCAAAAGCCGTTGAAGCTCATAGCGTCCTTTGATGCTTTTCCCACTTACGCCGCGGTCTACGTACTCATCTACAACTTCATTACTATACAGCTCACAGTATTTTCTAAGAGTCTCAAGTTGTGCATCAATAGAGTATCCATGTTCAGCTTGTTCTTCTGTACTGACACGGGCATAGATAGCAACTTTTTTTGGTGATGATTTATGATTCATTGCCAGACTCTCTCCTTCTTTAAATTTGTTGGTATCTCTAAATGAAGTAAGGCTTCCGATCCTTGAATGACCATCCCAGAAATATCTCTGTTATTCGGAAGGGTGATCTTGGTGAGTATACTTTGAAACAGGGCTTTCTTTTGTGAGGGCGATGCTCGTTGTAGAACGGGTTTAAAATCAGCTAGTACATGGCGAATGTGAGTGAGCGGTATAGGTTGTTCAGGTTCAGAGGCTATCTTTTGTTCCAGATCCTCACGTTCCATCTCTAACACAGCTATTTGGGATTTAAGCCTTTCGAGCATATTTTTTAGCTCCTTGCTGTCAATGTGTCCATCCTCAAATAATTCGTAACAGCGCAAAATTCGCTTCTTTAAAGAAGTTATATTGGCTTCATGCTCTTTCAAGTGTTGCCTGGCAGGTAAAAGTTTTCTGTACCGTTGATCATTAAGCTTTAACACCAACCGTTCAGCAACAGTAGGGTTAGCAAGGAATTGTTGGACATGTATCTGTACCGCTCTCTCCGCTTGATCTGCTCGAATATGATGAGGCTTACAGGCAGAGTAGCCTTTAGAAACATATTGGCTACATATATAGTAATAAGAGGTGGATTGAGACGTGTTCTTCCGTTTCCTTGAGACATGGGATGCAGTCATACTACTCCCACAGGCTGGACATTTTAATAAACCTGTCAGTAGAAACGTATAGTCTATACGCTTTGAAATTGGGTGGGAGCGGAGAGTTAACTGTTGCTGTACCTTATCCCACAACTCGTTTGAAATAATTGGCTCATGTTCGCCATTCACGATTTTCTTATGTTCCTGCATAGAATTTTCAGTGTAGGTGATCTTTCCAATATAATTGACGTTCGTTAAAATGCTGCGTACAGACATGCTCTGGAACAGCTTACCTTTCTTCGTTCGGTGTCCATTTTTATTCAAGCGATTCGTTATCGCTTTGAGGCCGAGACCATTGGCATACCATGTGAAAATGGCACGTACCAACTCTGCTTCGTCAGGAATGATGTCAACGTAGGAGAGATGACGATTTACGGAATGGGTTACCCAACGATAGCCAAGTACCTGATTACCACTGTTCCATTTACCGAGTCGGTTACGACGTTGCATACCCAGCCGAAGATTTTCCTTGATTTGGATACGCTCATGTTCAGCAACGGAACCAAGCATATGGACTGCGAATTTACCCATTGGTGAATTGGTTTGGAGATTTTCAGTTAGGCTGTGTAACATAATGCCGTGTTGATCAAAGAGCTCAATAATGTGGAGTAAGTCTTTTAAGTTCCGTGAGATTCGATTTAACCGGAGACATATCACTTGCTGGAAGTGTCCTTTGCCGGCATCCCCCAACAGTTTTGTAAGAGCAGGTCTGCCTTCTATAGATTTGCCTGAACGTCCAGCATCAACATAAAGCTGGTAAACATCGAGCTTTCTAATTTTGCAGTACTCATACAGGGCTTCCTTCTGTGCTTCCAAACTGAAGCCTTCGACTTGTTTTTCCGTGGATACGCGAATGTACAAAGCACTAATCTGTTTTTGATTCATGTAAACCTCCTCTAAGCTGTGTCTGGTTGTATAATGAGAGCAAATTTTAGTTGTGAGATGCATAGAGAAATTTGTCTCAGTTCAATCTGAGCCATGATTCACTAGAAGTTTCATCCTTCAGGATGGCAAATAAGATGTGATCTTCACTCAAGATGAAGCGATCTACACACCCAAACTAATCTAAATTAGGCCAATTAAGTTTGTTATTACAGCTTAAATAATGATCTTCGGTACTGAACCCAAACATTTGCACTGTATCATCAACGGATTCATTCATTGGTGGGAGATGATCAGCGCATTTCAGTTCAGCAATGGTGCGGTTAAAAATTTTGTGAATATGATAGTACATCCCATATCGTTCAATTAGAGATAGGTTCTTCTTTAGGTTGAACGAAATTGTTTCTGGATCGGAAAGAACGATAAAGGTGTGCATCTTGCTTACTCCTTTTGTAGTGGATTAATGACCAGCGAAGTTTTACCTGAGCTGACTTTGTTCATATGAAGCCTGGCAAATATCGAATGCTCTGCTGGAGGTGGTGTGCGAATTCCTCCAGTAGGTTATTCAAATGGCTTTTACTGACGTGAATCTCTCTGAGCGATTTATATCAACTTAGCGTTAATAATTGCATAGTCTAAATCACAGCAATTGTAGACTTTATTGCGCACCTCAAAACGAAATTTTTGTGTATAGAACGTTGTTAAAAGAATTAAAGGTATGAAAGTCAATTTCCCACTATGTGTATCGTCCCCTATGCAGCGTTTGTATGCGATTCAGGGATTAACTTACTCTTTTCTGTATATGCGTCCTCAGTTTGAAGGTAGCAGTAGATCATATCTGCAAGAATATCAATGAATAAATCAAGATCGTTGTTTTCCGTGGAATGGTTCATTGAATAGATGCCTCCTATAGTAAATGTAAGTGAGTTGTTCTGAATGTAATTACATCAATGCCTTCTCCTTCATGCTAATGAAGTTTTCATTCCCCAAAATAATGTGATCCAACAGTTCAATGCCAAGCAAGCAGCCGCTTTCTCGCAACCGCTCCGTCAGTTCAATGTCCTGTGGACTGGGCTGGGGATCTCCAGAAGGATGATTGTGACAGGCAATGATGGCGGCAGCGTTAGCGAGGATTGCCAGTTTGAAAGTCTCCCTGGGGTGAACCAGGGAAGCGTTTAGTGTTCCGGTAGAAACTGTATGGATCGCGGTCGGCTCATTTTTGGCGTTTAGACAAAGAATGGAGAAAACCTCTCGGTCGTGCTCACCTAGAAACTGACGGAACAAGTCAGCGGCGTCCTGAGGCTTGCGGATTTTTCTACCAGGGTAAAGGATGGATGATGACTCCCTGACCATCCGTAAACCGACGACTTGGATGCGTTTAGCTGAGTGATTCCTTTGTCTGGAATTTTGATTATTTATTGCTTTGTATTCGTTCATCTATGAAACCTCCATGATAAAAATAGGTTGAATCATTATCATGGTTATATTAACTATTTATAAAATGAACAAAATCGATTTCTCCCCCGAAGGGTGGGGCGTACCGCCCCGGCTCAGATTGGCTGAAACCCTTCTGACACATGGATTTTGTTGTAAGCCCCCGCAGCCCCTCTGATTTTTTTGGGAAAGGGATATATTTTGTCAGGAGGGGGAATAGAATCTCTATTTTTTTATTCTTTCATTTTTTGGGGGCTATGGGGGCAATTGACCTGCAAGTCCTTGCCATGCATAGGCTTGTACATGCCCCAAGGTGTCAAATTGTGAGGGGCGGTGCCCCTGTTTCAGGGGCTTCTGAGCTCACATATCATCAATTGAATCTACTATTTCATAGGACTCAGATTGAGATGTTTTGTTACCTCCGCTGGTATTGGCATTCATCTGAATTTCAGTAGCTGTTCGTCTCAACCAAAGTAGCCGAAGGCGTCCATCTTTGGTTAATTTCTTTTTATCGTGCCGAATACGCTTCTTACCTTTATCCATTTCAACCTCAGGTTGAATTAAACCTGAATCTATGAGTTCTCTCCAAAGCATGGATGCCGAAATGGGAAAGGTTTCTCCTTGTTTACTAAGGAATTGATACACTTGGTTGTAAATTACATCAGGAATCAAATAGAAGTAATTCTCATCATGCCATCCCACATGAGAACTGTTATTGGACATGGAATCTGTTCTAGTGTTTTCCTGAGTTGGAATAGTGTAAATACTTTTATTTGATAACAACTGAGATACAATCTTTATAAACTTTGTAGAAGACTTAACCTCTGTTACTTGTTCTCCTTGTTCATCAGCCACATTCAAGAACAAATCCCAGGCTTCTTTCAGAAGCTGCTCCTGTTGATCATTTGCAATGGCACCAATGCTTTCAGCGTAATGTAGTCCCATCTGTAGGCCAATATATATCCAAACCGAGGCCTCTATAAGTCTCCCATGTGCATTTAAATGAGAAGCTTCGTTTCTTTTATTGATGAAAAGGTCTTTTATATTGTATTTTTCGGAAGAATTCATAGCTTGACCTATCCAATTTATATAACCGCTCATGGCTTCACTCAATGTAGACGAATTTAGCTGTGCCTTAGTCAGAAGATCTAGTTTAATGTCAGTTTTCTTTAATTCAACGGGAAATAGTCTTGCCATACTTGAACCACCACTCAACATATCTTCTGCTGTCACAATTGCCATCCCACGAGGTAGATAGTCATTGCGTGCAGATATGTCTTGTTTCAATCTTCCCCGAGAGACCCTGTCTCCATATCCTCTTAGAATCTTTTGTGCCAGCAACTCCATGTTTTTCTTATCATTTGGAGAACTTGTGGGATGGTAGTCATCAATCAGTAGGAGTGAGTCTTTGGCATCAAAGCCACGCTTCTCTACTGAATTGGAAGTATCCTTAAAGCTTGCTGGTGGATGCTCTAGAAGATTACCGAAGTGACAGAGAAACAGTTTAGCTAATGTTGTCTTACGGCTACCTGTGTAACCGTACAGCCACATTAAGAATTTGGGTTCAATTCCTTCCTTTCTCAGCCATTCACAAAGGGGTGAAAGAAACGTCAGACCCCAAAGGGCTAACGTTACTCTACGGGGTGCAACATCGAGCAATGCAAGGCTTGTTTCCATGGCATGCTTTGGATTGGTTACTTGGTTAGGAAGAGTGTAGTTTTTTAGACGTGAGTCCAACTCGACTTTGACATTCTCCTTTCCCAAAGCACCATTTGCGCTAAGGTAACACCATTGTCCATTCAGCTTGATCCATCCGAGGTGCGTATAGATCTGTTCCTGTATTGCTGAATCTGCTGTTGTTTGAATGACGAAACGTACGATATCCCGTAAATTGCTTCCTGGATAGATGCGGGGACTAGGTCCCCACTTGAACCCCCATTTCATGCTTTCGAACTCATCAGCAGGAATCTCTATTGGAGCGAGCCATTTCTTAGTTTCAATTAGAGCCCCATCCAATACATAGAAGATAGATTGCTCTTCTCCATTCGTTTTTGAAATAGACTTGTGAATGCGGGCTACGAAATTGGCCAGAGGCTTATACTCTTTTTCCTTATTGTTCTTATATTTGATTTGACAAAGCGCATTCTGATGTATTCCGTAATCCCCTTTAATGAGCGATTCATATTGCTGTATTGATAATTTCTCATTCGACTTTTTGGCTCTTCCTAGAAGAGCTATAGGAGAGTTAATAGGCTCATCTGTTTCGCTATCCATACGCAGATTACCGTGACACTTTTTGATTTGTTCCGTGGTGCAACCAAATGTGGTACAACGAGTTGCACCGTATGATGCTTTCTCCCGTTCAGCATTCAATTGCAGGATACGGTTTTTACTGCGTTCATTATGTTTTGAACTCATTTTAGAGAATGCAAGAGCGGACTTACTGTTTCCTGAACTGACAAGCATGGAAACGATATGGTGCCATTGCGTCTCGGTGCAACCACCGAAGGATTGCTGTTTGATTGCTTCATTCATGACTTTACAGTTCTTGGATAGTACCATTAAAGGTTTCGATGGTACGTTTGTGGGTAGAGAAGAATCTTGTGGTGTAACATGTGCGGTGCTCTCTTCAGAGTTTTTTTTGAGAGTTCCGTTCCGCAGTTGATTTAGGACATTATCGGGTAAATTGGCTAGCGGAATGTCTCCAGGAGCTTTACCCTCCACCCAAAGGTATTTACCCCCAGTGTGATGACGTGAAGGTGGGATGACTGTCATTTGTCCATCAGCCAGCAATGCTAATTCTTCATGTTGAGCTGCTGAATTAACATCAACGAGTTTACGTAACCCTACACCCTCTGGTATATGGAACAAATATCTTGATCCTCCACCTGGAGTCGAAAATTGCCATGTGGTAGGGATGGAACCTTCAAATAGTTCCTCCATCTTGGTTTGGCCATATTCGCCATCAATATCAAATCCAATGACTCCAGAATCGCCACCCATAATCATGCCTAAGTTTCTTGTTGTGTGATTTTTGAACCAGCCTTCAAGAGTTGCAGGATCGTTGGAGGCTTTTTGGGGCCATTTAGCGATCAAAGGTACTTTCCCAGGCTTTGAGCAGCTTTTCTTATGATTTTCATTCACACCACGGTGATCAGATGGGCATAGTGGGAGAAACTTGAGACCGTAATTGGTTTGGGTTAGAGCCAAGACGGTTTGGTGAACTGTCATTTTGTTTAAGACATCTGCTGTGAGTTTGTTTTTAATTGATGTGGATACCATGTATTTTCACCTTCCATAGTGTAAGTAGTTAGGGGCCGGAGGCCCCAGTGTTCTTGATAGGGATTACCTTAGGCTGATTACTGTGTGAATTTACGTCGACGCTTCTTTTTGAACGGGCTAGGTTTACTTGATGCGCTGATGTCAGCAAAGTCATCCGAGTCGTCCAGATCGAGGTCGATGTCATCGGTATTGTCTGAGTCGTCCAGATCGAGGTCCGTATCATCGGTATCGTCGGAGTCGTCCAGATCGAGGTCCGTATCATCGGTATCGTCGGAGTCGTCCAGATCGAAGTCTGTGTCATCGGTATCGTCGGAGTCGTCCAGATCGAGGTCCGTGTCATCGGTATCGTCGGAGTCGTCCAGATCGAGGTCCGTGTCATCGGTATTGTCCGAGTCGTCCAGATCGAGGTCGATGTCATCGGTATCGTCCGAATCGTCTAGAACTTCCAATTCGGCCTCATCAGTTTCAACATGCAACATAGCACCTACCGCAATATTATTTTTAGTATGCTTGCTTAGTTCTATATAGGCGAATACATGAGAATCGACAGTATTATAAGTAACGTTCTGATAAGAAAGAGACGTAGTGCCTGAGAAGTTCAGGTTGTACTCTTCTGTAAGTTTGTTAACTAAATCTACGGAGTAGATGACTTTCTTGTGAGATGTATCCTTTAGTTTGAAGGTAAGTGCACCCTTGATAATTCCAAGAATAATCCCTGAGCTAGTCAGTCCAACATGAATATGGTCTGGAGAACCAATTTGTTCAATTACGTCAGGTCTAATCAAGATTCGTTTACCATGTCTTGCTGTGTTTATTATTGTCAGGGTACTTGATTTTTCGCTTGCTTTGTTAGGTCTTCTCATTTTAGTGATATTGTTGAGGGGCTGAAAATCTGATCCGAAGATATCCTTCAATGAATTACTGTTCGTTACGTTGGTATTCTTTTTAGTTGTTGTCATATTGCATTTCTCCTGTCTCGTTGTAGATTTTATGTTTTGTACTTCTTTACTGTATTCCTTTGAGGAAAATGCAGAAAAAGGACAGAAATCTTTCCGCGGGTTAAGGGCTACGGAAAACAAAATGAAATTTTAGAAAGGCAGTAAACATAGGGGTTTCACTTCTAATTTCTATTACATCAAATATGTCGTTTTTCAGCACAAAAAAAAGCGCCTATTGAGCGCTTGATTTTACAATGACTTTCATTAATGCTTTAAACTCTGAACTTGTAAGTATCCTCTTGTCATATCTTCTTTTATTTTCCTCTTTATATACTTCCGTTTTAATATACCTTTTCATTTCCTGAAGCAAATCTTCCTTTACTTCTTGGTAATAAATCTTAGTTTGGTAAGAATTAGCGAAGTACTCTAATGATATAGACTTTTGCCCGTTATATATATAATGTGATGCCACAAATTTTGCATATTGAGATTTTGGCGAGAAAAAAATCACCTCGTTGTTTTGTTCAAATTGAAGTGCCGACTCTAATACTTGTATCCACGTTTTTTTAATATTTTGACTTTTTGTTGTATAACGAAAAACCGTTTTTGATTTAGTAAGTATCTCTCTATCTTCACTAGGTTTTTCAAGCTTAATTTTCATCGCGAATACAATAGTGATTCGAGATTTTCTTGATTTTATGGTGGTTTTTTCTAACGGTTTTAAACCAATAAGGAATTGCCCAAGATACCAAACAGCAGAACCCGATTCTAATTTCTTCTTGAGATTCTCTTCAAAATGATCATAATCCATACTTTTTGGGAATATTTCATGATTTTTTGAAGCAGTACCCTTCTTAAGAAAATTCCTACACCACTCTAAGGATATGTTGATATTGTAATTATGCTGTATGTGAACCATTAATGAAGCTGTAGACCATTCATGAGTTGGAAAACCGAATTCTAATGGTGATCTTTTTAGGTCCCCGATTATTTTCTCGATTTGTCCAGTGGTAAGAGGATTAACATTCCCAGGAGTTTTTTTATGAAGAAACTCTTCCATACCCTTCTCGGTGTATTCTTTAATGATTCGTTGTATACTTCTTGTTGAAACTCCAATCATCTTTGAAATCTCATTAGGTTTTAGCCCTTCAATGTGATATTTAATGGTTCTTAGTTGGTTCTGCTTGTATTTTGGAGAATTATTTTTAGAAAGTTCCAGTTCGATCTGTTCAGAAATGTTCAAATAAGTACTGCCTCCTTCTGTTTCTAACATTTTGGAGTTTCTATGCTCCTACGTGCTGCACGCTGAGCGTCTCAGCGTCATTCAAAAATATAATATACACTTATTTTTAGCAATGTTTCTCTGAAACGATGCAAAAAAAGAATGGCTACCAAAGTAACCATTCTACCGATTGCTTCATCTGAGATTCATGAAATTTGAAATTCCTTCCCAAACTGTCGTGATAATGAGCCAAAGTGAAGGGAAAAAGTTAATGATGCTTTGTATAGGATGAAATAGGAGTGCGACCATACTACCCAAGAGAATAATGAACGAGGCTAACCAAACCCCACTTATTGCATGAAAGACATCCCAAATAATAAAGGTCATACGTTCAAAATTAGTCAACTGTAACGTTTCATTGAAGTTCATCTTTAGATTATGGATGAGTTTACTTGGAGTGTTCACAATATACGAAAAGTTGTATAGTACATTCGTAGACATATCAAGTGTTATAGGTACCCATGCTCCTTTAATGAATTTCAAATGATAGCGAAGATCCGTTTCTCCATAAGCTAATGCGATTGTTCTTTTCGACTTGGCATCAGTTTGTCTCATTTCTTTACCCAATGCACCTGAATTAAATGTGTCCATATACGTGATAAAAAACGCTTTGCTGGAATTTTTGATTTGGTCGTTATTCATTTGACTCATACTAGTGAGTGCGGATGAATTCTGATTTTCGCCAAGAACAGAAAATGTTGATAATAGTACTTTCGTTTGATATTTCTCATCCAGGCTTGAAAAACTTGCCCAAGCATAAAGAATAAGTGTAATAACAATTGCTATTTTTGAGAAGTTCTCATATATTTTGCCCATCACCGAAAGTTCTCCTTTATGCTGTAAAGCATCAACAGCGTTTAGTTTTTAATGAATGATCCATTGTTAAATACATATTCGTCAAAAAGCCCTTGTGACCCAAAGGGGAGCAAAATCTTGTTCCCTTCCAGAACAACATCTGATTGCCCTTCCCCGTACCATACCAGTTCTAGAGGGGATGTATCTGTTTCGCTAAAAATGTAGTTATAGCTGTATATCCAAACGTAAGTTTCAAGTAGTCTATCACTTGCAACAATCAAAACCTCTGGCACAGAATCGCTATCAAAATCATGCTCTTTTACGTAAAAACTGAAGCCTTCTCTCAAATCACCAAAATCATCAAATGGACTGGACGTGCTTTGTGGAGCATCGAATGGAAGCTGCCATCCTTGTTCAAGAGAATCACTAATGGCAAGGGCCTTAACGCCATTCGGTGAATCCATTCCAATGAACAGGCTTATCGGCTCGCCGTCCAATACTAAAGGCAGATTAAGATCAGCATCAGGAGGACTCCATCGGCTAAAGTTACTTAGAGTAGCGCTATCTGTCGCCACGGTTACCTCTGCTGCTGCTGTTTGCTCGGAAGAAGTTACTGTCGATGTCGAATCTGTTGTGCTTACAGTCGGCTGTTCATCCTGTACGATGGGGTTGCTCACATCTTGAGAGTTCGTGTCTTCTGTTGGCATAGCTTCGATTACGGTGGTTTCAGAGGTCGCTCCCTCTAATTTGTCCACAATATGGGCTGCGAATAGAGTCCACTCCGTAGTAGCAGGTTGAAATTGCTCACCATCAATACTGAACTCAATGACATCAAAGCTAGCATTACCAAATACCTGAAATACGGTTCTTGCCAGTACATTTACACCTGAATCCGAAAACGTACCTTCATACATAACGTAGTGATCCAGATCAGATGCACCTTGAAATGAAACATTCTGCCACGAAACATTGCTGAAATAGTTGGGATGCTCCACAATATCCTTTAATTTGTATTTCGACTCTCCAAACGAAGCATTCTGTACAACAGATATGTATTGCTGATTTTCACTCATCGTCATTGAAAGTATAGCTGAGCCTACAATGATGATCGCGGCACCGGAGGCAATGATAGCTACTCTGGTTTTGCGCTCACGAACAACTTGGATTTGTCCTGGTCTTGTGTTATCGAGTTGTTGGAGCAGTTGTTTGAGTAGGGTTTCTATTGACACTTTGGAGTTGCTGATCAATCGCATTGTTGCACCTGTTCGATTCGTGAGTGTTAGATGCTTACTTCGAAAGGAAAGCCAGAAGAAAACGACTGAAGCGATCAAGGCGAGCCAGTGAACACCTGACCCTGTCGACAAGAGGATTGCACTGATTACTGCAAATAGGATTGCAAATAACAATTGGAACCAGTTAATGCTATTTCCCACTGAAACTTTTTGAATATCGGAATAGGTGAGCTGTTCCTGCTTTGTACCTAAAGAAAAGATGCCTAAGATTTTGCTGACTGTTTGTACTTGAACTTCCTGCTCACGAAGCGTCACGGTAGATTCTCTTAGCAAATAGGTTAGATAGCTGAACCCGCCTTTCCAGGTTAGTTTAAAGGATGGAGAGGTATTTTCTGTTGTCATATGAAACTCCTTTTACTTAAATATTTATGTGGAATTGATAGATATTAGATGGGATCATTCGAAAGTTTAAACGACTCGTTCTTTGATTAACTCTCTCTTAATCATATTCAAAGATACGTATAGACCTACAAATCTGTATCTAATAATACGATATTATCATTTAATTGGTATCTGTGGTAGTTGGTTCTTATAGACGGCTCTCTTTACGCTTATCATGAGGTGATAACTCATGGTTCATAAAGCTAAAAGCGATCAAGATGCCGCTGAAGTTTTTATACAACTGGTGGGTGACAAGATTCGTGAGCTTCGCACAGCAAAAGGTTTGTCTCAAGAAAAACTGGGTGAGCTATCCGATCTTAACTCCAATTACATTGGTCAGATTGAGCGGGGAGAGAAAAGCATCTCAGTCTATACATTAAAAAAACTTTCCAATGGCTTTTCTCTCTCCTTGGAAGAGTTATTCGCGAAGATAGACCCTGCTAGTCATACAAGTGATTTGGAAAAAATCACTTCTTTGATACAGGAGAGACCGACTGAGGAGCACGCTAAAATTCTAGCTTTGCTGCGAGCAGCGCTTAATTTAAAAGATGGAACGTATTAGAGCAGGGCTTCTAAAGCCTGCTCTAATTTTGTTAGTTATTACGATATTTGGGGTTGGTTTTAACCCTAATATCAACATTTTTCTTATGAAAGCTCATATCCCTCGTGGACTGGTTTGCTTGTTGTGTAAAGGACTCAGACATGGTTAGATCTTCAAAGAGGAAAAAGTCTCTCCCTTTCTGTTTACCTAGCATGGAAATGAAGGCATAGTTGTAGCTGCCTGGATTGCAGATGCCTCCGCTGCCTAAAGGAATCAAATTCATGATGTCCTGAATAGTCATTTCTTTAGGCATTTCAGGTTGCTTATCCAATGCAAGCAATAGACAAGCGAACAGTCGATCTGCATTCGCCCTCTCGGTAATCAGGTTCAGATTGAATCGTTGACTGGTGGCGGTTTCCCAGTCCAAGGACGTTATGATCGGTTCGGGTTGACTTGGTGAACTTTCGGCTACTTTGCTGAGGACATCCCGGTATCCGTAGGCAAACAAAAAGCGACCTAGCTTCACGGAAGCCTGATCGCCAAGGATGGATTGTGTCTTGGGTAGAAGCTGACGGTAAAAGTCACAGTATTTCTCCACAGATGCAGCAACATCTTCAAGCTCTATGCATTCGTCAGATAGTTCAACTTCTGTGAGCAGGTCATTCATCCCCTTGATTCGGCGGGAATCAGTAAGTTCGATTTGCTCAGGACGTAGAAGATGAGCAAGAAAGGCAACAGTATTGAAGGCATACTCACCTGTTCCGAGTAAATCTGTCCAGTACGAGAGAACAGAGGACAGTTCTGGGTTATACTGTTCCACAAAGTTCTTCCAATGACTAATGACCGTCAGATGAAGCTTTCTGTATGGGTATGGAATACTCTGTTGTTGCCATTTGCCGCAAGACCATGACAAGGCAGAACGTAGAGTGTGGGCTTCGATGGTGGCAGGCTCAGTGAACTGTTTCTTCCAAACCTTTAATGGTTCAATAGGATACTTAGCAAAGGGAAAGCGGCTAAGGTGCTGTTCATGATGTGTTTTCACAAGCGCAGCCAGTGATTTTTTCTTGGCATCAGTTAGTTGCATAGACATTTGAAAGATGCTCCTCTCGATAATCGATTGGGGTTAATCGGCGTTGGCAATGAGCCATTGTTCCGTTTCTATTGAATGAATACCTTGTAACGTAAAAAACGTCATGCTGCACTCGTTGTCCAGCATGACGTAGATTTTGTACAAGGCAAATGCTTCATTAAAGGTATATCTTTCGATGTATTCGGGGCAGTAGGTACCTGTTAAGCAAGAGAATGCAGTTTCATCGTGTAGAGTAGGAGTAAGGTCATCGTTGGTTTCGAGGATGAAGAACCATTGGCCGGGGGTAGGGAAGGGCTCATCTTCATAAGCGTTACGGAGTTGCTGCATGTAATTCTGGACGAATGTAAGGTATTCTTTAGGGAGTGCGTTGGTCTCGATCAAGGTAGCGAATTGCATATCAGATGTCAGGTCGATCATTTATCTAAGTCCTCCTGATCGCTATTATCATTTGGGGTACTGTTGTAGCGGGGATAGTTGTTAGCTTCGGCTGCTGTAAGAGCCTCAGACGAAACATAGAAAGGTTCTGCCAGTTCTGATACCCAACCCAGCGCGAACTCAATGGGGCTTCCTTCGATGGCTGGAGGCCCATCTGCCCAATCCATTTTCAACGTGAACTGAATGGTCTCTGCGTCCATAGTTACGAACAAATCGGTACCGTCATAATAAGGATTAACTGTGTCCTGCTCCTGAAACGTAAGAGCGACCCGGACATGATGCACGGGTCGCTCCTTTTCGTAGACTTGGGTTTCTTTTTCTGCAATGGCGAGGAAGTGAATGTCGCCTTCCGGGTTGAAAGTTGACTCCAACAGTGCTAAGAGTTGTGTGTGTGATTTGTTCATTTAAAAACCTCCATAATTTGTATTCAAAGGTATTATATATTAATTAAAATCGGTTTATTACAAATTTCATAGTTATTAAGAGAGACATGCAAACGTTACATAGAGTGCAATACAGAAGACCAAGCTTGAACATAAGTTTAGAAAAGAAATAACTAAAAGACAAGCGGGAACTAAATCGTAAGACAAAGGCGAGCAGGCGGCATAACGAAAGGTATTTTGTTTTTTTAAAAGTCTTGATCTTGAAGATAATCTTGACTAAAGCGTGCGAAAGTTATAAAGTTTGACTATAAGTTCGAAGTGAGGAGAGTGCGACGGATGGATAAAAATTACCAAGAGATTCTCGATCAGCTTTTTAAAACTGATCCTGAAGTATTAAGAACTCGATTGAGAGATCTAGAAATTGAGCGCAAAATCTTATTATCTATTTTACAAAAAGATGAAGTCTCGCTTAAATCTCAAAGTTCAACCAGCTACGACTCCCCTATTGAGAATGGTGTAACTTCACTAGAAGAAAATGAAATTCTTGGAGAGGCCACTCTTACGGATGCAGATTTATCCTATAACAATTTGCGATTCAAAATTAAATCCAATGTTGCCAAAAGTCTTCCGACAAGTGGAACGGTTAAAGTTGTTTATGATGAAATATCCATTGAAGGGACGATTCCGCCGTCGGTAAGGGGGCGGATTAATGGTGTCCATTTATATAAGAAATTCCCGGATTTATTTAAGGTAGGATCTAAGTTGAATGTAAAATATTCAAAAGCTGATCGAACATTGAGTGTTTTAAGTGTTGAAAACTAATGAAGAGTATTACGAATATAGCAAGTGTTCTCTTAGGAGCAAATGTTCTTCAAAAACAGAATCATACAACAAAGTGTTGATGAACACTAGCATTTACGATCTACAATTATTTTAAGTATATTCTTAAAAGGATCTCATTCCCAAGGAGTGCTACTCGTATCGCAAAGGAATGACCACGGCTTTATGCCGATAACTGAACTAACTTGGGAGGAAATATGACGTGAATCCAGTTGAAATCGAAGTAGCTGTATCAGAACTAGTGACTCAGCCTTTTGATGAGGAGGAGTTTCCGTTCGCATTTCTTAGGGCTTTTGGGAACAAAGAGACGACGATCAGACGTCTGCGTTCAGGTGAATCAAACAAATCAGATTTAGGTGGAGTCCTCCAGTCGAATAATATTCACATTGTAGTCGCCCAATCTGGAGAATTAGCAAAGGCTCTTGTTGCACTTAAAGAGAGCCGAGCAACGGCTAAAGCAAAAGCTCGCTACATCCTTGCAACGGACGGGACAGAGTTACAGGCAGAGGATCTTGAGACCGACGATCCGCCACTCATTTGTGAATATAGGGACTTACCAAATTACTTTGGTTTTTTCTTGTCACTTGCTGGAATTACTACAGTAAAGCAGGTACGTGATAGTTCTTTTGATATTCGGGCAACAGGTCGGTTAAATAGGCTTTATATCGAGCTATTAAAGGATAATCCGCAATGGGAAACAAGTGAAAGACGCTATGAGATGAACCACTTCATGGCCCGGCTGATTTTTTGCTTTTTTGCTGAAAACACAGGTATCTTTAGAGAAATGCGTCTGTTTACAAACACCATTGAGCGTATGAGCACACATGATGCTTCAAACATGCATGAAGTAATTAGCGAAATTTTTCGAGCTATGAACACAAGGGATTCTAACCGTACAAATGCTAAATTGCCACGTTGGGCTGACACATTTCCTTACGTAAATGGGGGGCTCTTTTCAGGTAGTGTTGGTGTTCCGAAATTTAGCAAAATCGCACGCTCTTACCTTCTGAATATTGGAAGCTTGGATTGGACAAAGATCAACCCAGACATTTTTGGTTCTATGATTCAGGCTGTTGCTGATGAGGAGGAACGTACTGAGCTTGGCATGCACTATACTAGTGTACCAAACATTCTAAAGGTACTTAATCCGCTATTTCTGGACGACTTAAGACTGCAGTTAGAAGGAGTAGGAAACAATCAACGTATGCTACTAAACCTACGCAAGCGTCTTTCGAGGATTCGAGTTTTTGATCCGGCTTGTGGCTCAGGGAACTTCTTAGTCATCGCATATAAGCAGATGAGAGAAATTGAAAACATTATCAATGAACGCCGCGGTGAACCCGGGCGTGAGAGCGATATACCGTTGACCAATTTCCGCGGTATCGAAATTAGGGATTTTTCAGCTGAGATTGCTCGTCTTGCCCTCATTATCGCCGAATACCAGTGCAATGTACTGTATCGTGGTCCGACCCTCGCTCTTGCAGATTTTTTGCCGCTATCATCGGAGAACTGGATTACCTGCGGCAATGCTCTAAGACTGGATTGGCTTAGTATTTGCCCACCGACTGGAACAGATGTGAAATTCCATGGCGATGATCTTTTCAGCACGCCATCAAATCAAGCACAGATTGACTTCGAGAATGAAGGCGGGGAGACGTATATCTGTGGAAATCCACCCTATCGTGGAAGTCAATGGCAAACGGACGAACAGAAGGACGATCTACAGGGAATTTTCTCGGATCGAACAAGAAACTGGAAATCCCTGGACTACGTCTCTGGCTGGTTATTGAAGGCTGCAGATTATGGTACCAGGACGCCAACTGTTTCAGCATTTGTGGCTACTAACTCCATCTGTCAAGGACGCCAAGTAGAAACCTTATGGTCGTTGATTTTCGCTTCTGGCCACCAGATCGCTTTCGCCCATACTTCATTTAAGTGGGCCAACCTCGCCAATAAGAATGCCGGGGTCACGGTGGTGATTGTGGGCTTTTCTACCAATCCGGGTAGTGAGCGTCGGATCTTTAGTGAAAAGCCTAATGGGGAGAATATCGTCAAATCTACAAGTCATATCAATGCTTATCTCGTACCAGGCTCTAACATCATTGTTGGCCCTCGGACTACGCGTATCAGTGAGGTTGCCGAAATGACGTTCGGTAACATGCCTAATGATGGTGGAGGATTGTTACTCGCTCCTGAAGAAGCTGAGAGTGCTGTACGGTTGCATGGTGTCCCTAGCAAATTCATTCGACCATTCCTGGGATCACAGGAATATATTCGAGGGCAAGAGCGCAGGTGTATTTGGATTGGCAGCTCAGAATATGAAGAGGCTGTTGCTAATGAGTGGCTTGCCGCGCGGTTTGAAAGTGTACGAGATAAACGGCGGAAATCGAACCGCCAAACCACCCAAGCCCTCTCCAACGCCCCTCATCGTTTTGGCGAGGTACGGCAGCACGGAGATGAGCGAATTATTGTAGTTCCTGGGGTGAGTTCCGAGGGTCGTCCTTATTTGCCAGTAGGATATCTTCCAGCGGGTAGTATCGTTAGTAATAAGAACTTCGCCATACTGGATGCACCGTTATGGAATCTTGCCCTGATAGCCTCCCGCTTGCATTGGGTCTGGATTGGTACCGTTTGCGTGAGAATGCGAACCGACTTCTCCTATTCCAACACACTCGGATGGAATACCTTTCCTGTCCCTACTCTGACTGAGAAGAATAAAGCTGACCTTACCCACTGTGCTGAGGAAATTCTTTTGGCGAGAGAGACACACTTTCCAGCGACAATTGCAGAGCTCTACGAGCCAGAAAATATGCCGGCCAACCTTCGTGAGGCTCATGAGTATAACGATGAGGTGCTGGAGCGTATCTATATTGGCCGCCGTTTTAGAAATGATACGGAACGGCTCGAAAAGCTATTTGAACTCTACACTAAGATGACAATATCAACGTCACAGACGAAGAGAAGCAAGAAGGGGGCAAACCAATGACAGCAGGAAATAAATTAATCCCTGCCATTTCTGTGTCTTACGCTCGTAACGGAAATTCCAAGAAATCTAATGAGCTGGGAATGCGAACTATGCAAGAGCGTGCCTATGAACGGCGAGGCGAGCAGTACCTACTTATTAAGTCGCCACCGGCATCCGGTAAGAGCCGGGCATTGATGTTCATTGCCCTAGACAAGCTTCAGAACCAAGGACTCAAGCAGGCAATTATTGTTGTGCCTGAAAAGTCAATCGGCTCCAGCTTTAATAATGAGCCACTGAGCCAGTATGGCTTTTGGACTGACTGGGTTGTGGAGCCGAGATGGAACCTATGTAATGCCCCTGGCTCGGACAACGGAGGTAAGGTTAAGTCAGTCGGTGCGTTCCTTGAAAGCAACGATAAAGTCTTAGTTTGTACACATGCTACCTTCCGTTTCGCTGTCGAAAAGTACGGAGTAGAGGCATTTGATAACAGGTTGATTGCGGTAGACGAATTTCACCATGTTTCTGCGAATCCAGATAATAAGCTAGGTTTGCATCTTGGTCAGTTTATCTCCCGCGATAGTGTGCATATTGTTGCGATGACTGGTTCTTACTTCCGTGGCGATGCTGAGGCGGTGTTAGCTCCACAAGACGAGGTAAAGTTTGACACTGTCACTTACACGTATTATGAGCAACTTAATGGATATGAGTATCTGAAACAACTCGATATTGGATATTACTTCTATTCAGATTCATATACAGATGACATTCTTAAAGTGCTAGACTCGTCTGAAAAGACCATCATTCATATCCCAAGCGTTAATTCCCGCGAGAGTACCAAAAACAAGATTAAAGAAGTGGAGCACATCATTGAAGAGCTGGGGGAGTGGCAAGGCACTGATTCCGTAACTGGCTTTCAATTGGTTAAGATATCAGATGGTAGAGTTCTTAAGATTGCCGACCTGGTAGATGACGATTCAACTAAACGAGACCGGGTATCTACAGCATTGAAAGATCCTATCCATAAGAATAATCGCGACCATGTGGATATCATTATTGCTCTTGGCATGGCGAAAGAAGRCTTTGACTGGATATGGTGTGAGCATGCACTTACAATTGGCTATCGGGCGAGTCTTACCGAGATTGTACAAATTATAGGTCGCGCTACCCGCGACGCTCCGGGTAAAACGCGAGCTCGATTCACAAATCTGATTGCTGAGCCGGATGCTTCTGAGGATTCCGTTACTGAAGCAGTAAATGATACTCTGAAAGCCGTTGCTGCCAGCCTGCTCATGGAGCAGGTCCTCTCACCTCGCTTCGAGTTCAGATCGAAGAATGCAGAGAGTGGTCCGGTTGAAGGATTCGATTATGGAGACGCGGGCTACGATCCGGAAAATTGTAATGTAGGTTTTAATCACGAGACAGGGCAAATGCAAATTGAAATCAAAGGTCTCTTCGAGCCAAAGAGCGAGGAAGCTGCGCGCATATGCCGAGAGGACTTAAATGAAGTCATTGCGACCTTCGTTCAAGATAAAAACACTATCGAACGGGGCTTGTTTGATGAGGAAATAGTGCCGGAAGAGCTAACACAGGTTCGTATGGGCAAAATTATCAAAGAGAAGTATCCAGAACTTGATAGCGATGATCAGGAAGCGATTCGTCAACACGCTGTTGCTGCTCTTAACTTAACACAGCAAGCAAAGCAGATTGCGACGAAGAGCGCTGAGGGAAGCAGTGAACCGGTTGCCAACACTGCCCTGATTGATGGGGTTCGTAAGTTCGTGAACGTTCGCGAACTGGACATCGACCTCATCGACCGTATTAATCCATTCAGCGAAGCGTATGCAATTCTATCCAAGGCATTAAGTGAGGATAGTCTGAAGCAAGTTGCAGCCATTATCGCGGCAAAGCGTGTAAACATACCTTATGAAGAAGCCAGATCGTTAACTGAACGAGCTGTTCAATTCAAAAAAGAGCGTGGGCGGCTGCCAGATATAAATTCACAAGATCCATGGGAAAAGCGAATGGCCGAAGGAGTTGCAGCGTTACAGCGTTATTCAGCCCAACAGAAGGCCGCTCAAGGCAACGGAGGTGAAGTATAGATGACTAACCTCTCTGATGACGATCTTCTCCGAGAACTTGGTGTAGAGTATGAAGTAGAAAGGACACGCTCTTACACGCCACATCAAGAGCGTATCATCGCCGGGTTTGAAGAGATCCAGCAATTTGTGAAAAAGCATGGTCGTACTCCGCAACATGGAGAAGAGAATGGCATATTCGAAAGACTATATGCAGTGCGGCTTGATCGACTGCGGGCACAGGAGAATTGTAGATCCCTACTTGCTCCTCTAGATAGCCAAGGTTTGCTAAGTGAAGAAGAGATTAAACAAATCGATCAGGTAACTACCTTGGATGATGATGAACTGCTTGCTGAACTTGAAGGAATGCTCGCTACTTCAGATATTACAGAATTACGCCATGTTCGCTCTCAAAATGAAAAACGAGCTGCCGAGGAAATTGCGAATCGCGAGGAATGTAAAGATTTTGCTCGTTTCAAACCTTTGTTTGAGCAGGTTGAGAACGAACTTAAATCCGGGGATCGAGAGACGCGTCCATTTGGTAATGATGCGAGCATTAATAAGGGGAACTTCTTTATCTTAGGGGGGCAACTTGCCTACGTAGCTGAGATAGGGGATGAATTTAAGGCTCCTAATGGTCATTCTGATGCACGACTTAGGGTCATCTACTCTAATGGTACAGAGAGCAATCTTCTCCTCAGATCCTTACAGCGTGCTTTGTACAAAGATGAGGCTGGACGTCGATTAACCGATCCGATCGGTGGAGGGTTGTTTAGTACAGACTGGGAAGAGAATGATATCCAGAGTGGGACCATCTATGTACTGCGAAGTTTATCTAATCATCCCTTTGTCTCAGAACATCGTGAACTCATTCATAAGATTGGTGTGACCGGTGGTAAAGTTGAATCCCGTATCGCTAATGCAGCTCATGATGCTACTTATCTCCTGGCAGATGTGGAAGTCGTAGCAAGCTATAAGCTAGCTAGCATCAACCGAACGAAGTTGGAGGGCATATTCCACCGCATTTTCGCCCTTGCTCAGCTCGATATTACGATCAATGACCGTTTTGGTCACCCCGTACGCCCGAAAGAATGGTTTCTTGTTCCTTTAAATGTAATCGACGAAACAGTGAGTCGTATTCAAGATGGTTCAATTATTAATGTAGTATATGATCCTACGATCGCTCGTTTGGTCGAACGGCTGTGACTGTAGTGGAAGTTCTATTCTAAATACCGATAAATTAAGAGCGAAGGATACCTAGCGAGCGTCCTTCGCTTCGCTCTATAACCGATACGGTGAACCGTATCACAAAGTGGTAAAGCGGAGAATAGAAATAATTGTCGCAGCATCGCTACTAAGAGAAACTTACGCATTGGAGATGCAGAGTGGTGGATGTGGACAATGGAGAAAATTATGGAGTGAACAGGGGGGCTTCATATGACAATCGAAAAGTATGGAAATAACAGAGAACGATTTATAAATGATTTAATGAATTTGATGGTACCCAATAGAAGGTGGGATCGTTGAATTACGCGATTATATTAATATGAATAAATGGCTGAGTTCTAATTACACATTATCAAACCCTGGAAGAGAAAGTGATAGAAAGGTTATTACTTGGACTGAAACATCCGTATACATATAGTCTGCCAATTACGGAAGTTTCTTAGGTAGATTCGCTTATCTTATGTAACGAATTGTCCAGAATACATGGCAGAACTGAATGCTATTTAATCACAGGTGAAAGTCAGAACACTATTTATAATCAACAAGCGAATGGCTTTCGATTATTATCAGACGCAGAATGGCAGTATGCGTGTAAAGCGGGGACCAAGGGATATCGATATGAAAGTATCGATAAGATTGCATGGTATCAAGAAAACGCTGATGGATCAGTTCAACAAGTCGGAAAACTGTTTCCTAATCCATGGGGGCTTTACGATATGATCGGAAACGTTTGGGAGTGGTGCTGGGATTTGTATGATGCTGAACGATATGGGGACTATAGAGTCTTCCGCGGAGGCAGTTGGGCTGAAGTTGAAAATAATTGTGGATCAACGACTAGAAGGAAAAGTATGCCTGATTTCAAGATAGATGACCTTGGCTTTAGAATAGCACTTACAAAACCATGAGAATACGCATTTACCTGTCTTTAATTATCGCCGCTAGAGTGGGTGAATACCTTAACAGTGAGTTACATAAAGAGATTTTATTACTTGGGCGGAGAAGCTATATTTTTACGATTTCTTCGATTATAACTTCTATTCCCGTTGCTTTACCACAGAATTGATCTGAACCGTATCATAAGTAAAACACATTGGGAGGCGATAGCGAGAAATGCTGTCCGCTTCGTGCTAGCAGGGAATCCCCTCGGACTTGCAGAAGGGTAGACTTGAGATATCCATGTTAATTTAACTTTAATGCTTAAGCTTTCTGGATGCGCCTGTGGTATCATGAACATGCCTATCATCCTGTTACATCTGAGGGGGAAGAAGTTGCTTGTGAACATGGACAATTACTATAAATATGAGGATGTATCTGTATTAGATGATGCCAATTCAGCGCTAGATCGTGAAGCAGCTCGGTTGGCGAGTTTGATTTACACGCATACTTCGCAGGATGGGACCTATGCTTCACCGATCCATGGTCTGTATGTGAACCGATATTCGCAAGTAGAAGTGGCGGATGATGTTCACACTATGTTCTCGCCGGCAATCTGCATTGCAGCGCAAGGGAAAAAGCGAATTACCGTAGGCAAGGATGCTTATGAGTATGGTGCTTCGCGAATGTATATTGCCCCCGTTGCCTTGCCTGTTGCGATGAAAATCATGCAGGCCAGCCCCCAAATACCGTTCTTGGGGATAGGTCTATACCTCGATCCGCAAAGGATTGCTTCGTTGCTGCCGATGGTATTTCCTAATGGTTTACCGGAGGTTCGCAATCGCAGTGCGTGCTATGTCATCGAAGCAGACTTGGCCATGATGAACGCCGCTGCAAGATTGATGGCTTGCCTGTCCTCTCCCGATGATGCTCAAATGCTGGCTCCATTGGTGAAAGACGAGATTTATATCCGCGTCCTCCGTAGCCCAATCGGTGTTTATGTTGCCGAGACTGTTCTGGCGGAATCGGGCATGCAGCAGGTTGCAAAAGCGATTGATTGGCTCCAAAATAACTTTTCTCAGCCGTTGAAAGTAGCGGATTTGGCGGAGCTGGTCCATATGAGCGAATCGTCGTTTCGCGAGTATTTCAGATCGGCTACTGCGATGAGCCCTCTGCAATATCAAAAGGTGCTGCGCCTGCAAGAGGCGAGGCGTCTAATGTTATCCAGCTCCATTGACGCAACGACGGCGAGCCGGCGTGTAGGCTATTTGAGCGATTCCCAATTTAGCCGCGATTACAGCCGATTTTTTGGGTGTCCTCCAACTAGAGATATCACAAGGTGGCGTCAGGACCAGCAAAAGTTGAAGTGAAACGCACATGTAAACGGCTTTTCAAATTTCCGCGGGCATAGAACCTAGCGGATTTTTCCTTTTTAAGCGGCGGAATCTGTTGAATCAGGCAAAAACTCCGACGGAAAAGGCAAAGACCGCAGTAGTCAATCCCCTATACTAAGAGTAAACATCCTATCGATAGGAAAGGGGATTTCTGAAAATGCGTGTATTGGTTACAGGGGCGACAGGCTTCATCGGAGGGGCGGTCGTTAGCGAACTGCTGGATGCCGGTCATCAAGTGGTTGGTCTTGCCCGTTCTGAAAAAGCCAACAAACGGCTTACGGCACTGGGTGCCCAGGTTCAAGTCGGTTCGATTGAGGATTTAGCAGGCTTGCGCAAAGTGGCTGCTGCAGTAGACGGGGTCATTCATTTGGCCTTCTTCCACAAGTTCTCGCATGCGGGCCTTCCAACTCGGCTTAGGGTTTTATTCGGCGGGAATCCTCGTCATGTAGTGATGCGATTTATGAAGGCTGCAATTGAGACCGACAGGCGAGCCATCGAGACACTCGGCACTTCCTTACCCGCCGGTGACCGGGCGCTTGTCGTCGCGATGCCTACGATGACGCTTACTCCCGGCCGTCTCGGAACGGAGGACAGCGCTGGGGATCCTCAATCGCAAGGTGGATTACGCATCATTTCAGAACATGCCACCCTAGACTTGGCGAATCGGGGGATACGTTCCTCGATTGTACGCCTCCCACCGATCGTACACGGTGAAGGCGATAAGACGGGCTTGTTCCCAAATCTGGTGAACATCGCTCGTAAGAAGGGGTTATCCGCCTATACAGGCTCCGGTAACAACCGTTGGCCATCCGTGCATCTACTGGATGCGGCGCGCCTTTTTAGACTCGCCTTAGAACAAGCTCCGGCAGGGTCCCGGTTTCATGCAGTGAGCGAAGAGGGCATTCCATTTCAAGAGATCGCCACGGCTTTGGGCCTCCACTTGAACTTGCCGGTCCAAGGTATTGGGGTTGAAGAAGCAGGTAAACATTTCGGATGGCTTGCACCCTTCACGAAAACGGATAATCCGGCGTCCAGTGCGTTGACGCAGGAACGTTTAGGATGGAAACCAGTATATCCTACCCTTTTAGATGATATTCGGAAGGGGTATTATTTCTAACTGTAAAGCTGGGAGGAAGCGAAGATCCGTTTGCACCAAAAGTACGACAGGAAACTTGATCACGACAAGCGTTGAATTTGTGCGTCCCTTTCTAGCCGATGCCTTAATCGAGAAGATCGGTATTGACTCTATAGCCACTATAGGGTTTAAAGGGACAACAGCTTCACGGTGCATCAACGGAGGAGGATAATTCAAATGGGAAATAAGATGATTCGGGCACTCGTTCTCATTCTTGCATTTTCGATTGCCGGATACGCAATTGTTCAGTATGGCGTGCTTAAAGCTAGTGATGCAGGACTTGTCTCTTTCAAATTGCAAAAGCCGAATTTTGAACTCAAACCATGGATATATGTACTATACATCCATATTGTTACCGCGATATTTGCCTTGATCATAGGACCCTTTCAACTATTTATGAAGCCAACGAATGATAGGAAACGTTGGCATCGCCTATTGGGGTATGGATATGTTCTTTCGATTACAGTTAGTGGAATCGTGAGTGTGTATTTATCCCTTTTTGCCACGGGAGGTTGGGTTGCCGGGCTTGGGTTCATGTCGCTCGATGTATTGTGGGTTGCGACGACGCTTATTGCAACGAGAAAAATTATGGCGAAAGACATCCAAGCTCATGAAGCATGGATGCTTCGCAGTTATGCGCTTACTTTTGCAGCGGTCACGCTTCGAATCTGGTTAGCGCCGCTGAATCTTCTGCTTGGCGATTTCGAGGCGGCGTTTCGGGTTGTCGCTTGGGTTTGTTGGATTCCTAATCTGCTCGTCATAGAAGCCGTGATTTCCAGAAGGAGGTTGCGGCAACGGCAATGATTTACAACTGCCAGCTACAAGAAGGAATGCTAAATGCGCTTCTTCTGTACAATGAGAATTAATCAATCAGTTCAGAGGTATTCGCTGAGGAATCTGAATTAATAGAAGAGAAATAAGATCGATGTCGCAATGAAGTACTTAGGTCTATTTTTGGACAAGATTTGTATGAGGGAGAGTTGGTAGAATGCCAATGGACAATCAAATGAAGGTTTTGGTTGAGCGAACAGAGAGTATTCTCTATTATGCCGAATCTGACCTATCGAAAGATCAGGGGGCAGGTTGGATCGGCGGAAATGCACCTCAATTTTTTGATGATCAAGACGACCACATCCATGAAGGTAACCAAAAATATCTTTTTTACTTGAGCCTCGTCCATCCTTTTAAATCGGAGAGCATGATTTCGATCTTCATCCCTGAAGACTATGAGGAGTATTTGAAAAACAATATGTATCCTAATTGCTCGATCAAGGTAATTGAGCACCCCATTTCAACTGAAAGCATCAAAGAGATGTTTACTAACCCAGGCCTTAAAAAACACACCATCTCAGACGGGACACTAAGCAATGACCAAAAATCAATGGATCAGTCTTTTTTGATCAAAGTAGGGGGAAACCCGAGACTTATTCAAAATGAAGACTATTATTTTACGAATTTGATGGAGGAGTCATTTTCTTTTTTATTTCAAGTAGATGAAGATGGTTACCCCGAAACGTTGGTTCAAAACGACTACAATTATCCTTTTGGTTTTGGATCACTATATGTCTTTGCCATGGTAAGAGCCACCGAGATTCAACACCCTGTAGCAGGTTTTTGGCAATTCTCTTGATTTCGCTCTATAAATGTTACGATGAATACGGCTGAAGGCTGCTCCCATATGGCCCACAATACCGGCCTGCTCACAATCATGAATTACATTACCTCGCACGATGTGACTGCCAACTCGATCTTTATGCCAGCCAGGGCGTAATGCGCGTAAAATAACCTCCTGCTCCCGTTGAGTCCCGCCTTTACTACGCTTCTCCAAAGCATTGGTGTGACCTGTACCGATTTCGGTACCCAGGCTAATACCAACGCATTTGGATTCACTGATTATATTATTTTCAATAATCCAGCCTTTGCTCCAGTAAGGTCCGATCAAACCTACCTGGTAGTCCGTAAGCGGCGCCCATTGAGGAGAGGTTTGACGAAGGGTGAAGCCACTATTAACTATCTAAAATATGTAGGTTAGGGTAATTGCAATTTGCTTTTACGTAATGTAGAATTATCTGATGGAAAAAACGTGGAAGGGGTGGGAGTATGAGGTGGAAACAGAAGACTTACAATCAGTCGACTTGTGTAATTTCATATTTCCATTCCATTAGAACACTAAAGCATTTATTGCTTTAGTGTTTTTATTTTATGGGGGTGTAAGAATTGTCAAGGTACAAAAGGGTTCTCGTTAAGCTAAGTGGTGGAGCAGTAGCAGGAAACTCAGAATTTGGTTTTGAGCCAGCGATGTTAGACCATATTGCAGATGAAATCATGTCAGTTGTAAACTTGGGCGTTGAAGTATCGCTGGTTATAGGTGGGGGTAACATTTTCAGAGGGAATATGGCGGAAAGCTGGGGGATAGAAAGGGCAGAAGCTGATAACATTGGGACGCTTGCGACTGTTGTAAATAGTTTAATGCTTCGTGGAGTTCTTAAGGCCAAGACCCAAAAGGAAGTACGAGTAATGACGGCAATACCTATTACTTCAGTTGCAGAACCATACATTCGTCTAAGAGCAGTCCACCATCTAGAAAAAGGCTATATTGTAATTTTTGCAGGGGGGAATGGTCAACCTTACGTTACAACAGACTATCCTTCAGTACAAAGAGCCATCGAGGTTAATTGTGATGCTTTATTAGTTGCAAAGCAAGGGGTTGATGGTGTTCTTAATGCAGACCCTAAATTGGATAAAGATGCAAGGAAATTCCGTTCACTTCATTACAACGATGTATTAAAACACAACTTAAAGGTAATGGACCAATCGGCTTTCATTTTAGCAAGAGACTACAATCTGCCCATGCATGTGTTTAACTTCGATAAACCAGGCTCGATGAAGGAAATTTGTGAAGGTAAGAATAACGGTACGATAATTAGCGGCGAATCCGTTTTAGAGTTGGAATGAAGTATGTTAGAAATGCTACTCCCCTTTATGTAGCGGAATGATAGTTCCATAAAGGAAAAGGTATAAACAGAAACCCACTCCACCAAAGGAGTGGGTTTCTGTTTATATTGATATGTATATTTTGTGGTAGACTGAACTTTGTTTTTAGTTATATTACGGGAGGGACGTACCACAAGTAGGGTAAAATGGATGATAGTACTTCAGTTTTAATTAGTTTACATTAATATATAGTTTATAAATCAGAATAAGAAACAACATTTGGAGGTTTTTACTATGAAAAATAACGCAAAAATATTATTGACGGTTCTGATTACGATGGGAATTCTTATTCCCCTATACATGAACACTACTCATTCAAATTCAGAACCGGAAACACCAACTGAATTCATTAATACTCCTTTACCCACATCAACAGTAATTAGGAATGAAGACCTTGCTGGCACTTCAACTATGAAACAATTTGATATGCCAGATGGATATGGTTATGCAAAGGTTAAGTTTAAAAACACAGGTTCTAAGCCATTTACTTTCACCATTAACCTAGGATCTGCAGCAGGAACAATGAAGTTGTCCGGAACTGTCCTAGCGGATGGAAAGGAGCATACGTTCTTTAACGACAAGGTCTGGTCAACTGGAGACTACTTTGTAAATATTTCTTCCTCACAAGGTATGTCTGGTACATTGAGTATAGATCTGGGAGCTGATCTAAATAAAATAAAGAGTTTATGAGTCACCAAGAGATTCGCCTAGCAACTCGCTATGTAAATTAGCTTGTACGTTCAAGTGAACCATACCACAAGCAGGGAGAAGTTTGAGTATAAACTAATTATATTGTTGATTTGATACGCACTATTTTAGTAAGATTTTAACATAATATAAAATAAGAGGGGGATTAACTTTGATAAAAGTAGAATTAGCTAACGATGAGGTAGCTATAAATATTTTTAAAGTTGATGGAGTTACAGTTGCTGGGAAGATGGGGTACATCACTGAAAAGGGACATAAAAATCTTTGGGCACGTGTGAAAGATTATAATTTATCTCAGAGAGCGCTAGAAGCTTCTTTTACCGAAGTTCCGAAAGAGATTTCCTCACTTACACTATTTTATCCCTTAGAATCTAACGATTATATTGATGAGATTGAAATAGTTAGGAATAGTGATCATTATGATGATATGGAATTACACTTTAATTTTTATTGGGATTTTGAAAAATGGAAAAAACCCTACAGTATCGAGGAATTTGCCGAAGTTATGGAATTTACAGCTTCACAACATAGAGATCAAAACGTTAGATGGGTGCAGCAAGATGAAGTTATAAGCAATGGTTGTCATATTACCTGTGATACTTTTTCAAAAGAGAGGACTATACTATCGGTTGTTGATCAGCACATACCTATTATTGAGGAAATTTACCAAAACGCTAATAAGTTCTTAATGGAAAAAACAAGAGAGGGATCCTTGGTTAGTCTGTTTCAGTTCCCTGAACACGTTCGTGTCGCGTGCGAGCAATATCTACTTTATTTTGCGGAATTCTTAAAAGATATAGGTATTAACGCAATGACAGATATTAGCCATGAGGCTAGCCAAGTTATTTTCTCTGTGACACCTGAAACTAGTGAGATAGCACTAACTAAAATCCGTGAAGCACTAAATATTTATCTTCAATTGCCTATCAATTCATCTAATTTAAACTATGTTAATATGAGTGTTGGTCCTAGAGAACAACAGTTATTAGCAAATATTCAGCACCTTAATGGGCAGTTAATGCTCTCTAACGCGTTAGTACAAGCTCAACAGGAAATTATAGATAATCAACGAATCACAATGGATCAGCAACATAGAATAATTGATTCCTCAATTCTTCAACAATCCTTGTTAAAAGACTCCAATTCTAAAGAAGATAAAGAAAAAATTTTAGGAGGAACTGTTTCACTGACCAAATATAAAGGAAAGGGATATGAGATCAACACTCCAGGGATATACCGTTGGATCAAAGAAAAACTTATTAAGTGATTATTAATGATAAACTTTCATAAAACATACAGCATTTAGGGATTCTGTTCTTCAATCCCGCTCAGCGGAATAGAGGTTCGTCACATGAAAAGATCCAGTCACCTAAAGTGACTGGATCCTCAATGACAAACTAAATTTCAAACTCAATACTACCCTTCTCGCTTAACTCAAACGGACCAGGTGTAATTTCCGCATCAGGTCTCTTTGTTCTGAAAAAGTCGGAGTCAAAGCGATATGGAGTGCTGTCAGGTTCCTCATACTTCATATCGGCGTGATACGTTTTTCCAAGCAGGTCGGAGGTAATCACCATGGCAGAGGTACCCCGAAGTAATTCGGCCTCATTGATCTGAATCTGCACCTTACCTAGCGCAGGATCAACTTCAATGTTTATTCCCTTCTGTGAATGTATCTTCGCATCGGATTCGTGAGTGCTTGGAACCGCATGGTTAAGATATACATTGCCACCCATAGCTACCGGAAGAACGGCATTGCCTATAAAGAAATCCTTCGCGGCATCGCCAAGCTCCATAAGCTCCTCTTTGGTGTATTCCCACCACTTCTTGTCTTTGACATTCGGATGTTGATCGTAGCCGCCAAGTCCCACAGCATGCAGATAACAAATGGAATTGTCCGGCACACCATCCATGACCGTCTTGCCGTCCTCTCCAACGGCATCCCTTGGTTTAAGGGGAAGATGTTCAAAAAAGGTGATTGGAACAGGCTCCTTATTCGCATCGTTATCACCCAAAAAGATATTGTTGTAGTACCTGTCATCGCCCCCCGTGATATTGGAGTATCCGGCCATGGCTGTCTCGTGAGGGAAGTGATATGGCGTAATACGAGTAATCTCGGAACGAACGACAAATCGGCCTGCAAATAAATTATGGGCAAATGCGCCGCCCTGAGCCATATTTCTGAAATTCATGGGCGAGAGGAATAGATTATGATCGACCATATACGGACCATGACACACCTCAACGAAGAGGTCTTCTGAAATGTTGTCGAAAAATACATTACGGCTGATCCGGGTGCCCTGTGCCTGCCAGTCAAGCCAAAGCGCACGGTAACAGCTATACATTATGTTTTCGCTAATTTGAGTATCCAAGGAAGCATGCAGTTTAATTCCCGCGACTTCGGCACCATGTCTGAGTCGTTTGTGATGAATGTTATAGATCCGATTCTGATAAATGTGGCTGAAGGCTGCTCCCATATGACCTACTATACCGGCCTGCTCACAATCATGAATTACATTACCTCGCACGATGTGACTGCCGACGTGATCTTTATGCCAGCCGGAGCGTAATGCGCGTAAAATAACCTCCTGCTCCCGTTGAGTCCCGCCTTTACTACGATTCTCCAAAGCATTGGTGTGACCTGTACCCATTTCGGTACCCAAGCTAATACCAACGCATTTGGATTCACTGATAATATTATTTTCAATAATCCAGCCTTTGCTCCAGTGAGGTCCGATCAAACCTTCTTGGTAGTCCGTAGGTGGTGCCCATTGAGGGGAAGCTTGACGAAGGGTGAAGCCACTTACGGTTATGTAGTTCAATCCTGGCTTCTCAGGCCAGAAGCAAAAAGGACGCACATTGATTTCTACATTTTCCTTCCGTGGATCTTTCCCTCCGAAATTAGCCCAGATTTTTGTTGTTGTAGAACCAACTTCAGCATACCATTTCAACAGTGAATCCTTGGAATACTTGGCTTCAGGCCAAACTTCCGGATTGTGAACGCTTTCAATGTTTTCGCATTCATACAAGGATTTGCCATCCAAATATACGTCGCCGAGATGAACCGGAAACGGCCCGTCAAACAACCAGTCTCCACTGAGTTCCACCTCAAAAGGATTACGAACAGAAAAGACAGAATTCAGCACTTCTGTGCTCCAGACATGGTCTCCTTCAGACTTCCAGTCAGTAACCCGCTCAGCGCCTGTAATGACGACTTCCCCGTCTCCTGCGGATCGATACACGATTCGATGCTCCGCTGTTCCTCCATTCGCCGGGTTAACCCATTCTCTGTATACTCCCGCATGAACAATAACTGTATCACCAGCCATGGCATGAGCCGCAGCGCGTGATATGGTACGAAGGGGTTGATCTGCTGTTCCTTTTCCTTGATCACTCCCATGTATGGATACATGATATTCCATAACAACTCTCCTTCTTCCTACAATGTTTGTTGGTTTCCATTATTATACTAGAAAATAAATGTAATGGGAGAGACAGGAAGGTGGATGTTTTATGAACAGCTGCTCTGGTGACATTGATCTGATGGAGATGACCCTGAAGAAATAGAGAAGCCACTCCAACCTTTGGAGTGGCTCTATACTTGGCTATTATGTTGTACTCGGCTGTTCTATACTGTGATCAGCATCTATCTTATTTTTTGCCTAGTGTCTCCCAAATTCCGTGGAGCCAAGAGTCAAACTCAGCATCTTTGTCGCCTTCATAAGCATCATAGAGATCTAGACGTGTCTTTTGCAGTTTTTCCTTAAATTCCTCAAATGTGTGACCTTCGGGAAGGCTTTTTTTGATCCGCAGCAAAATTTTGTTCGTACCTTTAAACAGCTCACCTTTGTTTTTGGCAGGCATCTGTACATCTTCACCCAAATGTTTGAGCTTGAGATATGCGGCTTCGCGCACTTGGAACACTTGATCATTTTTCAGAACATTCTGCAGCAACTTAAGGGTAGGTTCTGTATCCCAGTTCCCCAATTCGTTCACCGCATTCAGTCTGTCTCTCCAGCTTGACGTCCGAGTAGCCGCTCGTTTGAGCTCTTCAAAGTTCTCTGGTAGTTCGTTAACTGCTCCAATATCATGGTTGTTCGTCAAAATTCAATCTCCTTAATCATTGCCATCTCGGCAAATGATGAATGTTATTTATGTGATCACTATTATAGCACGAACCCGACTAAACTACTCCTATGAAGCCGAATAGTTAGCCTAAATCCACGTTCACCCGATTCATAAAGATGCACCAGCCCATCTGTTCTCCTTGGCAATCTTTTTCTCCTGAATAGAGTCCAGCATGTACACCCAACCAATCAATCCGCATAAGACAAAACCAAATGCGTGTAGAGCTCCGTAAATGGGAATAAAATCGAGAATGGTTAAGGAGTACATATTTTTCAGTAACGGATAGAAGATGGAAATGACAACAACCGTGTAGAAGGCTAGACAAGAAAGGCCTAGGAAGAAGGATGCCTGCATATTTAAAGCGTTTTTCCTCAAGTAAGCCAGGAGATAAGCGGTATAAAACACAATATTACATGCGAACAAAGCGACACCAACGTACTCAATCGGCTTGGAGAAAATCATACCAGAAGCAATCAGCAGGGGTCCAATAATATCGATGGCAACTACCCAGGGATACCAGCTTTTTTTCGTCATAATCCGTCCCAGTGCACCAATGAAAATCGGAACAATCGCAGATGAGAAATGAAAGTGAACCGAGCTTAACGCGTGTGTTGCCACATTAGCATTAAAGAGATTCACTTGATATTGATATAACGTAAACCACATGCCTCCGATAAAAAAATAGACGAGTCCCGCGCCAATCGCGATTTCCGCTGCTTTTCCTTTTGCCATCACAATCGTGGTCAAGCTATAGATGCCCAGCAGTAGTGTGAATAGTAGCCAACCCAGGGAGAGCATGCCAGGTATTGCCGTGCCTTCGAATCCCCACATCTTATTGCTCATGACGGAAAATAGGGTGAGAAGTGCTGCCGGATATTGAAGCCATTTCATAAGGACGTACATTATTCGTTGCTGTTTATTCTTCGCATCATATCTCAAGAGCAAAATGACAAGAGGTACAATGACAAATGCCAAGAACAGTTGCTGCCTGGGATCTTGAATAGATAGAGGATTAATATGGATAGATAAATCCAATCTGTAAATTAAATAGGGGATTAATTAAAATATATTGACAACCTTACAATTTTTAGTCAATATACTTGTATATTTAAGAGAATCTTAAGGGGGATTAAGAGGATATGCATGGTATGAGCAATAGCGTAGAGCCCTATAATGATATGTGGATGGATTGTGTATCTAATAATCTAATATCTATGCTTATAAATGAAAATAAATCATTTAGAAATATATCCTTACATATGGATTCAATGTATCTGAAAAAAGTATATAACCAGTCCTACAGTTCTGAGAATATACAGGGGGAACTTGTTTCTAGTGGGGCATACTTTCCAAAAATAGAATATAGCTTAGATATGCTGGATGAGTTAATTGATAGTTATGTCGAAGAATTCTCAAATCTTGAATCTGATGTGCACCAATGTATTAAATCAGCCCTTTGCGATGGATTCTATGTATTTGTCACTGTGGACCGATACTTTTATCCAAGTGGTGTGAATTCCAACATATCACATCTCTATCATCCTACTTTTATATACGGATACGATGAGGAGCAGCAATGCTATTTGGCGTTAGAGGATTGTGTTGTTATGGGGAAAATGGATAAGTATAGAATTCCTTATTACTCGGTTGATGCATCTTTTGAGCACTTAATAAATGCAAATAAACCAATTAAGTTGAGACTATGCAAAGTAAATGAATCGGCCAAAGGATTCCAACATGAATTAGAGTTTCAAAGGTTAATTGAGGTTTTAGAACGAAGCTTGGCTGGAACTCCAAAGTACAACGAGGATTATGATCTTCATTATCATACTGGAATGGATGCCTTGGATTCTTATTTAAGTGAATTCATTTTCTTGTTTTCAAATTTAGGTGCTGATGACACCTACCGGACAAGAACACTTTCTTTCTGTCAGAACCATACTCGTAACATAGAGATTACTCATAAGATTAGAGATAATTACGATATCAATGTTTTGCAAATTGAAAAAAAGTATTTAGAACTTTATAAGATGTGGAAGTCATTTAAAAACAGCAGTTTTTACTTTTTAGAGAAAAGAAAGGTTGGTTATAGTATAAGCAGCAAAAATATGCTTGAACTGCATTCCAAATTAGAGATTATTACAGAAATGGAACGAAACGCAACAGAACTACTTTTGTCTGCTTGTTGCTCTCTTTGAGCAAATTTGTTAAATAGGCAACTAGAAATGCAAGACATAATAACGCTTACAATTTAGACTTAAAATTTGGTCCATGTTAGGCCAATACATTACCCATTAAAGGTTGATTTGAAAACGATTACGTGGTAATATTTTCAATGTAAATATTACCTAATTTAACCGTTGTTTCGGCACGTTAAATGATGCTGTAATATTGATATAAAAATTCCAATGTAAGAAGTATCTTCAAATACTTCTATGGCCAAGCCATGCCCTAATACTCAATAGAAATGATAAACGTATGCGATCCATTTCCGGGTCGCATTTTTAATTGTTTAAATAAGGAGGGGATTCGATTGGCAAGAGTAGAAAACAAGAAATGGTATCACTTAACTCATTCACAAAAACAAATCTGGAACAATGAGAAAATGAATCCTAACAGTTCATTATACAACTTAGGAGGGTGTATTTCTTATATTGGTGAAACTGATATTGGATTACTTGAGAAGAGTATTCGTATATTCATTGAGTATTATGAAGGGCTCCATTTTCGATTTACCGAGTTAAATGAAATTCCCTTCCAATATGTTGATATAAATACCCCTAATATTATGCCAGTCATTGATTTTACTAAACATCCGGATCCCGATGACCAGCTTGAAATCTGGATGAACCAGCAAGCACAAATCCCATTTATATTAAATAAAGGTTGTCTTTTCGAATTCATACCTAATATCGGCTCAGGCAAATCCTTAAGGGTTTGATACCAGTATTCTTGATCCCTCTTAAAACGACTAGATAATAATCGATACTCTTCCTCCGCTTGTAGAAAATCTTCTAGATGGGTTGATTGTCCTTCATAAGATTT
>NZ_JBFRFN010000020.1:0-110618 GCF_052114825.1 Paenibacillus sp. 2TAF8
TTTCCCCTGCTTGTGGAGGATTTCTAGCTTGCTGCGTTCGATTATGCTAAGATGTGTGTAGCTCATGGTGGATTCTCCTTGTGTGAATGTGGTGTAGGAACCTTCATTCTACACGAATCCGGCCATGGGCCATTTTTTATTTATTTCCATTAGGTGTCGCACTTCATATTACAATCTGTCGTTTTGAAAAGGGGCAACACTTGGATTTTATATTTTTATCATTCGGGTAACATGTATATTAATGCATATACTACAAAATAATAAATTTTATATTAGGGAATATTTTATATCCTTTAAAGCCACTTCTCCGCCCATCGTTCTACCGCGCTTAACGCGCGCCCCAATTCGCTTCCTTTGCGAGACAGCATATATTCAGTCCGAACGGGACGTTCAGTAACGACATGCCGCACGACCAGTCCCTCTTCTTCCAATTCCTTCATACGCTCATTTAATACACGTTTGCTCAGATCGGGAATATAAGCATGAATTTCACTGAAGCGTTTAGGTTCATCCATTAACGCATGGATAATTAAAGCTACCCATTTTCGACCAATGATCTGATAAGATTGTTCCACTTTTGAGCACATTTGCTTAGCATTCTCATCATCGTTCATAACTGTACTCCTTTGATTTAGTATCCCTTGTACTATAATTAGTATACTTATTGTAACCTTCTTGTCCACAGGTTATATGTATAAAATGTCACAATCCAATTGCTATTAAACTTACCACATAAAGCGTTAACATTCAACAAAACCCCTGTAAACACTGGGGTTCACAGGTTAGACATGAATGTTGACGAATTGTGACGACAGGTGTAATATGGGTAACGTTAATTCTTAAGGTTACAATTTATAACCTAATCAAAGATGATTAAGGTTGTGGAGAGAAGGAATGTTCCCATGGTTGGATTGAGGCAACGTTAATAAACGGAGGCAAGGCGGGCGACGTGCCCACTTATTCCGTCTTTTGTCATGCTTGGATTCGACCATTTTGCAACATCATATACTATACTGCACAGATCATAGGAGGCACTCCAATGGATGCAATGACATTTGTCCTGTTCGGGGCAACAGGCGATTTAGCCAAACGTAAAATTTACCCTGCATTATACAATCTGTACGTAGACCAAAAAATGCCGAAGGCATTCTCCGTCATCGGTTTGGGCCGTCGTGAACTGTCGGATGCAAACTTCCAGGCGAATGTGGAAAAGTCACTGCAGGAATTCTCTCGTCAAAAGCCGGAGGAGGCAGCACAAGTACGTGATTTCATCGAAGCCTTCCGTTACTGTTCGCTGAACAATACGAAGCCTGAAGATTACAGCCGTTTGCTTCAACTGGTGCAAGAGCGTGAGCAAGAATTGAATATCCCGGAAAACCGTATGTTCTATATGTCGGTTGCACCAGAATTTTTCGAGCCAATCGCACTAAATATTCAAGAAAGCGGTCTGGGTAACACGAAAGGCTGGAAGAAACTGATTATCGAAAAACCATTTGGACATGATTTGCAATCTGCTCGTGAGCTGAATGAGAAGCTGAGTAATACCTTTGCGGAAGAAGAAATTTATCGAATCGACCACTTCCTAGGAAAACCAATGGTACAAAACATCGAAACACTGACGTATGCCAACCCGGTGATTCAGGCACTCTGGTCTAACCGTTACATTGCGAATGTACAGATCACAGCCAGTGAAATTGTAGGTGTTGAGGAACGTGCTGCGTACTATGATCAAAGTGGTGCTCTTCGCGACATGTTCCAGAACCATATGCTTCAACTGCTGATGATGATTGCATTGCATCTGCCAAAACGCTGCACACCGCAAGAAATTCAGTATAAAAAGAAAAAAATTGCTGAGTCGCTACGCCCATTAAACAAGGAGAATGTAGCATCAGAAGTAGTTCGCGCCCAATATGGTGCAGGCGAGCTTCAAGGCTCCGCAGTCGTTGGTTATTTGGACGAGCCAGGTATCCCTGCTAACTCTCAGAATGAGACCTATGTAGCTGCAAGACTGTGGCTGGATGATCCGTTCTGGGATGAGGTTCCTTTCTATATTCGTACAGGAAAACGCATGGCTGAGAAATCAACCCGAATTGTCGTTGAATTTAAGGCTCCGCTCAAAACAGGCCATGAATCCGAAAATACGATGGCTCCAAACCTGTTGACATTGGAAATTGGTCCCGGAGAAAGTATCTCTCTTCAATTGAATGCGAAAAACCCACTGAATCACGGTGAGGTAGAGCCGATGCATATGACCTTTAACTCAGGAGAACGTAACGTTCCTGAAGCGTACGAGAACTTGATCTTTGACGCGATGCGTGGAGATTCCACTTTCTTTGCACACTGGAACGAAGTTGAACTGGCATGGCAGTGGGTACAACCGATTCAGGAGGCCTTTGCGGCAGGTAGCATTCCTCTGGATACGTACAATGCAGGTTCGAATGGACCTGAATCAGCAGATCGCCTGACTGCGGAGAATGGATTCCGTTGGTGGTAAGAGAGGAAACATTCCTCGAGTATTTTTAATATTTCCATTGCTCTAAATTATACCGTTCCAATTTTGCATAAGCCCTTCTGGCTCATTCAGCCAGAAGGCCGCAAACATTTTATATAGATGGCAGAAGCATCACGGCTTAAGCACACATAATCATTGACCACGTAGTGGAGGGGACGGAATCGATTCTGCAGAAACGAAGTGTTCGCCTTTGTAGTCCAATTTTACCCGTACAGCTAGGAAATTCAAAAAAATTGGAATACAACAGCGATCGAAAGAACGATCCGTAACCGGAACGGTTGGTAGGCAACAGCGGGATGTGTTCTGTATCCTGATTCTACTCAAAACAATCGCAAAACAGGAGGATTTTATCATGAAACTTGGACTTATCGGACTCGGAAAAATGGGCTTGAACCTGGGCAGAAACTTGATTGATCACAAACACGAAGTGGTTGCCTTTGACCTGAATGCAGAAGCGGTTAAAGAAATGAAAGAATACGGCGCTCAAGGCGTTTCCTCATACAAAGAAATGGTTGAATCCCTGGAGTCTCCACGTGTGCTGTGGATCATGGTTCCTCACAACGTTGTGGATGCTGTACTGTCTGAAGTGAGCCCATTGCTGTCCAAAGGTGACATTATCATCGAAGCAGGCAACTCTCACTACAAAGAGTCCATTCGTCGTTATGAACAGTTGAAACCACAAGGCATTCACTATATGGATGCAGGGACTTCAGGCGGTATGGAAGGTGCGCGTAACGGTGCATGTTACATGATCGGTGGAGATCCGGAAGCTTGGGCGATCGTTGAGCCGGCTTTCAAAGATACTTCCGTAGAAAACGGTTATCTGTATGCAGGTAAAGCAGGTAGCGGTCACTTCCTCAAAATGGTACACAACGGAATCGAGTACGGTATGATGGCTTCCATCGGTGAAGGCTTCGACGTATTGGAGAAAAGCGGATTTGACTTTGACTTTGAACAAGTTGCGCGTGTATGGAACAACGGTTCCGTTATCCGGTCTTGGCTGATGGAATTGACAGAGCGTGCGTTCTCCAAAGATGCTAACCTGGATGAAATCAAAGGGGTTATGCACTCTTCCGGCGAAGGCCGCTGGACCGTTGAAACAGCATTTGACCTTCAAACGGCTACGCCGGTTATCGCGCTTTCCTTGTTGATGCGTTATCGTTCCCTGGAAACTGATACGTTCACGGGTAAAGTCGTTGCGGCACTGCGTAACGAATTCGGTGGACATGCGGTGGAGAAAAACTAATTCCCTCATTTGGACAATCCTAAAGATTTCTCTAGTGTGAAAAGTAAACCTTTCGCCTGGGCAGATGGCATATCTGCTTCGGGCGGAAGGTTTTTTTGCGCCTGCCGTAGCCTTATTTGTACATCCTGCGGATTTACCGATCAGGCCACTCCGTCATGCCATGCGGTGTGCTGTCCTTCTTTTTCAGGACAACATTGCATATGCATATCATATAAGCCTATGGCTCATCCCGCAGGGGAGGGACGCTCCGATGATGCGAAAGAGATGGCGAAGCCGAAGACGGCGGCCGCCGAAACAACCTAGTGGCAGGCGCAAAATATGGTTAATTGCTTTGCTCATAGCTATATTTTGTCTGATGCAGGGTTTTGCTTACGTGGACAAAAAGATGAAGCCGCCGATTATGCACTTGGCTAAGATCAGGGTGAAGCAGATTGCAACCGAAGCGATTAATAAAGCCATTACGGCTCAGGTTGCTGAAGGCAAGGCAACGGAAGGTTTGATTGATTGGAAAACCGACATGGCGGGCAAAGTTTCGGGTTTTATGTTGAACTATAACGAACATATGCGCATCACGGCAAGTACGATGAATGTCGTGCAGTCTACCCTTCAGAATGTGCATATGTTGAAAGAAAAAATTCCGCTTGGTCAGGCGCTGGGCAGTCCCGTATTGGCCTCGTTTGGCCCTAGCATACCCGTTCGTATTGAACCGCAGGGGGCGGTCAAGGTTGACCTGAATACCCGTCAGCAGAATGCAGGCATTAACATGATTCTGGTCGAGGTATACATCCACATTATTGCCGAGGTTGCCGTGGTTGTGCCTTTTGACATGGAACCAGAAACCGTTGATACGGAAATCCCGATCTCCTATCTGCTCGTTGTTGGTGACGTACCGATGTATTATTACGATAATCAAGGCAAACCAGTTGGCAGCAATGGCAGTAATGCTCCTGCGATTGCACTACCTTCGGGGCAGGCAGGCGTATCAAATGGCGGTAATGGTCACACAGGGAACGGCGGTGGAGGTACTAGCAGTAACAACGGGAGTGGTACAGGTACGAATCATGGCGGCGAGACATCTGGCAATCAGCCACAGATACAAAGCCCGCAGCAAGCTACGGAAAACCATACACAGCAGAACGGGCTTGAGCTTGAACTGGATCCGCCTGATCTGAACGGAAACTTCCAGTCTGGACAGAGTGGCCATCCTTAAACATAAAACTAATGGCATCACTAGATAAGCGAAATAGCAAATTGCAATTTGCAATAGTAAGGCATGTCCGGTAGAAACGGACAGTAAGAGTATATGAGTTGTGAGTATCAAGCGCATAACTATACAAAAGGGGAACCTCCGCAATTACAGAGGTTCCCCTTATCCTATGCTTAGATATGTCTTGAAACCAGCGGAAGTACATCTTTTACTGGCTTTTCGCTCCCAGCTGCGTGCCCTTTATTTACTCTTTTTCTTTCTCAGGCTGCGCTCTTCCTGCTCCCAATGTCTAAGCAGTGGGTACGGATCGAATGACCATTCATGCAGACCGCTGTCCCGGTAAATGCCGTAATGAAGGTGCGGAGGAAATTTGCCTTGAGTTCCCGGCTTGCCGTAGCCGGAGCTGCCGACCCAGCCTACAACCTGACCAGGAGTAACTACATCACCGATTCGAACCCCTTTATCAAAGCCAGATAAGTGAGCGTAATAATGATAATGATTGTTCAAATCCCGGATACCAATCCGCCATCCACCGAATGGATTCCAGCCTTTAATCTCGACAATGCCGTAACAGGTACTGCGTACCGGCAATCCGTGTGGAGCAAAGATGTCGGTTCCTTCATGAATGCGGTATCCACCCCAGCTGCGTTTTGTTCCCCATGTGCTGCGATAGGAATAATTGGTGCCGAGTGGAACAGGAAAGGCGTGCCCATACAGGTCCAGATTGTCAAAATGCTCATATAGTTTCGCAAATTGCTGGATTCGCTGCACCGCTCTCGAATTGTGGTAGTACTCCCAGAGACCAATGCCAAAATCCTCTGGTTTGTTTCCATACTGCTGTATGAACGACGCCATGCTGTAGAGCACATCCAAATCATTGTTAGAGTCCGCAATCCCGTCTCCTGATCCATCTCGGCCTTTGCCATTGAAGAAAAGAATAGATTGAGGATGCTGGTCTGTCTCATTCGGATTCAGCCAGCCTCTCCAGGCCGGAGAGGTCATGAAAATACCCGTTAAACGATCAGGATGTTTACGATCCTTAGGGTGCGCGCGTGTAATGGTTCGTTCATACTGATCAATCGCGGCCAATCTGTACCATGGTATTTGGGTCATCTGGCCAATACTATCATATAGATGACGGCGTGCAGCGAAAATGTCGGCTGCTTTTGGCTCCACAGTCTGTGCTTGGATATCCTTTTGAAGAGATTCACTGTAAACATCAGCAGGCAGGAATGGGAGAAGCAGAGCGCCTGCGAGTAAGGTTTTAATGCAAAAGCCGTAGGTGTTACGGAGTGACCAGTGCTGTTGCACAGGGAAGCAGCCCCTTTCCATTGAGATGATGCATGTATGCCCGATAAATCAAGCTATACCTTAGCGTTCTTCAAACGTTCTGTTTTTATCCATTTCGTTGTGCATGCACAAGATGTGACAAATGGGGGTTTTTCCAAGCCTTTCATGGTATAATATGTTCCGAGCAACAGCCTAACTTCAGTAGAAAGAAGGTTTATGCATTGGCTAAACGTGTTAAAGAACCGAAACCGGACTGGATTCGGATCAAATTGACAACCGGAGATAACTATCAGGAAATTAAAAACATGATGCGTTCCAAAACATTGCATACGGTATGTGAGGAAGCACGTTGTCCGAATATTTATGAATGCTGGGCGAATCGAACAGCTACTTTTATGATTTTGGGCGATATTTGTACAAGAGCATGCCGATTTTGTGCGGTCAATACCGGTCTGCCAACGGAACTTGATTTACAGGAACCGGAACGCGTAGCAGAAGCAGCAGAGCAGATGAACCTGCAGCATTGCGTAATTACAAGTGTAGCTCGGGATGACTTGAAAGACGGAGGAGCCACAATTTTTGCTGAGACGGTGAAAGCAGTACGCAAGCGTTTGCCGCTATGCAGTGTGGAGGTACTTATTCCGGACTTTATGGGCGATCGGGATTCGCTGCAAATCGTTATGGATGCCAAACCGGATATTTTGAACCATAACATCGAAACGGTTGAACGGTTGTCAGATAAAGTGCGTGCCAAAGCAAAGTATAAACGTTCACTGGAATTGCTTGCTCGTGCCAAAGAGATGCAGCCTAACATCCCAACGAAATCAAGCATTATGCTGGGTGTGGGTGAGGAATATAACGAAATTTTAGCAACGATGGATGATCTTCGCGCGGTGAACTGTGATATTATGACGATTGGTCAATACTTACAGCCATCCGAGAAACATCTCTTTGTTGAGAAGTATTATCCGCCTGAAGAATTTGCAGCATTGAAACAGGAAGGATTGAAGCGTGGATTCAGTCACGTTGAATCCGGCCCGATGGTACGCAGTTCTTATCATGCACATGAACAGGTAAAATCAGCGAACCAGCATACGGAACAGGCGGCAACACACGCGTGATGGAGGAGTCCGGATTGGAACAGGATAAAACTATGGAAGAACAGCAACAAAACGAGCAGCAGATACAAGAAACTGTGCAGGAATCCGTTCAGGAGAAACCCAACGAGCCTGTCATTGTACAGGTCGGTTCTAAAAACTACGAAATTGTTCAAAACCACAAGCAGGCCTGGAACCCTGAAGTGTTTCGTGATCGTTACAGCGAAGTGTTGGAGCGTTACGACTATATTATTGGGGACTGGGGATATAGTCAGTTGAGACTCAAAGGTTTTTATCGGGACAATCACCCCAAAGCAACAAAGGATTCAACCATCTCTTATTTGGTGGATTACATCAATGAATACTGTAACTTTGGCTGTGCATACTTTGTGCTTCAGAAGTGCAAAGAGCAGCCTCAAGCGAAAGCAAAAAGCGGTTCCTAAAAAGGACCGCTTTTTTGGTGTGTATTGCGTTTAGTCAGATGTACTGGCTTGGCCTAGTCAAGAAAGGCAGTGCGTACCCGGTTCCAGAAAGGATAGGGCCGAAAACGCGCAAAGCTGACCTTTTGCTCAGAGACCTGACAGCGAACGGAGATCAGATCCTCTACCATCACATTGACATGATCAATGGTCAGCAGAAGACGCTGATCTTTACGTGAGAAAATATCACAGTGATGATGCTTGGGCAAAATGACGGGTGAACCGAGTGTTCGGTACACACGGTTGTTGATAGAAGCAATCTCGGCAATCTGAATCGCTTCAATCGTTGGATGTACCATGGCCCCGCCAAGCGCCTTGTTGTAAGCCGTACTGCCGGAAGGTGTGGATACACAGATACCATCGCCCCGAAACATCTCAAATGTAACGTCGTTGATGTCCACCTGTGCCACAACTGTACCATCTACCCCTTTTAACGTAAATTCATTCAGAGCGATGTAAGAGGCGTTGCCTGACTTTTTACGAATCTCCAGTTCCAGCAATGGATACTTCACAATACGCGGTTTAAGGAGATCAGGATCGCCTTTACCGCTCATAAGTCTAACCAGTTCCCGTAATTCTTCCTTCTTCCAGTCGGCATAGAAGCCAAGATGGCCTGTATGAACCCCAACAAAAGCAATATCTGGAATGCGATCGATGAAATTGTGAAAAGCTTGAAGCATCGTTCCATCGCCTCCGATGGAGATGACAATCTCCGGCGATTCTGCATCCAGCTTGAATCCTTCTTCCTTTGCCAGCGCATGAAACTGCTGACTAAGATCAATGGATAACTGGTCTCCGCGGTCTTGAACATAGTATCTCAAGATGAAAGCTCCTTTGTGGTCATTATACTACCGATGATAATCAATTCCGCGCCATAACACAATGTCCGATTCAACTTCAGGGCAAACTATTTGCACGAGACTCTATTTTTCACCTCGTTTTGGGATTAGATGCGAATGAATCCAGGCAAGACACAACAGAATGAAGAGTATGCAAACGAACACCATTATTCCTGTTGTCCCGATGAGCATCCATCCTGGTGTATATGTAGAGAGTGAAGGGATATACGTGGTATCCAAAAATGAAGGTAGAGTGATTTTTCCCATGAAAAGTGGCCATAACGCGATAACAAGTAACGGTGCAATTGCGGCATGAATCGCTCGGGCTAGTAAAAACGGACCGTACCGCATTGGGGTGTTACTTAAGACGCTCATAATCTGTGCATGGACGGATAGTCCGCCCCAGGAAAGTACGAAGGAAGCAGCAGCAACTTTGAAAACAAGAGGTACGGTGCTAGCTGCAACTCCGGCTTCCTTGGATCCAAGCGTCACCTCAAACAATCCGCCAACGAGGCTATGGGACAAGGAAGGTGGCAAACCGGCATGTTGAAGTCCTTGTTCCGTCAAGGTATATAATACTCCAAGCCAGCCGGTCTGCACCAATAATTCCATAATGACGGAGAAGAATACAACCAGTCCTCCTACGATAATAATAAGCCTGAGGGAAGAGGATACGGCGTGCCGTAATAATTCACCAAATGCCCGTCCGTCTGCTTGTCTTGCTTCGTGCATTGAATAGATCGCTCGCAGGAAACGACTGCGATGCTCTCCGTGAGCAGGAGAAGGTTCGGAGGACAGATCTGCAGCGGAACGACCATGAAAACGCATGAGCACACCTACAAGAAAAGCAGCCGAATAATGCGATGCCACAAGAATTGGGGCGATGGATGTATTGTGAAAAAAACCAACGGACACGGCTCCAATCATAAAGATTGGATCAGATGACGTGGTGAATGCGACCAGCCGCTCACCTTCCTCTCGTGTGACCAGTTTTTGTTCCCATAATTGTGCCGTCAGTTTAGCGCCGGTGGGATAACCTGAAGCACAGCTTACTGCAAAGACAAACCCTCCGCTTCCAGGAACGCGGAATATCGGACGCATGAGTGGATTAAGCAACGTACCCAGAAAATGCACAATACCAAAACCGAGCAACAACTCGGATAATACCAGAAAGGGAAACAGGGAAGGGAACAGAACATCCCACCAAATCGATAGCCCCCTCACGCTGGCATGCCAGGTCTCGGATGGATACAAAGCCATTAGCACGCAAATGATAAGGAGAGTGAGGATTACCGAAGTTTGCATAATGCGCCGAGGAACGTTCATGAAATTCTCTCCTTTTATGATTAAAATGCATGATCTGCAATCCATGATGTAGCTTTGCCATCAATATATGAAAAACAATGGACAAACAGTACAAAATAATATCTGGAAAGCGCTTGCAAAGGTAGCTGTGTTTTTGAATGATGTATGCTAAAATGGTAAAAACGCCTGAACGTCACCTAATGGTTATAGAGGTGGAATCAATAAGGATGGAGTGATGATCATGAGTCTTGTCGCCGGAGTCTTGGTCTGTGCATTTGTGTATGTGATACGTGCCTCGCTGGTGCGTACTGAAGAGGAAGATTGGCGAAGTTATTAATGAAATATGTGATGCGCCAGCCCTTAAGGTTGGCGCTTTTTTTGTCATCTTCAATCCGAAATTCCTTGGTACATAAGGCTCTGGTCAAATCTGATCTTTCATGTAATATAGGACTTTTTGTTTTTTTTTGATAGAATGAAGATGCTGGCCTTTAGGGTCCAGGTTTGTTGATCTGTTGTTGAGCATGTTCATGTGACATGTACTATATTACAAAATTCGACATATGAAAGGGGGAAGAAGCATGAATCAAAGTTTAAGTATCTATGACAATCTTGGCGGGGAGCAAGGCGTTCGTGCATTGGTGGAGGCTTTTTATCCAATTGTAATGCAAAATGAAAAGCTAGCACCGCTCTTCCCGGAAGATATCAGGCCGGTGATAGACAAGCAATACATGTTTCTGTCTCAATTTTTTGGGGGTCCAGCGCTGTTCTCTGAGGCTTTTGGACATCCGATGATGCGTGCTCGTCATATGCACTTTGAGGTGACGGTGGAGAGAGCAGAGGCGTGGCTTGCCTGTATGAATCAGGCGTTAACACAAGTTGGCGTGGAGGAACCGTTGCATTCGTTTATTTTGCAGCGTTTATCCGGGCCTGCTCACCATTTTGTAAACACACCATAGTTCCAATTATACGACAAGCCTTACGGGAGAGGGATGGAACAAGTGGAATTAGAGCCGTTGTATAAGGTGAAGGTGACATGTAATTACTGCGAGAAAGAGTTTGAAACGTCACGAGTGAGACCAAGTTTGAAACGGCCTTACCGAACGGATTCTGATTTTTGCGCGTATTACAAACAGGAGAATCCGGATTTTTATGTGGTCCGAATTTGCCCTTCATGTGGATTTGCTTCAACCGAAAATTCATCAGTCAATCTGAATGAGATGCAGCGCAAGGCGTTTATCGAACAAATCGGAAACCGCTGGCTTAAGCGGGATTATAGTGGGGCAAGAAATTTGGAGCAGGCACTGGCTACATACAAGTTAGGTTTGCTGTGTGCTCAGGTTATTCAGGAAAAAGATCGTGTTGTTGCTGGTCTGCTTCATCATATTGCCTGGTTATACCGGTATATGGAAGATCATACGCAGGAGCATCGTTTTCTCGAATTCAGCCTGGAGGCTTATGTTAAGGTGTTTGAACGGGAAGGAACAGGTGGCAATGAAGCCAAATTGCTATATCTGCTGGGAGAGTTGAATCGCAGAGTAGGAAGGTTCCATGAAGCGGTCCAGTGGTTCGGCCGGGTCATTCATGACAAGCGGATTACGGATGCAGCGATGATTCGTGCTTCGAGAGAACAATGGGCGCTACTGCGTGAACAGATGATCTCGGGGAAAATGGAATTACCTCAAGAGATGCTGGAAGCAGACAAAGGGGCTGCGAAGCGCAGCCCCTTCTAGACTTAAGTGCTAACATATTTATCGGACAGGGCGACTGGACAACAGGTAATCGTTATCGGTATCAATGACGGTCATGCTGCTATTACAGCACGGAAAGACAAGTAATTTCTTTTTTCCTTCACGGATACGGATGAGTTCCTTGGGCTTGAGGGGGAGGAGTACGTTGTTTGCACTGCAATAAGGGCATTGCTGTACATAAATATCCCCCATAATCACATCATATGGCCAACTATTTTCAAAAGGGATCATTCGGACTTGTCTTCCTGATCAGAAGGTTTAGCTGCCTCTTCCTTGGCCAGTTCTGCAATCTTCTGCATGAGAATATGTTGAGGCATGTGCATTAAATGTTCCAAAGGCATGCCCAGAGATGCTGCTAATTTGACGGCTGTTTCGGCCGATACTTGTAAAGGTTTCATACACTTACCTCCTGAAAAAGTTGCTGCATTATTTCTCTAGTATAGAGATACGTTGCGTATAAAACCAGTTTTTAATTCAATTCTTTATATCGAATCTATAGAAAGAGGTGCCTTATTAGATGAAAATGCCATTACATCCTGTATGGGATCTGGAGTCCATCTTTAGTGGAGGTTCTTCTTCCGAAGCATTCGCTGCATATCTGAATGATCTGGAAACGGATGTAAGAAAGCTGCAAGAAACATTGAATCAGACGGCTGCTCCAACGACATTGGGAGACACGGAGGCTTTTGACTCTATTCTCGAACTGCTACAGAGCTGTTATGTCCGAATTTCTGAAGGTTCTGCATTTGTATCCTGTTTGTCCGCTCAAAACCAGCAGGATAAAAAAGCGGCTCAACTTCAGGGGGCTGTAAGTTCTATTGCAGCGATGCTGAACAGCAGTAAATCCAAATTCGACAATACACTTAGCCTGATGCCAGAGGATGTATGGACTGAATGGCTTGAACGTCCGGAAATCAAACCACTGTCTTTTGTGTTAAACGAGAGTCGTACACAAGCGAAAGAAAAATTGTCACCGGATCTGGAGGGGCTTGCTCTAGATCTGGGTGTGGATGGTTATCATGGTTGGGGCAAATTTTACAACACGATTGTAAGCAAAGTGAATATCCCGTTTGAACAGGATGGAGATACGGTTATGCTGTCCGCAGGACAAGCTGCTAACAAGCTTAGTGACACCGATCGTGGAGTGCGTGAGCAGGTATTTGCGTCATGGGAGCAGGCCTGGACAGATGTGGAGGATTTCTGCGCAGATACATTGAATCATCTCGCAGGTTTCCGCCTGAAGCTGTATGAGAAGCGTGGATGGCATGATATCTTGAAGGAACCTCTCTCGATTAATCGGATGTCACGCCAAACGCTGGATACGATGTGGGAGGTCATCAACGGAGCCAAGCCGGTACTTGTAAAGTATTTGGAGCGAAAAGCCCAATTGCTTGGTGTCGATAAGCTGAGCTGGAGCGATGTAGAAGCACCGGTGGGCAAGTCTGTTGGCAAAGTGACCTATGACGAGGCAGCCCAGACGATCGTGGAGCAATTTGCCAAGTTCAGTACTAAACTGTCGAGCTTTGCAGAGATGGCTTTTGAGAACCGATGGATTGAAGCCGAAGATCGTCCGGGCAAACGTCCAGGTGGATTCTGCACTTCATTGCCACTAAGCAAAGCGACTCGGATCTTTATGACCTTCTCTGGAACGGCGTCGAATGTATCCACACTCGCGCATGAACTTGGTCATGGATACCACCAGCATATCATGGAAGAACTGCCAGCGCTGAATCAGCGTTACGCGATGAATGTGGCTGAGACGGCTTCTACATTTGCAGAGATGATTGTTGCTGATGCATTAGTCCAAACTGCGAGTGATGAGCAGGAGAAGCTGGCGTTGCTTGAAGATAAAATACAACGCAGTGTTGCGTTCTTTATGAACATACATGCTCGTTTCCTGTTTGAGAATCGTTTCTATGAGCAGCGTAAGAAGGGCCTGGTAAGTGCGGATGAGTTGAGCAGATTAATGGTGGAGGCTCAAGAAGAGGCGTATTGCGGTGTTCTTGCGTCAAATCATCCTCATTTCTGGGCATCAAAGCTACATTTCTATCTGACAGGTGTACCTTTCTATAATTTCCCTTATACCTTCGGGTACATGTTTAGTGCGGGAATCTATGCTCGGGCACAGCAAGAAGGTGCCGCTTTTGCGGGGAAATATGATGATTTGCTACGTGATACTGGACGAATGACTGTTGAGGAACTGGCTCAGAAACATCTGGGTACAGATTTGACACAAGCGGACTTCTGGCAAAATGCTGCGAATCTGGTTATTGCCGATATAGAGCAATTTTTAGAGATGACCTCAGACGTGCAATAGCAAAACATTTGAATTCGAATGAACGAGAAAAGAAGCTATCATTGACTGTCTCATACATCAATGGTGGCTTCTTTTTCATTTTCGTATCTCTTTTGTGGTGTATGTATTTTTTGTCGTAAATAACGGAAAAAGCTCACTTTTAGGAAGGGGGGTGGCAATTAATTGTGCAAAACATAGGGATAATTACCCAAAAATGTTTATATTTGTTGAGTAAGCGTATATGATGTCATATAATGAGTCGTAAGTCCTTGTGTTATAGGACTTAAAGCATAAAAAACATAGTAGGAGGAGTGTTAACGTGAAAGCAGAGCAACTTTCATTAGCAAGACAGTTGGATTTGGTGTTCAAAGAACTAGATCAGGAGTTATCAGGATTAGATTCAGGAGTAGTTTTTGTGCAAATACGAAATAACGTTATTGGAAAATTTGGTATTCGACATAATCCGATAACGGGGAGAGAGGGGCGGATCGAGATGGAAAGTGATGGACTTAATCATGCGCAAAGGACTTCCTTTCGCGCCATGGCATTGGAAACGCTGAAATTCAAACGAAATTGGACACATGGTGAAATCAGCTATGACTTCACGGTAAGACAAGGCATGATTATGATTGATGCCACGATGGAATCCAACTACAATATGGCGAACTTGATGATTCGCTACCCAAGAACGAATACATATCTAGACTCGGGTACGGGATCTGGCTCATAATGTACCCAAAACTAGATATTGTTTTGTTTATTAGAAATAGAAATAAAGCGGCACCTCCGAAGAAGGCCGCCATTCATTCAATCCAATTCATCAAGCAACACTTAAGCAATAATTACGAGCTTACGAACGACCCGATAATTGCTGCTCAGCGATTTGTACCAGACGTTTCGTGATGTATCCGCCCAGAGATCCAGTCTCACGGGAAGTATAGTTACCGTAGTAACCATCTTGGGGGATTGTTACACCCAGCTCTTGCGCAGCTTCCATTTTCAATTGTTGCAATGCTGCGTTCGCTTGAGGAACAACCAGATTGTTGGAGCGGCTTCCGCCACCTTGGTTTTGACTTCCGTACATATGTCTCACCTCCTTGTGGGTTGGTGATGTTAGTATGGATCGAGAATGAGGAAATATACATGATATGGCGTAAGGGAATATATGGATGATCAAACGAAGACATGTCAACTCAAAAAGCCGATCCAGTGCGGATCGGCTCGTTTTGTGCAGGGTCCAGAATATCAACGGATGAGATTTTACATATCGTAAAAATAGGGCTTGCCTAGTCGGTTGGTGATACAACCTCGATATGTGTAAAAAGCTCTACAGGTTGCTCGGGTTCGAGTCGGATCAGTCCGGTTACATCGTCGGTCATCGGCAAATTCGGTGCATCCGGCAACCAGGTATAAGGTTCGATACACAAAAACTGATCGGATTCACCTTTGGTATATAAAACCCAGTGCTTAAAAAAAGCTTCATCCACTGAATATTTCAGTGTATATCCATCTTTTCTCCGTAAATGCGCAACAGCAGGTTGGCCTTCCGCAGCACGAAGCAGTGTGTCCCAGTCCCGTCCTTGCATGCTGATTCCTTCGCTAATGGAGGACCATTCGTCATGTAGCGCCTCGATTTCACCCGTAGGCAGTTGCTCTTCATTTTGCGCGTACAATCCAGAAACAGGTAACTGCAATGTCCAGTCAGCAGGTTTACCGTCTAGCAAAAACCATGTATGATATCCCATCCCGAAGGGAGCGGGTGTTGAACTCAGATTAGTGACACGCAGTCGCTGGGTTAATACTGAATTTTGCAAACTGAACGTCATTTCAAGTTTCAGAGGAATAGGGAATTGTTCCATCCAATGCTTTTCATTTTCGGTTAATAATTCAGTCGTGATTGCACATCCGTCTTCGTCTTCTTCAATATCACTGACACACCAGGACTGGCTGCGATGGAGCCCGTGAATATGGTTGCCATTCGCCGTATTCTGATCGAACTGATAACGTACACCTTCATACTCGAATTGTCCCTGATGGATACGTCCTGGCGGTATGAGTAACGGGACTCCAAAGTGATAAGGCTTCTGTAAATAGAAAGCCAGATCGTCTTCGTCGGGACGGCGAACGATATCCCTGTTCTGCGCCAAATCACGAATCGAGATGATGTTATTTCCCAGACGAGGTAGCAGGGTGATTTCCAATTCACGGCTATGTAGGATATACGTGTCGTAACCATTCCATTGACCTTTGGTCACTTGTTTCATATCGATGCTCCTTTTCCCACTTGAAATCTGTCTGCAGGCAGTCAGGCTTGCTGAAGCTGCTACAGGCGTGTCATTGTCATCATGCCAACTTTTTTGTGACTCCTGCAAGCTTCTTCAAAGCCTTCACAGGATAAGCAATACCATCATAACAGATTTTCATGCATCGGGAAAAAAAACTCATTCCATTTTGACATTCAGGCTTGGGCGGATTAAGATGGAATTCTGGAAGTCTTTTATCAACTGAATGATATCAAAGCGATGACGGGGACAAGTAGGCAAAGAGTATTCTCTTCAGAAAGCCAGTGGCTGATGCGAACTGGTGTGAACTCTTTGTTGAATGGACCCTTGAGTGTATAGCTGAACCAATCGAGCTTGTGCAGGCGATTCCAGTAGGTTATACCGGTTATTCCACGTTACGGAACAATGAAGGCTTTTTCTTTTCTGCTTTCCTGCATGTCAGGGTAGCGAAGAGGAGAGCGAATAAGGGTGGCACCACGGTCTCACGTCCCTTGCGGATGTGGGGCTTTTTTGCGTTCGCAGAGCGGGAATATTTCCATGTACAAGCAAGTTTAAAATTCTAAATTCTATATAAGTTGAACGATTCATTTACATCATAACGGAAAGGACAGAAACTAATTCTGTCATTGAAGTGGGTTGTGTAAAATCTGGAGTTCAATGTATATAGGATTCATGTGGATTAGGGAGGCGTATTCGTATGAAAACAGTATTATCAGGTATTCAGCCGAGCGGTAAGCTTACATTGGGCAATTATATCGGTGCAATTAAAAATTTTGTGAAATTACAGCATGACTACAAGTGTCATTTCATGGTTGTAGATCTGCATGCCGTCACGGTGGCACAAGAGCCGGCAGCACTGCGTGAACAATCCGAGGCTGTAGCCGCATTATTTATCGCGGCCGGAATTGATCCAAGCAAGTCAAATGTATTTTTGCAATCGCATGTACCACAACACGCTGAACTTGGCTGGTTGATGACAACGCTGACCTCGATGGGTGAGCTGGAACGGATGACTCAGTTCAAAGACAAGTCTTCAGGCAAAGATTCAGTAGGCGCCGGTTTGTTTGTATATCCATCTCTGATGGCAGCAGATATTTTGCTGTACAATGCAGATCTGGTACCTGTCGGGGAAGATCAGAAGCAGCATCTGGAGCTGACGCGTGATCTGGCAGGGCGCTTTAACCATCGTTACGGAGAATATTTCACCATTCCTGAGCCTTATATTCCACAGGTCGGTGCTCGTGTCATGTCACTGGATGATGCCTCCTCGAAAATGAGTAAAAGTAATCCCAATGCTGGCAGTTATATCGCTCTCTTAGATCCGCCGGATGTCATTCGCAAAAAAATAAGCCGTGCCACAACGGATTCTGGTCGAGAAGTTGTCTATGATCCGGCAAATAAGCCGGAAGTCAGCAATCTGATGAGCATCTATGCGGAATGTGCGGGTATGACATTGAATGAGGTCGCAGAGCGTTATGAAGGAAAAATGTACGGTCCATTCAAAAAGGAACTCGCTGAAGTGGTTGTCTCTGTAATTGAACCGCTTCAGGCAAGATACAACGAAATTCGTGAGTCTGGTGAACTGGCCGATGTATTAGAGACTTCCGCACGTCGTGCTGAAGAGGATGCTGCGAAGACACTGGATGCGGTGAAAGAGCGCATGGGCTTTGTTCCTAGACGCAAATCGTAATGATAAATCCAGTCATGGCTTAGAAACATTTTGTTCTGGCCTGACGTGATCTTGATTGTTGTTTATTTGTTTATGATGAAGCTCGTGAATTGTTCAGGATGTGAACGAAAAAGGAGACGGATGAATGCATCCGTCTCCTCTTTTTTTGAATTTGTAACTATTGCGAATGCACGGCTCAGGAAGTTGATTCGGAAGCCGAGCGGGCTTCCAGACGTTCTTTTTTAGACCGAATGACAAATCCCCAAACGATATTAGCCATGGATAAAACAAACAGCAGGGCGGCAAGCCAGCCATTGTATGAGATCGAGATCGCTGTAATCGTTAACAAAACAATGGAAGAGAATGCAAACCAAAAGGATAAACCTTTGCTCATTGGGAAAAACCTCCATGTACAAATTTAATGAATTCTCGTATAACCTGAAGCGAGCGAGCCATAATAATCTTGCAAGCTTGCAATACATTACAGACACAGATTGAAAGGAGATTTTAAATATGGCTCAAGGATCTCGCTCTTCTAACAACTTGGTGGTACCTCAAGCGACAGCAGCCCTGCAACAATTGAAAATGGAGGCTGCACAAGAACTGGGTGTTACCATTCCACAAGACGGATACTATGGTAACTACACTTCCCGTGAGACTGGATCTTTGGGTGGATATATCACCAAACGTCTGGTACAGATCGCTGAGCAGTCTCTGGCTGGGTCTGGCAAATAATTTATATACCAAAGCAGTGAAAGCCCGGAGCGATAACGCTCCGGGCTTTTTCCCGCGCAATCATTCCTATATCTGATTGTGCCCTCAATCCATACCTGCGTCAAGGGCGAGCAGATAAAAGTTTTTTATCCATTTTCTCGTCACTCAGCCAGCCTACATAGGTATCAATCGTTTTAAAGTTCCGATCCATAACCACGACGGCAACAAACGGATATTGCTTCCGGTGCCGATACCGGACATCGGCCCAGCGAACTTTATATCCGGCGGGAAGTTCCTCTACTTCTGCTACAGCATAAGAAGTGAAGTATAGAAATGCACTAACCTCTGGTGCTTTGCGTGAAGCCACCACAGCTGCATGTGTGGATGATGTGGCATGAAGACTCCATGTCAGATCAGATCCATCCATTTTCCCAAGCTCGTAGCTTCCATCCTTATTCGTTTTGACAACATGCCATCGGCTCCAGGAAATCGTCGGAATGACGATGTATTTGGCTGGTTCCGAACTGTTATCCATACGTCTCACCTTGCAAACCACCATCGCACGAGCAATGGTACGCCATATATAATACATTCCGATCAGGATATACAGGGTCGTAAAGAGTGGGGCCGGTGCAATGAGATCGAAAGCCCATAACAGGATCGCAATGACATGCGTTGTAAACAGGAACGGATCAAAAATATGAATAATGTTCCAGGCAATCCAGCGTTCTGTAAAGGGGCGTGCGGCCTGGGTTCCATACGTATTGAACAAGTCGGTGAATACATGTACGCCTACAGCTACGGCTGTCCATAGAGCGACATGGCCCAGCGAGACTCCCGAAAAAATTAATCCAATCACACCGGTAAGCAGCAGTACCCATAACAGCAGAAACGGCAGCGAGTGGGATAATCCCCGATGATTTCGAATATAGAGCGAATTGCTTTTGAAACGCAGTGCAGTATCAATGTCGGGGGCCTGGGAGCCAGCGATCGTACCCACCATGACTGCGGCTGCGAGCATCGGATCGGCTGCAACGACAGGATCAACATAAGCGAGACCCGCCAAACCAATGCCCATGACAAAATGTGTAGAGGTATCCATAAATGTCTCCTTTGTAAGGTGTATCGTCTTTAAACATTAACCTTCTCTATCTAGGTGATACCCATATCTAGTGTATATTATCCACGTGCATGGATGCAAAACATGCGGAACACTGGTAACAATCTGTCCATTTCCCAACAAATGTACGAACATTGTCAAACTATTCTACGAGTTCCTGTGATAAACTTTATATCGGAAGTGCCGTGAGAAGATTAAATATTTCTCGAAGAGCCTTTTTCTGAAAACATCATACTTGTTATAACCGCAGCAAGTTGGCAATGAAGGCACTATTCTATACATATGTATCACTGAACCAGAGCGATAACGCAAATTGAAGGTAAACTTCAACGGATTTCACTGTGTTTTTTAGAGGCAAGTGATATGCAATCGAAAAGAGGGCTTATATGCATCAAATATGTATGCGTATTCACCAGTATATTGTTGGGGGGATGGAAAAAGGATGCAGGTCATGAAGAAGTATAAATGGACATGGATATTGCTTGGTATAGCACTGATTATGGCAGTATATTTAATGTGGAACACGGTATTTGCCAGCAAGGAGAAATTACCCGAGATTCGTGAGATCCAATCGTTCTCTATGGAAAATGTAGACGGACGTAATGTATCTCTTGAGGATACACAAGGCAAAGTACGATTGTTCTACTTTTATTTTACCAGCTGCCCTGATGTGTGTCCGATTACGACATTTACACTGTCGCAGGTGCAGGACTTGTTGAAAGAGGATGGAACTTTTGCAGATAAAGCCTCCTTTGTATCGATTTCCTTTGACCCGAAGGTGGATACGCGGGAGAAAATCAAAACATTTGCTGATCGCTTCCATGCGGATTATTCCGGCTGGTATTTCCTGCGAGGGGATATGGATAAAACCAAACAATTCGCCAAAGAATCTTTTCAGATTCTGATCGAAGGCGAGAATAAGGATGATTTTGCCCATATGAACATGATTGGTCTGGTAGATGAGAATAATCAGTTGCGTAAGGTGTATAACGCTTTTAATTCCGAAGATGTGCAGCCAGAAGCCATTGCCGAGGATATTCGCAGACTGATTAAAGAATAACTATAAATGAAAGGCTGTCTCCGGTAGATTTAACTGGAAACAGCCTTTATTTTTCCCTCTTTTTAATACGAAGGTTGGTCAGGATACTGGATATACTCCTCCAGTCCGGCCTTTTCCAATTGAGAAATGATGTATTCATCAGGTGTACCTTCAACCCCTGCATAGCCACGTCTCGTATACATTTGTACCGCATCTGGGAAAGCGTCACGCAGTACACCTCTTATTTTTTTGCCTGAGCTGTCATTGTCCATGAATAAATAAACTTCATCATACCCCACTTGCTTGCGCAGCGTCTCCAGTTTGAGGGAGTTCAGCGTTCCAAACGTGCACAGAATATTGATCTCTGGTCCAACCAAACGTTTGAGTTTACTGCGATCATTCTTACCTTCCACAATGACATGAATAGGCATCTTATTCACCCCTGATTCGAGAGCTGATGTCGACATTCCCCGGGAAATGTTACAGCGAAAATCGACTGAATGTACTTATAGTGTATCTGGAAATGGGGGATTGATGCAAAGTTTGTTACCCAAGAACGCTTTTGGCATCGGAAGATGAGAGTGAGGCAGCGTGTCTGGACGTATAATATGGCAGCAGCAGAATTCCAACCATTAGCAAAATAAAAGCAATGAAATAAGGGGAAACGCCGAGCCTCAGTTGTCCCGCCGTAATCGGACCAATGAACGAGCCAATAGAGGTCGCAATCGATTGCAGAGAGAAAATACGTCCAAGCTTGCTGCCGCCACTTAAGTGAATAAAAAGTGTAGCCATCGCTGGGAAAATAATGCCTTTGGACATCCCGAGCACAAATAATACGATGGATATTGAGATTTGTGGTACGGCTGCCATAACGAAAAAGCTCAAGGACATCAGAAGCACACCAGCAACCAGACGTAGTTTGGGTGAATAACGGTTAAGGAACAGCATGCTGAGTGTGAACAATGCACCGATGCTAATGATGGAAAACAGTAAACCCGTAGACATCATGGAAGAATGCCCGCCTCCCCGCAGAGGGAGTTCGAAGAATAGAATCCCTTGAGCGCAGGCAATGACCAAGGGCAGAATAAAATAACGCCAGGACACGGGTAGAAATGTTTTAGACGCTTCTGCTGGAATACGACCGGAATTGGTCGAAGCTTGGTTGGATGATCCCGGCGCAGGCTTCGCTGGTTCTGTCAATGGCTGTGGCTGGGGAGCAAGGCCTCGTGGCATGGTCAGTAGGGCAATGACACCAGTCAGGATAAGCAAATAACCAAGACCCGAGAACGTCGAGGAAAAGCCCATAGCACCAACGATTATCGCACCTGCAGCTGGTGATACAACGGAGGCCAGCGTATGGACAACGCCATGACCCGACATATATTTCCCCTGTTTCACAGGATCACTGGAGAGTTGTGCGAGTAGCGCCAGACATGCGGGAGACAGAAAGGCTAATACGAATCCGCTGATGGAACGTAGTGCGAGCAGCTGCCAAGGAGTATGAATATGAGCCTGCAAGAGAAGGATAATGCCCGCGCCTACCAGACTGAATACGATATATCTGCGGCTGCCATGTTTATCGATCTGTGTCCCGGCAATTAAGTTGCCAGGCAGATGGGTTAAGGAATATATGCCCATCATCCAGCCGATAAAAGTGGGTGCTGCACCGAGCGATATGGCAAACGGCGTCAGGATGGGATATTGAGCATGCAAATCGAATACAGCTAGAAACAAAAACAGGTATAGCCAGATAGCCGTTTTCACTAGAGCCCCTCCTTGTTAGGCGATGCATGTTCATTCACGGGTCTGGAACGTGTCCACGTTCGTTGGATGAAACCTCATGGTACTACTTGTACGCCCCGCTGGACGAACTTAGACCGTTTATTTTTGCCGAAGAGGGCTTAGCTGACAGCAGGATCGGAAATCATGTATAATATTCGGGAAGTCATAAATGAACTCTAATACGGAAGGTGTAATCATGAACATAGAAGTAATCAAAGAGTTTGTGATGCAGAACTGGCTAGTGATCGTCGTTGCATTGATCATTTTGTTCCTTGTTCTGAATGTGGTCAAAACGATGTTAAAATGGGCGATTGCCATCATCATTATTGCGGCTCTGCTGATATACAGCGGCATCTCCATTGAACAGATCAAACAGACCGTCACAGACGTGCAATCCAGCACGATGGACACGCTCAAAAAAGAAGCAACAAGCATCATGCTCAAGGAAGCTTCCAAAGCAACCTATTCGGCTGGACAAAATGGTGAATTTACGATTACCAGTCCTAATGTTGAGCTTAAGGGTAACACGAAGTCGGATAAAGTCGATGTGACGTTCCGCGGTATTTCTGTTGGTGAGTGGAAGCTCGACAACGATACGATCCGTACATTTGTCGAACAGGCACAAAAAAACAAAACAGCACCTGCTTCGTAGGGCATATCTGAAAAATCCGAAGGAAGCAGATTTTGCGGGATTTTCGTTCCAAGCAAGGAAGTTTACCGCAGGCGTGCCGGGGCACGTCAAGGGAAAGTGACGCAGCAGGGGGCGAAAAGACGGTAAAAGATGCACTTCAGCGAGTTTTAAGACAGGCCCTAGTTAAAGGAGGAATAAAGACGTGCTGCAAACTTGGCTGGACAGCCTGAAGGAGTTTAATGGGATTACTATTTTACTGCTGCTGATCGTAGCGGCTTCCTTATTGCAGGGTTGGGCCAGAGGGGCTTCACGTTCTGCGGGGAGACTCTTTGGTTTCCTGATGGATGGTATTATGGCGGTCATTGGTATTTTGTTATCCATCGGTTTAACGTTATGGCTCGCACCATATGTGCAGCAATGGTTGTCTGTACATGCTGGGGCCATGCCTAATCGTGAATTAAACCGGTGGGAGCAATTGTATTATACGTTGGTAACTGCGATTGCGGATTTCCCACTCATGCGGTTCGCTGTATTATTTGTACTGAGTTACGGCGTGATTCGCATGATTCTTGGTTTTGTATCATCCTTCCTATTCAGAAGAAGACACGCAGAAGATGAGCAAGTTGCACCCAAAGGTTTCATTAGCCGCCTAACAGGCGCTGTGATTGGAACCGTGATTGGCTCCGTCCGCGGAATGATTGTGATTGCAGTATTATTCATGATCGTCAGTCTCTATCCGGGCAGCATGTTCAGCAGATATGTGGAGGCTTCCCCGATCTACATGCAGGGGGCCAAATCGGTCATTGAACCTTTGTCTGGTACCTTTATTAAAGACAAGCTTCCCGTATTTACACAGGCCGTACAAAAGGAACTCGGAGGCATTCTGCAGCGGAAATATGAAGTGATTGATCACAATATTCCGGCAGATATTGAGCAAGCTGCGCAGGAGATTGTCAAAGGTAAAACTTCGGATGAAGCAAAAGCCAGAGCTCTGTATGACTGGGTTGGGAGCCGGGTTCAATACGACTATGGGAAAGTGGATGATTATGAACAGAAGGGAATATGGCATGAACAGACCCCACAGAATACGTTTGATACACGCAAAGGGGTATGCATCGATTATGCTCGTCTATATTCGGTGATGGCTCGTTCCCAAGGGCTTGATGTGAAGGTGGTTACAGGTCTGGGATATAACGGTCAGGGAGGCTACGGTCCTCACGCGTGGAATGAAGTCTATTTGAGTGATTCCCAAAGCTGGGTTCCGCTTGATCCAACGTGGGCCATTAGTGGAGACTGGTTTAATCCACCTAACTTTGCCGACACCCATCTGAAAGATCAGTCAGCTTGATTTTACACCGGACACGGACAAGGTTCGGAATATGACGACGTTGCCAGGTTATCATGCCGGGAATCGAATTTTTTCTGCGGTATGCATCAAGTCATGAAAGAGGTAGGATGAATGAAAAAGCATTCCAATGAGAAGGATGAACTTGCGGACAAACGGCGCTTTAGTTACCGGATGAACGTATTTTTCTTCGCTTCCTTTGTTATTTTTAGTGTGATTATTGTGCGTTTGGCCTATTTACAGTTCGTCGAAGGGCCTGAACTTAGCCAGGAAGAAGCGAGTAACATTACGAAGGATGTGCCGCTCGCTCCTGTGAGAGGAACCATCTATGACTCTACAGGCACGGTGAAGCTGGCGTATTCCAAACCGATTCAATCGTTGTATCTTACATTGTACAAAAACTATGGCGATGTGGATGGTAAGCCTAACCCCAAAATTGGGGAAGTCCAGGAGATGGCCGGGCATCTACATGATGTGTTTGAAAAGTATAAAGCCCCCAATTCTGAATCTCTGACCGTGGATCAGATTATGGAGGAAATGGATTTGAATTCACGCAAGGCGAACGGTTTTATGCCGCGTCTGATCAAGAGTGATTTGTCTGAAGGCGAGGTTGCTTATTTTCTCCAGCATAAGGATGAATTCAAAGGTATTCAGATCGTGGAAGAAAGTGTACGTTACTACGATCCGGACACAGTGGCTGTTCAATCCATTGGTTATTTGAAAAAATTCAAAAGCTCCAAAACATTGAACAAGTATAAAGAAGTGGATGAAGCGAACAAAACACAGACTGATCCAGGTTTGGTTTACACGGAGAATGAGTTTGTTGGATTTGATGGGCTGGAGTTACAGTATCAGGATAAGCTGCGAGGCAAAAGTGGTTATACGTCGGTTGACGTTGATCTGCGTAACCTTCCTGAAGGGGTAGCGGGTACAACCCCGCCGCAAAAAGGGTATGACCTGATCTCCAGCATCAACAAAAACGTACAGGTGAAAACCGAACAGGCGATTATGGATCAGCTCAGCTGGTTACATCGCAATCCGGTATCCGGTAAATTGCATCCCAATGCCAAAACAGGCTTTGCCGTAGCGATGGAAGTGGATACAGGCAAAGTTGTAGCTGCAGCCAGTATGCCTGATTATGACACCAATGTGTGGAGAACGGGCAGCATCAGCACAGAGGATTACGATAAAATCAAATATATTTACCAGAACGGTACAATCCGAGGTTTCCTGCCTGGTGAGTCCAGAAAAAGGGCTGAATCCGTCGTGTTGCTCGGCTCAACGATTAAGCCACTGAGTGTGTTGATCGGTTTGAAGGAAGGTTTCTTTACCACCAATTCGGTGTATATCGACCGAGGTTCAACCACATTTGGCGGAGATAACCGCCGCGTACAGAACTCATCGGGGCATGTTTACGGTGCCATGTACCCTCGTGATGCCATTCGTCATTCCTCCAACGTATTTATGATTGACGAGATTGGTAAGAAGCTGTACTCGCGATATGGTGCTAAGGGCGTTGACGTGTGGGATAAGTATATGGAGCAATTTGGTCTTGGTATAAAAACAGGAGTGGACTTGCCGAATGAGTGGCCTGGACGTAAAGAATATATCGAAAGTTCTGAAACCTCATTGACTAAACTAGTCTATGCTTCCTTTGGACAACAAGGAAAATATACAACCATGCAACTGGCGCAGTATACCGTGATGCTTGCCAACAAAGGAAAACGCATGGAACCACAGCTTGTTAAAGAGTTCCGGGATTCGGAAGGCAATGTGGTGGAGAAGGTGAAACCGAAGGTACTCAGCACAGCAGACTTCAGTGATGCATACTGGAATGAGGTACAGCGTGGTATGGCTACCGAGGTTTCTGCCTTTGGCGGGTTCCCTTATGATTTTGCCAGAAAAACAGGTACGTCGACACAGAGTATTGGAGGCAAACCGGTCGATAACGGGGTGTTTATCGCTTATGCCCCACGTAACAATCCAAAGCTGGCTGTTGCTGTCATGATCCCTGAAGGGGGCTTTGGTTCCAACAGTGCCGCTCCGGTTGCACGCGCGATTTTCGATGCTTACGATCAGGAATTCGGTCTCGATGGTATTCCGAAAAAGGATAAAAATAAAGACACAGAAACGAGTACGCCGTAATGCAGTGATGGAGATCTTACACGCCATACACCAAAAGGCCCCGAGAACGGGGCTTTTTTTGTTGTACTTTATGGAACCCAATCATTCCTCTTACGTTATATACAGAGGGAAGAGGGTTAGCCAAGAGCTAGGGAAGGCAATGTTGTATTATTTATGGTTGGATCATATTACGAGAATGTAACCAAAAATAGAAAGACGTTACAGTCAGCTTTTGCTAAAATTAAGAGGTGAAAGTTTGCTAACGAACGGAGAGGGGCATTACATGTTTAAACGACTGAAGAATAAACCGCCGAATGAGGACGAGAGAGCGGTAAATACAGCTTCCAGCGCCAGGCTGAATATATTTTTTTTCGTGGCTTTTGTTATATTCAGCATTCTGATCTTTCGGCTGGCATTTATTCAGTTTGTCGAAGGGCCTGAACTGACTTATATGGAATCGACACGCAATACTAAAGATATTCCGTTAGCCCCTGTGCGCGGACCGATCTATGATGCGACCGGAAAAGTGGCACTTGCTTATTCAGAACCGGTACAGTCACTCTATGTACTGCTTTATGAGGATTATCGTAATGATGACCGCAGACAGGAAGCGGAGGAACTGGCTCGTGAACTGGCGGATATATTCAAACGATTCAATCCGGGAGACGAGAAGCAGCCGGATGCAGAGGAAATCGTTAAACGGCTGGATCTGGATCATCAGAAAACATTCGGTTATGTGCCAAGACTGGTCAAGTCGGATCTGACAACCCAGGAAATTGCTTTTTTTCTAGAGAAAAAAACGGAGTATCCCGGTGTTATGGTGCTGGAAGAGAATGTACGGAGATATGACCCCGATCGTGTTGCTGTGCAGGTTGTTGGTTATACACGGGAATTTAAGGGAGCAGGTGCATTAAGGCAATACAAAACGATCATAGAGCAATCGGCATCGCAGCGTGATCCGGGATTGGTATACTCACAGGATGAGAAGGTTGGTTTCGATGGGTTGGAGTTACAGTACCAGCAGGAGCTTCGAGGACGAAGCGGATATCATTCCATTGATATTGACTCTCGCAATTTACCAACGGGCACAATGGAGCTGACTCCACCAGAGAAGGGTTATAGTCTGATCTCCACCATCGACAAGGAGGTTCAGCTTGCGGCACAAAAGGCCATTACGGATGAATTACGAAAGCTGCCGAAGGCTATTACGGGCTACGCCGTAGCTATGGAAGTGGACACAGGCAATGTGGTAGCTATGGCAAGTATGCCAGATTATGATCCGAATGACTGGGATTATGACAAAATCAAGTATGTTTTCCGTAACGGGACGACAGAGTCTTTTCCGCCTAACGATAATAAGCCAAGCCGCGCAGAGTCCGTTGTGCTTCTTGGGTCGGTCATTAAACCGCTGAGTGTTCTCATCGGTCTGAAAGAGGGACTGTTCACTGCGGGAAGTACTTATCCTGATAAAGGTTACGCTGTATTAGGCAAGGATGGAAGACAAGTAAAGAACTCACATTCGGCCTACAACGGTAATATTACCGCACGGAGAGCGATTGAAAAGTCGTCCAATGCTTTTATGATTGATATGGTGGGCAAGCGTTTGCTGAATAATTATGGTGCCACAAAAGCCCTTGCTAAGTGGGACGAATACATGAAGGATTTTGGTTTGGGTGTCTCTACAGGCATTGATCTGCCCAAAGAATTCCTTGGTCAGTTGGAGTATAAAGCAGACAATAATGAGTCTGCACTGACACGTCTTGCGTTTGCGTCATTTGGTCAGCAAGCCAAATATACGACGATGCAACTTGCCCAGTACACCACTATGCTGGCAAATAAGGGTAAGCGGATGGAGCCACACCTGGTGAAAGAAATCAGGGACGCAGAGGGCAATGTGGTGAAGAAATTCAAGCCAAAGGTGCTTAATGAAGTACAGTTTGCCGATGCACACTGGAACGAAGTGCATAAGGGGATGGTCACCAAGGTGAGTGCCTTTGACGGGTTCCCTTATGATTTTGCCAGAAAGACAGGAACATCCGAGCAAGGAACCGGGCCGAATAAAAAGGAGAACGGTGTCTTTATCGCCTTTGCCCCGCGGGAGAATCCAAAGCTGGCTGTAGCAGTCGTCGTGCCTGAAGGTGGGTTTGGATCGGTGAGTGCTTCGCCTATCGCACGCAAAATTTTTGATGCATACGATCAAGTGTATGGATTAGACGGCGTTCCGAAGGGCAAGAAGGATCAGAATCAGGAGCAAAATTAAATATCGGAGCTTTTAAAACAAGAAGAACAAAGACAGGATCATAGAAACGTTTGATAAACAGCATCATACTGTACTTCATAAACTTTTGGACAGGCGAGGGGAAATATCCCTTGCCTTTTATTTTTTCATCGGATAAAATTTGCACAAKGGAAACATTATTAGACGAACTTAAAAATTAGTACCTTGTACAACTTAATTAGTTATGGACAAATATTTTAGGATAGGGAAAGGGGAAGGTTGAATTGTTAATGGTGAAGATGAGGAGCATTCATCGTGGGTTCATTACGATGGCATGTCTTGTACTTATTATTGTGCTTACCGCTTGTTCTAGTACTCCGGAAACAGATGCTAACGGCAAAGTGCAGGTCACGGCAACAACAGGCATGATTGCGGATGTAGCACGAGAGGTGGGCGGAGCATATGTTGAGGTTACCGGATTGATGGGACCAGGTGTAGACCCGCATTTGTATAAAGCATCCCAAGGAGATATTCGCAAACTGGAACAAGCCAAGGTCATCTTCTATAACGGCCTGCATCTGGAAGGAAAGATGACAACTATATTGGAGAAAATGTCCAAAAGTAAACGGGTCACTGCGGTTGCCGAAAAAATTCCGGTAGAGGAGTTACATTCCGGTCAAGCGACAGGCGGTACGGAGTATGATCCGCATGTGTGGTTTAACGTCAAACACTGGATGCGTGCTACTGAAGCTGTCCGTGACACGCTGATGGAAGCAGACCCGGATCATGCACAGCAGTACAAGACACAGGCGGAAACGTATCTGGAGAAGCTGGGTGCATTAGATAAGGAAGTGCGTGAGAACATTGGACAGATTCCTGAAGCGAGCCGTGTACTGGTGACTGCGCATGATGCATTTGGCTATTTTGGTCAAGCCTACGGTATTAAAGTAATGGGACTTCAAGGCATCAGCACAGCAGCGGAATACGGAGCCAAAGATGTAAGTGAATTACGGGATTTTCTGGTAGGAAATCAGATCAAAGCGGTATTCATTGAATCAAGTGTACCTGCTAAAGCGATGGAAGCGATTATTGCTGGTGCAGCTGAGAAGGGCCATACCGTGAAAATTGGCGGCGAACTATTCTCTGACGCTATGGGGGCTGAGGGAACCGTTGAGGGCACCTATATCGGAATGGTGCGGCACAATGTCGAAACGATCGTGGCAGCTTTAAAGTAATAAATCATTTGGAGAGAGGAGCGCTATGATGATAAACAATACCAATACAACCAAACAAGCATTAGAAAATATAGACAATGAACTGCCCGGACAAGGAGTAGAAACTGCCTCTTCGCCTCTTCGCGTAAGCAATTTGGCGGTGGCTTATCACAAAAAGCCAGTGCTTAGCAATGTATCCTTCGATGTACCCGAAGGACAACTTATTGGCATTTTGGGTCCGAATGGGGCAGGGAAGTCAACCTTGATCAAAGCGGTTCTGGGGCTTGTACCCAAAATGCACGGTGAGGTAGAAATTTTCGGACGATCTTATCGTGAAACACGGCGGCGCATCGGCTATGTTCCGCAGAGAGAGTCCGTCGATTGGGACTTTCCGACCCATGCTTTAGATGTTGTCATGATGGGGAGGTACGGACATCTGGGATGGTTCCGACGTCCAGGCAAAAAGGAAAAGGATCTGGCCGCTCATTGTCTGGAACAGGTTGGCATGGGGGATTACATGTATCGGCAGATCAGCCAGCTATCAGGTGGACAGCAGCAGCGTGTTTTCCTCGCCAGAGCGCTTGTACAGGATGCAGACCTGTATTTCATGGATGAGCCTTTTGCAGGAGTGGATGCTACAACGGAGAAAGCGATCATTTCTCTGCTGGAGCAATTGAAAAGACAGGGCAAGACCGTGCTGGTAGTTCACCATGATTTGGCTACGGTGGAGGAATACTTCGATCATGTACTGCTACTCAATGGACGTTTGGTTGCCGCTGGACCGACAAGCGAAGTGTTTGTCGAAGATACATTACAAGAAACCTACGGAGGCCGGATCGCGATGATCGGCAGCCGAGCGGGGAAAGGCCAGGTGTAGCACATGTGGAACTGGGTTATTTCTATTTTGTCAGACCCGAACACACGTTGGATATTACTTGGCTGCCTATTGCTCGGATTCAGCAGTGGTATTATCGGTTCGTTCACCTTTCTTCGTCGTCAAAGTCTGATGGGCGATACTCTTGCACACGCGGCTTTGCCTGGAATTTGTATCGCGTTTATGTTGACGGAAACCAAATCGATTGCATTGTTCTTATTCGGTGCACTCATCGCGGGCATTGTAGCAACTTTCGGGATTTCGTGGATCACCCGATTTTCCCGGATCAAGCAGGATACAGCGATGGGTATCGTGCTGACGGTGTTTTTCGGTATCGGTGTGGTGATGTTGACACGTATCCAACATAGCGCCAGTGGAAGCCAGAGCGGACTTGACAAGTACCTGTTCGGGCAAGCGGCATCGATGGTGTTAACGGATGTGTATGTGATGGGCGGGGTGTGTCTTGTACTATTGGTCGCCTGCCTAATTTGGTTTAAGGAATTCAAGCTCGTGAGCTTCGACCCTGGCTTTGCGAGAGGTATGGGGCTGCCAGTTGGGGTATTGGAGCAGCTTATTCTGTTACTGACTGTCATTGCCGTTGTAGCCGGAATTCAGGCGGTCGGTGTGGTGCTCGTTGCGGCATTACTGGTGACCCCGGCAGCGGCGGCAAGGTGCTGGACCGATTCGCTCGCTCTTATGGTGCTACTGGCTGGATTGTTCGGCGCATTAAGCGGTGCCGCAGGAACGATTTTCAGCACGTTTGTTCCTAACCTGCCGACAGGGCCAGTAACGGTGCTTGCAGCTACGGTGTTGTTTGCCATATCTACTCTGTTTGCACCGAGACGTGGATTGCTGGCTCGTAAGTTGCGGAGCATCCAAGCAAAATCGACTTATATGCGTGAAGAACAGGCTACGTTACAGTTAAGCTCCACACAGCCCCAAACACAGAAACGGGGGGAGATGTAAATGGCTACATTCTGGATTATTTTAACGGCAATATTAGTCTCCTCTGCTTGCGCCATTCTTGGTTGCTTTCTGATTCTGCGCCGTATGGCTCTGGTCGGAGATGCGATTAGCCATGCGGTGTTGCCCGGGATTGCGATTGCTTTTCTGTGGAGTGGCTCCAGAGACTCTCTGTGGATGTTGCTTGGTGCAACAGTGTTTGGGTTGTTGACGGTGTTCTTCATTCAGAGCCTCCAGGCTGGAGGCCTGTCTTCGGATGCTTCGATTGGCATTGTATTTACAGCACTCTTTGCTGTAGGAGTCATCCTTATCAGTCTGAATGCGCAGCATATCGATCTGGATCTGGACTGTGTATTGTTCGGTGAAATTGCCTATGTACAATGGGATACGTTAACGTTGTGGGGCGCGGATGTAGGGCCAAGAGCGGTTTGGATGCTGGGGATTACGTTACTTGTCATTCTTGTCGTTGTCGGGCTGTTCTACAAGCAGTTCAAGTTATGTGCTTTCGATCCGGCACTGGCGGCAGCTTGCGGCATCCCGGTGGTTTTGTTCCACTATGCGCTCATGGGACTAGTTTCCATGACATCGGTTGCTTCTTTTGAAAGTGTAGGCTCCATTCTTGTTGTAGGCATGTTGATTGTACCTGCGGCTGCAGCTTATCTGCTCACGGATCAGCTTGGCAAAATGATTCTGTACGCTGTACTGATCGGTGCAGCCTCCTCTGTTGGCGGTTACCTGATGGCTTACGCGATGGATGCTTCTATTGCAGGATGCATGGTGGCTGTGGCTGGTATTTTATTTGTACTCGCGCTGCTCCTGTCACCAAAACATGGAATTGTGCTGCGGTATGTCCGCCGTAAATATGCGGCACGGTGACCACTGGTAATAAGGATCATGCATGGCATATCATATTAGGCATGATTTGTACTTTTGAATTTGAACAAATCAGTTGATTAACCAGACCGCCTGCTCTGAACTGCACCCCAATTGGCACAACTACCAATTGGAGGTGCAGTTCACTCTGCCGGCGGTTTTTGTATTTCCGATTTCTAATAATATCTGATATACAGCGTCAAAGATTCAAATACAGGTTACTTTGTTGCATATGCGTGATCTGTGGTAAAATGTCGTTAGTTGTGACGTCCGGGGCGTCCGCGATTTCGCGGATACCGGGCGATCTTGTTGTTTAAGTAGAGAGAGCTTGGAAAAAGTGGATGTGGAAGTCGTTTAATGCAAGAGGGTTTATAGGAGAGAGAAATACTGGAGGAGGATTTACAGCATGAGTGAACTGAAATATAAACTGCTGGCCTTGGATATGGACGGCACGTTGCTGAATGATAATCATGAAATTACACAGGAGACGGCCAAGTGGATACAGATTGCAATTCGCCGAGGGGTACATGTGTGCTTGTCTACGGGGAGAGCGGTATACCATGCTATGCCTTATGCGGTACAGCTCGGTCTGGAAACGCCAATGGTTACAGTTAATGGTAGCGAGGTTTGGAAAGCGCCACATGAGCTTCACTTACGCCATCTGATGGACCCGGCTTTGATTCGCAAGATGCATGAGATTGGGGAGAAATATAACAGTTGGTACTGGGCATACTCCGTGGAAGAGTTGTATAACCGGGATCGCTGGACGGGTAACATTGAAGGAGTGGAATGGCTGAAATTTGGATTCACCACTGAGGATGATGAGGTTCGCCATCAGATCATGATAGAGCTGCAGGAAATGGGTGGTCTGCAAATGACCAATTCCTCTCCTGTAAACATTGAAGTAAACCCGGAGAACGTATCCAAAGCTACCGGTGTAGCCGAAGTATGCCAGTTGCTGGGCATCAACATGTCCGAAGTGGTCGCTGTTGGCGACAGTCTGAATGATCTGGCTGTCATTGAAGCTGTCGGTCTGGGTGTTGCGATGGGTAATGCACAGGAGCAGGTAAAAGAAGCGGCAGATTTAATTATTGGAAGCAATAATGAGGATGGCATTGCTCATCTGATTCGTGAACATATTTTGAAGGGGGAGTAACCTTTGCTCGCAACCGTTGGCTGGATTTTAATTGTACTGCTGTTTGCAGTTGGTATGGCAGGTACGGTATATCCGATTCTGCCGGGTGCAATCGCGATTTTCTTCGCGTTTCTGGTCTACGGCTGGTTTTTCAGCTTTGATCCGTTTGGTGTCTGGTTCTGGATTATTCAGATTCTGATCGTAGTGGTACTGTTTGTGGCGGATTATGTGGTGAGTGCTTGGGGAGTCAAAAAGTTCGGCGGCTCCAAGCTATCTACAACGCTGAGTACCATCGGTGTAATCATTGGCCCGTTTGTGATTCCTGCCTTTGGACTTGTCCTGGGGCCATTCATCGGTGCGTTTATCGGAGAGCTGATCGGCGGTTCCTCGCCTTCCAAAGCATCCAAAGTTGGTTTTGGCTCTGTCGTCGGGCTGTTTACCAGCACGGTGATGAAAATTATTTTGCAACTCGTGATGATTGTTCTATTCATTATTTGGGTGGTTCGATTCGCCTAGATTGTCAGGTTAGCTAGCTTAGGGCCGAAGAGGTCCGGTGTGGGGAAAGAAGGGGAATTCGTTTTGTCTAAGAAGGAAACATTTATTAAAGGTACGCTCATATTGGCGGCTGCCGCATTGATTGCAAGGGTACTAGGTCTGGTGCAGCGCGTGCCGCTGGAGCACATCCTCGGGGATATCGGTAACGCATCGTTCACGATCTCCAATACGGTGTATTTAATGCTATTAACTGTGGCAACGGCGGGCATACCGAGTACGCTGAGTAAAATGGTTTCGGAACGCTACGCGCTCGGACGCGCAGGGGAAGCGCAGCAGATATACCGTGCAGCCTTAATATTTGCAGCCGTGGCCGGTGTGGTCATGTCTGTTCTGTTATGGTTCGCGGCACCATTCTATGCCACCCATATTTCCAAAGTACCGGAATCTGTGAGTGCTATCCGGGCCCTTGCTCCGGCTCTGCTGCTCTTCCCGGCGATCGCGATGATGCGTGGGTATTTCCAGGGACGCGGGAATATGACGGCAGGCGGTATCTCGCAGATCGTAGAGCAGTTTGCGCGTGTAGGCGTAGCGATTATTGTGGCCTATGTGATGTTGCAATGGAATTACGATGATCAGACAATTGCAGCCGGGGCATCCTTCGGTGGTGTGTTTGGTAGCATCGGCGCATTTGCGGTGATGCTGTACTTCACTTTGAAGCTCCGCAAAAGTGATCGTGCGGCTCAGCTTCATTATGAGCGTGCAGAGCAACTGCCGATGCGCGGTATTTACACGGATATTTTTAAACTTTCAATTCCGATTGTGTTATCTTCACTTGCTGTTCCGGCAATCAACTTTATTGACTCTTCTCTCGTCGTTCCCCTGCTTAGTGGACGAATCGGTCTGGAAGAAGCGACAGGTGTACTGGCGATTCTTGGCGCCAAAGCCCAGAGTATAGCCGGTATTCCGCCAATTCTCGCAATTGCGCTCAGTCAGTCCCTTGTGCCTGTCATATCAGCGGCTTTTGCCCGTAAAGATGAGTTGCATCTGAAAAATCAGGTAACGCTGGCGCTGCGGATTTCCATTCTGACGGGAATGCCGATTGTGATTACTTTGTGTGCGGCGGCTTATTCGGTAAACGGCTTGCTGTTCACAAGTCCAGATGGCACGCCGATTATAGCATTACTGACGTTCGGCACCATTTTCCAGATTACAATGATGACAACGAACTCGATGCTTCTCGGGGTGGGTAAACCACGAATCACGATGATTAGCGTAGCGGCAGGTATTATCGTTAAGCTGATTGCGAGCCTTATCCTAGCGCCGATCTTTGGCATTTACGGGATCATTATTGCAACAGGACTATGTTTCTTGGTCATCACATATCTGAATCTGCGTGTACTGCGTAAAATCGTTGATTTCTCGATTATGGGGGATCGCTGGATTGGATTTATCATCACGGTACTTCTCGCAGCAGCTGTCGGCTTTGCAGCCAATTGGAGTGGAAACCAGATCTTTGGTGCGTTCTTACCTGCACGAGTATCTTTCCTGTTAACCTGTATGGTCGTGGGTGTGCTGGTCGTTGTGGTATATCTCGTGCTGATGGTGGTTCTTCGTGTGTTGCGTAAGGACGAGCTGGGGAGTTACCCGCGAATTCTGCAAAAAATTCTTCGTCCCCTTATGCGTCTGCAACGCGGCGCCGGACAACGGGGATAAATTTAGGTAAAAAAAGCGCGGTCTGCTCTTTAGCGGACGGCGCCTTTTTTATTGTTATTGCATAGGGAGATGGCTTCGGATTCTATTTTTTCTCCTGCCAATTAGTGAGTGATGGCCTGTACATCATGAGCGAGAGCTGTTTTTAACATGCCGTACCGATGCTCATGACTCATTTCAAACAGCCAAGGTCTGCGTGGCGCGGTCAGGTATCCAAGGCAATCTCTTGTCTCAAGCCAGTCATGTCTTGTAATCGGTTCATAAGGAGTGTCACCCCAGACAGCGAGCAGCTCAGGTGAATAAAGACGCTGACCTTTCGGCAGCCATTCCTCATTCATTAAAACTTGCGTGTACAGATTATGGTCTGCTGGCCCCTCGTGATGCTTGGTAAACAGGCCCGGCCAATATTCCGCCCGTGAGCCGCCGTGAGGAACGGTGCGTGCGAACTCCAAAACTTGCTGGAGCACTTGCTCCACACCGAATAGTAGGGCATACAGTCCTTTGCCGAACTGGATCCGCTCATTTAGTTTGCCAAAATGTTCAATAACCCGTCCGGTGAGGCCACCTCCTTGTCCAAGAGGAAAGACAATGTGGTTCAGCCCGGCCAGATTATGCAGATGAAAAGCAGGTTTGGAGAGCACTTCTTTTTGAAAATAAGGATGCTGCACCACTCTGGTCTCAATATAGTTCTGCTCATTAATAATTAATGCCACACTCAGTATGGAACTGCACCGTTCCAGCCAAAAGCGCTCCCAGAACGGCGTCATAAATGCCGATACGTGAAAATGAGACAACAGATGGAAGCAGCTTCGGCCAAGCCGCCGACTGTGCATATACAGCTGCAACTGAGGGTACGCATCTTGGAAAATAAGAGCATTGCACCGCTCCAGCAGGCGATACATATGTTCACGATCCACCTGGTTTTGCAAATTATGCATCAGGTCACTGTGCAGGTCGGTCATATGATATCCGCCGTTGCGGGATACCATGTGCGCCAGCAGAGCCCAGTGCAGTTCGGGGTACTGTTCATAACATTCCAGATAAGCAGCCGTGCGGGTCACATTACTGCGATTCTGCTGCTGCGTTAAGGTTTTGATTTCTTCAAGAATGATACAATCCTCCTCACAAACCAATGCACTTTGTGCTTGAATGTTGCGTGTAGGAGATGATTTGCCAGCTATAGGTATTAACCGTTCTACCTCAGCCTGCAGAGCAGCAGCAGTATCTGCATTCCAGTTCAGGTTACGCGAAGGGTGTCTGAGCTGGGAGGAAGCATGCCAGGCAGCCTGTTTACCGCGCCATACTTCCAGGGCTGCTCCGGGAATGGAGCGAACGATCTGCATAATGGAACCTGTGTGATGCGTTTCCGAAGAGTCGCTTCTGGTGGAAGTCATGAATGGAACATCCTTTCATGAAAAACTGTGTTTGATAAGCCAGAACTTGTGGTTATTCTAAGTATGCGCCGAACATTTGACTTCCAATCACCAATTTGCTTCACTTAGATGTAGACAAGGTGCAGAAAAGGAGATGTGACAAATGGAACAAATTACATCCAAACCGGAATTTGATGTGGCGATTCAATCTCCACGTTTGACGGTAGCCGTATTCAAGGCAGATTGGTGTGGAGACTGCAAGTACATCGATCCGTTTATGCCTGAGGTCGAAACCAAGTATTCACGTGATTTAACTTTGATTGAAGTGGATGTTGACCAGGTAGGCCCGGTGAGTCAGGAACAAAATATTTTGGGTATCCCAAGTTTTGTAGCCTATACGGACGGACGGGAATTAGTGCGATATGTGAATAAGCTGCGTAAGTCTAGAGAAGAGATCGAGCAGTTTTTGGATCGCGCAGTTGAGGTGTATAACACGATTCACAAGTAAGGTGAGATGAGTTGCGCGGAGACGGAACTGTGGAGCAGCGGTAAGTTTAGATGAGTTGTGCAGAGAACGCAGCTGTGGAGCAGCGAGATGTAGTAAGGGTTACACCGTTGCAATTGACAGATCATTCGATATGCTTTGATCGACATCGCTAAGAACGAATTCCGGCATGTATGCAAAAGTGTGAGGTACGGGAGCATATACCGAAGCAATAAGGGTGAGCAAGTACCGCACAGCATAGCAGGAATGAATTATCTCAAGATAGGGAAGACTGTGGACTAAGTATGCAAACACAAGGCTGTCGGTAGAGCCACATTTTGGCTTAAGACGGCCTTGTTTTTATTTTGGTTGAGGTGAAAAGAACTAGAGGCTAAAGATCGGAGTCGGGATTTTTCTGCGTCAATGTTGCGGTGATATGCTACATACCAACTCAGGTCCTTTCGCAGACACTGCACGGTAACTCAATGCTCTAACGATCACCAGGAACGTTATTTGCTCGAATGTAACTCATAAAAAAATCTAACGATCTCCAGAGACGCTATTGGGGACTAAAAGGCGTATTTGCAGCAATTATTGCCGTGTTACTTAGAAATAAGCTCCATGGTGATCGTTAGGTTCAGAAAAGGGGCTATATTTGCAAAATAAGCTCCATGGTGATCGTTAGAATCGGAAGTGAGGAGTCGGTGATTTGAAAATGTTGAAAATGTTGAAAATGATAAACGATTAATGATAAATGCGGAGTTCTAGGTACCGAGCTTGTTGATGGCTTACATAATTAGATTTAAGAATAATAATGACTCACTGGTCAAATTTTTATTAGACGTTAACATTTTGTCACAAAGCGCGGCGTCAATGATGATTTTATCCGGTATAATGAATTTAGTTGTGAAATTAGTGTCAAAGTTAAAAACAAGCGCTTTAATGAGCTATGAGCTCTTATGAAAGCAAAGTTGGAAGGTAAGGCAATTACATCGTTTTAAAGTAACAAAAGAACAATGGCACCAATTATGAAGTTAGCATGATTATCAAGCGAAGACTTCTTCGCCATCTTAAACCAACAGCGGGTGAGAAAAAATTGAAGCACTTAACATTATTTAAATGGTTAACCGTATTAACCTGTCTTGTCATGTTTCTGGCTACCTTTGGGGGCGGAGTCGTGACCAAAACCGAATCCGGCCTTGGCTGTGGAACCGAATGGCCTTTGTGTAACGGAAAGCTCGTGCCGGCACATACTGTTGCCTCACTAATTGAATACTCCCACCGTGCCGTCAGTGCACTGGCAGGGCTGCTATCCATTGCTTCGTTTGTTGCTTTCTTACGATTTGGCAAACAGCGTCGTGATCTGCAATTGTTCTCGTTGCTAACTCTTATATTTGTAATCATTCAAGGAATCATGGGTGCATTTGCCGTTGTCTTCTCGCAGTCTTCAGCGGTTATGGCACTTCACTTTGGGTTTGCGCTCATTGCCTTCGCCAGCTCGTTGATGATGGCTCTAGGCATTCGGCAGGAAGCGAAACATGGCGGTTTGGAACGTCTGAATCAATATCCTCGCGTCAGCAAAGGATTCCGCAACCTGGTTTGGTTCTCAACCGTCTATACGTATCTGGTCGTGTACACAGGGGCATTTGTAAGCCATACGAATTCTGCTGGCGGTTGTTCCGGATTTCCGCTCTGTAACGGGCAGATTGTGCCTGAACTCTCTGGCGGGGTAGCTATTGCCTTTGCCCATCGTCTGGCAGCTGTGTCGCTCGTGATCGTAATTGCGATCTTGGGGCATTTTGCCTATCGCAAACACCCGGATAACCGTGAATTGCGGACACTCGGTGTGTTATCCGTCGTTTTAATTCTGTTGCAAGTGGTTATCGGTATGTTCATGATGTGGACGATTAGCCGTCCAGAAGTTTACATGTTTGTAGCGCTGGCACATATGTTGGATATCGCTGTACTGTTTGGTATCTTGACCTATATGAGCTTCCTCGTGTACAAGCTACACCGCCCGGTGAACCGTTTCTAACAGATCACGAGTTATGTATTTACAAAGGAAGGTTAGTGCATTGGCCTGAGGCTGCGCTGTCCATGTTGGAAAGTCCACCATCCGGTGATGTAGATCATTGGAGAGGTGGACTTTTGTTTGATGTGAGAGGTAGCAGGGCAACCTAAATCAAGTTGTTATGATTAACAAATGACCAATGAATGATGAACGCTATTTCGAAACTCTCGCTTCAGTTTAGGCTTAAGCTGCATCTTCAGCTGTTAACAGCTGTGATAATATATATTTGCCGTCATCAGTGGAAAGAGGAGGCCATCTATGCTGCGTACTTTATTAGGGGAAAAGCCACGAGTGAATCAGGGGAAATTGAAAGAGGCTATGGATACCATGGCGTTTACCCTGGATTCTTTTGAGAAACAGATGTATGTCGACCATGATCCGAATCATGATTATCGGAAGTTGTATATATGGACACAGGGACTAATTTCCTCGTTGGATGAACTGGAGCAGAGTTATTTTGCAGCCGCGCATTTCCGTAGAAGAGTAGTTGCTGGTTCAACGGGGGATATGAGTTCTGCTGAAAAGGCAGAGTATGCGCGCTATGTTTATTTCTACAAAGATGCATTTATTCGGTGCTTCGCTATTCTGGATAAATTGGGTACGGTTTTAAATGAAATCTTCCAATTAAACACCTCTAAAACGAAAGTACATTTCTCCTATTATACCGTTCTAAGACAATTTGATTATTATCGGGACCATCATGAACTCGCACAGCAATTAATTAAAATCAAGGAAGCTTATAGGGAACCGATGAGCAAACTGCGCAAGCGGCGGAATATGGAGATCCATTATATGAATTCAGAAATGCAGGATGACCTGTGGCAGTTACATCAGACGATGCGTGGAAAAGTAAAGCTAGAGGATCTGGATCAGCATCTTCTGGAGATGCAGCAGGGTGTGGATATGGTCTGTGAAACGCTGCATATGGCGTATCGATACATCAATCGAATCTGGCGTAAACAGATTATGAAACGTTAAACGAATCCGTGTATTTGAAAAAAATAATACCATTTGACAAATCGGAATACTTTGAATTATACTGAGTTCCAGATCGAAGCTTACAAGGAATCGTGTCTATAATACAGCATTTGATGCAGTTTGGTCATTATACATGATGAACTACATGAAACTATATAAACCTACAATTTTATATTTCTCTTATCGAGAGTGGCGGAGGGACAGGCCCGATGAAGCCCGGCAACCGATCTGCGATGATGGCATAACGTCATCATCGCAGGTGTTAGGTGCTAATTCCTACAGAATCATGTATGGCATGATTTTGGCAGATGAGAAGGTCATTTCACGTGAAGAGCCGTCTTTGTATCTGCAAAGGGGCTCTTTTTTGCATAGAAAGGGGAGTTTTCTCTTCCTTCGGGTAAAGATATATGTAGGTGATGGGGAAGGAGCAGTACTATTGATTGAACTGGTTGGATTAACCAAAACATACGGCAAACGCGCCAAAACAACGACGGCTTTGTCACACCTTGATCTGAAGATTCAGAAGGGTGAGATTTTCGGCGTGATTGGTCACTCGGGTGCAGGGAAAAGTACATTGATCCGATGTATTAATTTGCTTGAGCGCCCAACGGAGGGTGAGGTCTGGGTTGATGGCATTAACCTGACCGAACTTAGCAAAAGTGAACTACAGCAGCAACGACGCAAGATCGGTATGATTTTTCAGCATTTTAATCTGTTGTCTTCGGCAACGGTATACGACAATGTGGCATTCCCGTTAAAACTGGTCAACACACCTAAGGATGCGATAGATCGCAAGGTGAAGGAAATGCTCGCTCTGGTTGGATTAGAGCAGCACAGCAGTAAATATCCGGCTCAGTTGTCCGGTGGACAGAAGCAACGGGTAGGGATAGCGAGAGCTCTGGCAAGTGATCCGAGTGTACTTCTTTGTGATGAGGCAACTTCGGCACTTGATCCGCAAACAACCAATTCGATTCTGAAGCTATTGCTGGATATTAATGAGAAGTATAATCTGACCATTGTGCTGATTACCCACGAGATGCATGTCATTCAGAACATCTGTGACAGGGTAGCCGTTATCCATCAAGGTGGCATTGTGGAGCAAGGGCCAGTGACAGAGGTATTCATGAAACCGCAGCATGCGATTACGCGGGATTTTGTTTCACGGGACAGCGAAGGTGGACTCGCACTGGAGGAAACGGTTATGGCGAACGCAGGAACGGAGTTGGCAGCAGGTGTTTCTTCCAAGTTGGTGAAGGTTTCATTTCTTGGAAATAAAACCTATGAAGCGATTCTGTCGAGAACGGTTCGCAAAACAGGTGTGGATTTTGCTATTCTGCAAGGTACAATCTCTACAATCAAGCAGGTTCCTTATGGTCAATTGACGGTGCGTTTCGAAGGTGACTCCGCTGCGATTGAACAGACCTTGTCTGAACTAACCGCAGAAGGACTTGATGTGGAGGTGCTGCGATAATGGATTTTTCCAAAGTACGCTGGGAAGAGGTCGGTACGGCCTCCATTGAAACATTGCAAATTCTTGCTGTATCCGGTTTGTTTACTGTTCTCTTGGGTTTGCCGCTTGGTGTCATTCTGTTTATGACAGGCCGCTCGGCTTCACCTAGTTCCAAACTAACCTACATCATATTATCTGTTATTGTTAATATTTTACGTTCGGTACCTTTCATCATATTAATTGTTGCTCTTATTCCGTTTACGCGTACGCTGGTGGGCACCGCTACAGGTGTGCTGGGTGTTATCCCACCACTGGTCATCTCGGCTGCTCCGTATTTTGCACGTCTGGTGGAGAATACTTTACGTGAAGTGGACCGCGGTGTCATTGAAGCAGCCCAGGCAATGGGGGCATCTACAGCTCAGATTGTCAGACGGGTGTTGTTACCTGAGGCTTTACCTGGCTTGCTTGCCGGAATTACGATTACCATCGTTACGCTGGTGTCCTATACGGCCATGGCGGGTATGGTTGGCGGTGGAGGTCTGGGTACTCTAGCCATTAACTATGGATACTATCGATATCAGAATGAGATCATGATTATTTCTGTTGTATCCATGATTATTTTGGTTCAGCTTCTGCAGATGATTGGTGATCGTCTAGTCATTTATTTCACCCGGAAATAACAGATAGATTGAAAAATAAAAATGCGAAGGGGTTTTACAGATGAAAAAATGGTCTATTATTTTACTCAGCTTGATGATGATTGCCGTACTCGCAGCTTGCGGCAACAACAAGAAATCCGACAGTGGTGCGGATAATGCAGCAGGTGCTCCGCGTACCGTTGAATTGAAAGTCGGTGCTTCGCCTACACCACATGCTGAAATTCTGGAAAGCATCAAACCTGAACTTGAAGCACAAGGCATTCGTTTGCAAGTGGTGACGTTTAACGACTATGTGCAACCTAACCAACAGCTGGCAGATAAGAAACTGGACGCAAACTTCTTCCAGCATCAGCCTTACCTTGACACAGAGAACAAAGAGCGTGGTTTTAACCTTGTTGCTGTGACTCCAGTCCATGTAGAACCTTTCGGTGGTTACTCCAAAAAGATTAAATCCTTGGATGAACTGAAAGATGGCGCTAAAGTTGCTATTCCAAACGACCCATCCAATGGTGGACGTGCACTCTTGTTGCTTGCGAAAAAAGGTCTGATTACGCTCAAAGATAATACAAACATTGCATCCACTAAACAGGACATTACAGCGAATCCGAAAAACCTGGAAATCATCGAACTGGATGCAGCCATGATGCCTCGTCAGCTGGATGAAGCCGATCTGGTATTTATCAATGCAAACTATGCGCTTGAAGCAAACCTCAATCCATCTAAAGATGCGTTGTTGATCGAAGATTTGCAAGGCAATCCATATGCAAACATTCTGGTGTCCCGTGAAGATAACAAAGATGCAGACGCCATCAAAAAACTGGCAGAAGCTCTCCACTCCGAAACGGTGAAAAAATTCATCAAAGAACGTTACCAAGGTGCAGTTGAACCTGCATTTTAAGTTGATAAAACGCAAAATCTAAATAACTGAAAGCCCCGCACGATCTCTTAAAGAGGTCTGCGGGGCTTTACTATTTCTGAGTCCTCAGTTTCCGCCGAAGCTTTATGAAGAGGAATACAGTAACAGACGCAGTAACAATGAGAATCACGCCTTTTTTGATTAAAGTCTGCCGTTCCTCTTTTTTGGTAGCTACCCCTTCACCGCCCGGAATAAGATGGATGAGACCAAGCTCTGATTTTTTATCAAAGGAAGCATTAAATTCCTCGTATGTATGACTTTTATTGACTTTAACATTTTGGAGCACCATTTCTTCAAACTGCTTTCGACTTTCTTCAAAATAATAACTTGGAGTAACGAGTATGACGCTAATATAACCTTCACGTGTTAAAAAGTTTACTTTATAATTTACTATCCCGTTCTGCAAGAGAGGATCACGCAATCCTAAGGAATAGCGTAATTGATGTTTACTTTCCTCATACACAGGCTCAACATCCCAGCGTAGCACGGAGGATTGATTTTCTGCGCTCGCTTTCTCATGCTGCCCTTCCGGACTCTGCTTGTAACTTTCCAGCAGTTCATTGGCATGTATTTCATTTTTGTCACGATCGTCGACATATCCTATGTTGTGGTATTCAAAAATGACGTTCCAATACAACTGCATGTTCATGTTATAAAGAGAACCAATTTCAGTACCGTTCGGAGGAGGAGGATTTTCTTTCATAAACCTCTTGGTATTTTCTTCATCAAAAAAAGCGAGATTTTCCGGTACGTTTACTGAAGCTATATCTTCCAAAAATACTGTTGCAGGGCCACTCTGCCATTCAAATCCATCGGCTGAACCAAAATTTTCTGCAGCAACTTTCATGGTTGAAAATGGAAGTGAGATAAGGAAAAGTAAAGCAAAGGCGGGGAGAAACCATTTCTTGTTTATTTTCTTGTTCATTTAAGTAATCCTTTCATACGATGTAAGCAGCGATTTACACGTTGATATGTATTTTGTTTTTATCACGATAAGATCATATGGCTAACCGAGAGTATCATAGTATTTGGCTTTTAGACAAGATATTTTTGGGAATGAAGGGCATATTAACTTCCATTAAGTCAACTGGAACAGATTGTGAACACATGCAAGTTGTGAGGGAAGGCTAAATCTTTTATACTGGATGAGTGACTGCTCTTTGAAGAGGGGGATGAACGTGAAGGGAAAGATTGCCCTCATAACGGGAAGTGCCAAAGGTCTTGGTAAAATGACAGCCCTCAGTCTGGCGGATCAGGGATGCCACATTGCCCTTAATTATGTGCATAGCAGAACAGAAGCCGAATCGTTGCAAGCTCAGATTACCGCCAAAGGCGTACGTTGCATTGCCGTTCAGGCGGATATATCCAAAGTAGAAGAAATACACGCACTCGTTACAGAGGTAGAGACACAGCTGGGGCATGTAGACATTCTGGTGAATAATGCTGGTCCATTTGTACGAGAGCGTCGGGTGTTCGCAGATTATTCTGAAGCTGAAGTGCAGATGTTAGTGCAGGGCAACCTGCTCGGGCCAATGATTCTGGATCAGCTTGTTTTGCCGGAAATGCGCCGCAAGCAGTGGGGACGTATTATTCATTTTGGCTTCAGTCACGCGGGTGAAGCAAGATCCTGGCCTCATCGTGCAGTCTATGCTGCTGCCAAGGTAGGTCTGGTTTCATTTACGAAAACTCTTGCCGTGGAAGAAGCGCCTTATGGGATAACGGTGAACATGGTATGTCCCGGAGATATTCGTGGTGCGAACAAAGAGAAAACGATTGATGACATTGCAGGGATAATTGATAAGGAAACGCCGAGAGGGCGGCCTGGCAGTGGAGAAGATATTGCGCGAGTGATCACGTACCTGTGTCTGGATCATTCGGATTTTATAACAGGCAACATTATGGATGTATCTGGAGGGCTTGATCCGATCCGGCCTACAATCTGATGGAATTTTAAAAAAAGAGCCTCTCGCTTCTTGCGAAGCGAAGGGCTCTCTGAGGTTTATTTCGTGAAGGATTGATTAGAATACTTGTACAACTTCTTGTACACCCTCAACTTCTTCAAGAAGGGCGCGTTCAATCCCGGCTTTTAAGGTAATGGTGGAGCTTGGGCAACTGCCGCAGGCACCGACCAGTTTCAGCTTAATGATGCCGTCCTCCACGTCGACCAGTTCCACGTCACCGCCATCGCGTTGCAGGAACGGACGAAGTTTATCAAGCACATCAGATACCTCATCATACATGGTGCTTTGTGCGTTTTCGCTCATATTGTTCAACTCCTTTCCTTCCTATATTATATTACAAATGACCATAAATTAAAATGGTCAAACAAAGCAGGTGAACTGAAATGAGACCAATTATTGAATTTTGTGCTAACAATATGCATTTTGGCACCGATGAAATCATGGATCAGTTGGATGAAAATCCAGACTACGATGTGATCGAGTACGGATGTCTGACCAATTGTGGCCAATGTTATATGACACCTTTTGCTCTGGTCAATGGTGAAGTCGTCACCACAGATAAAGTAGAAGATCTATATAATGCCATTCTAGCCAAAATTGCCGAAGCTGACGCCTGGGATGCGCTGGATCTCGATTAACCTCAATTAACCGAGATGACGCTTGGACATCCAGAGCACGCCGCTTTTCAAAATACGAGGCACTCGTCCCATCATGGACGTTTTGCCCATCAGCCCAAATCCAGCTTTCTTGCCAAGCGCGCCCAGTGTGCCGCGAAGCTTAAGAGGCTGCGGATTGGGCTTTTCGCCTTTCCAAAGGGCATGCTGAATATGAGCGATCTGTTCACCCTGAACCTCCGCAGCCTGACCACTTGGTGCATAAGGGATGCTTGCACAGTCACCTACCACATAAACGTCGGTATACTCCGGAATTTGATAGTACTCATTTAATACGACACGACCTTGGGGATCTTTCGTTACATCGAGATCTTGAACTACTTTTACCGGTTGAATTCCTGCCGTCCACACGACAGCATCGGTTTGTATCTGTTCATCGCGGTTGTAGATCGCGTTTGGCTCCACACGTGAAATGGCGATATGTCCTCGTGCTTCAACCTGATGTTCGCCGAACCATTCATGAACATAAGAGGAGAGACGTTGAGGGAATGCGGATAATACACGTTCACCACGATCCAGAATGCTGATATTCAGKTCGGGTCTACTTTCGCGTAATTCGGCAGCCATTTCAACACCACTTAAGCCACCGCCCACAATGTGAACATGACCATAAGCTTTAACTTCATTAAGACGCAGATACGTCTCGCGTGTTTTGCTGAAACTTTGAATGGTACAGCTGTATTCTTCGGCACCAGGTGTATTGTGAAAACGATCCGTACAACCTAGTCCAATGACTAGCTTGTCATATTCAAGCGGTTCCTGACCTTCGAATTCAATCTGACGTTGCTCCAGATTAATGGCAGTTACTTCACCGAAACGGTGTGTCACTTTCTCATTCACCGGAAAATGGATACGCAAGTCGTAGTCCGATACCGTTCCTGCTGCGAGCGCGTAATATTCGGTCTTTAATCCCTGAAAAGGGCTCCGGTCCACCAGTACAATTTGGGTATCTGCCGGAATTTTCCCTTCCAAAAGTTCCTTAATAATTGTGAGGCCGCCATAACCGCCTCCAAGAATGACGAAATTTTTCATGACTTGGCTTCCTTTCTGCATCAGTCCCACTGCTGGGTCTGCAACCTGTAGAGCAGCCATGTACTCACATCGCTGCTCCGCTTGTTGTTTTTATTCAAGATGGATTGTCATTTGTATAATTTAAAAATAGGAAATCTGAATTTGAGATATATAGTCACAGATAGGCATCACTCATTGCAAAACGTTCTCTTGGTTCAAGCAAGTTTCGTTCGAAAGAGTGATGCCGCTGCTATTTTATGATGAATACTCTGGATGTAGGCAGGTCTATTCGTAAATCTGAATTTCATTGTAGAACGTGTCACGTTCTACAGGGATACGGCCTGCACCTTTGACAAGCCAGATCAACTCTTTGCGTGTCAAACCTTCCGGTGTCAGTGCACCTGCAGCGTGGCTAATTTTTTCACGCACAATTGTACCATGCACGTCAGATGCACCAAAGCTCAATGCGACCTGTGTCAGCTGTGGACCGATGTTAATGAAGTATGCTTTTACATGTTGGATGTTATCCAGCATCAGGCGGCTAATCGCAATCGTTTTGAGATCCTCATAAGCCGAGTTGCGGCGCATAATGCTTGCGGATTTGCTTTTTGGCTGCATGGACAGCGGAATGAACACCATAAATCCGTTGGTCTCGTCTTGCAGTTCACGAATCTGCACCATATGGTTGACGCGGTCCTCATAGGATTCGATCGATCCATACAACATCGTCGTATGTGTACGCATGCCGAGCTCGTGAGCTGTGCGGTGCACCTCAAGATAACGATCCACGTTGGCTTTGTCGACACGCATTTTTTTGCGATATTCATCCGAGAGAATCTCAGCGCCGCCACCAGTCAATGTTTTCAGACCTGCTTTTTGCAACTCCTGCAGAACTTCCTTGATGCTCAGGCCGCTGATGCGGGTGAAGAAATCAATCTCTGCCGCAGTGTAAGCTTTCAGCGTAACATCCGGATATTTCTCGTTTAAAGCACGGAGGGAATCGACATAATATTGAAAAGGAACATGATTGTTATGTCCACCTACGATATGGAACTCACGCACGCCTGGATGAATATGCTGTTCCACATAATCGATCATTTCGGGACCAGATAATGTATAAGAGCCTTCCTCACCCTGGTCTTTGCGGAAATTACAAAATGCGCAGCGAGCTTCGCATACGTTGGTGAAATAAAGGCTCATATTTTCAATGAAATATACTTTCTTGCCGTTTTTCCGCAGATTGGCCTCATTGGCCAGCTGGCCCAAAGTCAGCAAATCATCTGTTTCATACAGATATACGCCGTCTTCTACGCTCAGCCTTACGCCGTTCTGCACTTTCTCAACGATTTCAGCCATTCTTTTGTCTGTGAACGGTGTTACCAATGTAGACATGCTGTTTCCTCCTGTTCTTTACCGGAATTCGAGTTGTGTTGTGTAGAACTTACAAGCAGAACTACATAGCAAAGATGCGGTCAACTGCCGCCTTCCTGTGAAAGACTAACTCTTATTACCCGGTGCAGCGTGTGCTGCAATCGAAAAGTTTATTTTTTCAAAAGGAGTCAAATGACTCTATATGCATTGGGGACTGAGAATCAGTCTCGAAATGTGAAAAAAATTACAACTCTATATATGACCATCATCCGATTAAGTCATGGCAAAATATTGACAATTTCAGAGTGACCACCTATCCATTATAAACCTCGTGTCCCGGGGGTTCAATACACTGGGAAGAAAAAGGAGTTTAGGAGGAACGCGGAAACAGGCAAACATGACTTGACCCCTTGACGGGGTAGAGTATAATTTAGGGAAGAGTGATGAAAAGGAGAGTGACCTGGCATGATTAATATCAGCGAAACGGCTGCTGACCGATTGAAAGAGATGCTTGCACAGCAAGAGACTCCTGGAATGTTCCTTCGTCTTGGCGTAGCACCGGGCGGTTGTACCGGATTTTCGTACGCCATGGGCTTTGATGATAAAGAGTCCGATGAGGATATATATATGGACATTCAGGACATGAAAGTCGTTGTGGAGAAAGAAAATGTGAAATATTTGAACGGACTCGAAATTGACTTCGAAGAATCCGGCATGTCCGGCGGGTTCACCATTCACAATCCGAACGCAGTAGCCACTTGCGGTTGCGGTTCATCCTTCCGTACGCGTGAAGAAGCGGGAGTGCCGGATAAAGATTGTTAATCGGGTGATGAATGTTAACCAGCCTTGAATGAGTATTTCGAGGTTGTGATGAAGGCCTCTATAGCGTGTTAGTCTCGTACTGACAACGTTATGGAGGCTTTTTTGTTATGGCGTTAAAGAAGCGAAGAACCGGCGTGCTCCAGTTGGTGCGCATGATGTGCGGTGACTTGGTTAAAAAATAAGAGCTTAAATACCTTAGTATTTATGTTAATTTACAGATGTTTAACCTATACCAGCCATGACAATGTTCAACGTGGAGATTTTCTGATTCTCCATGGTGAAATGATAATCAAGTGCTACGGGGCTTCCATCAAAGTTTCCAGAAATTGTAGCGGTGACAACCGTTTCTTCATTTTTTTCTGTAGCATCTGTAACAACCGTTTTAATCAGTAAATTTTTATTTGCTTCTACAATATGCTTTACTACTGCATTAGAGCCAGGATACGTCAGTCCTTCATCATACAGTATGGCATCTTCTGTAAAGCACTTGCCAAGCAGATCGCTATCATAAGAATTGGATGCCTGAAAGTAAGCTTCTACAACCTCTGGTAATTGTATATTCATAGTTATTCTCCTTCGTTTTTATAAGTGTTTAGATTGTTCGGATTATACCACCGTCAATCGTATGTTCCGCTCCGATAATATAAGATGACCGATCAGATACCAAGAAAGCGACAAGTTCAGCTATTTCCTCCGGTCGAGCGGTTCTTCCGATGGGAATACCGCCAAGAGCATCCATTAACTCCTGACGAGCATTTGCATAGTTGGTTCCAGATCTTTGAGCAATTAGACTAATCTGATCTTTTGCTCCCTCCGTTTCAGTAAAACCTGGAGCAACGGTGTTTACGCGAATCCCTTTTGATGCAAATTCAGTTGCAAGGTTTTTACTGTAATTAGTCAGCGCCGCTTTTGCTGCTGAATATACCATTGTATTAAGACCTGGAAGCCGCCGCTGGATAGAGGAGATATGTACGATAACTCCATATCCTTGTTTAAGCATAGATGGCACCAACCCTCGATCCAACCGTACAGCGGCAAATAAATTCGTTTCGAATACTGACTGCCAATCCGTGTCGCTTTGCATGAGTGTGCCGCCAATTGGGGCGGAAGAGCCACCAACATTGTTTACTAAAATATCAATGCCACCAAACTTTTCAAGAATCTCATGTACAATTTTTGATGTGCCCTCGGGTGTGCTGATATCCGCCTGAATAAATAAACCCGATGTTTTCAATTCTCCTGGTGTGCTCCGTGCAGTAGTAATAACGGTTGCTCCTGCATCAGCGAGACGTCTTGCAGTTGCTTCGCCAATTCCTCCCTTTGTTCCCCCTGTGACGAGGACACGCTTACCCTTTAGTTCCTGATCATAAACTGATTTCTCCCTTAAAGTTGTCATCATTACCTCCTGGTTGTATTGTTTTATGTTTTTCTTTTTGGCACCCTAAGACATTTCCAATATACCAGTGATAACTTGACGACATCGGGTCAAGTTATCATTTTAATTTTTTGTGTTTTCGAACCATTTCTTCTAATTTTCCTTGGATGATTTCACGTATATTTTGTGGAGCTAGGATTTCAATATCGGTCCCGAAGGAGAGGAGGTAGTGAAATAGCCATTTGCTTTCTGGTAAAGAGGTCGTGACTGTATAAGAGCCATCTTGGTTTCTGGTTATTTCTTTTTCCTTGAACTCATCGAACACTCGATAAGCGCCTTGAGGTGCAATCTGCAATCGCATGTCAATCCACTTTTGGGAGTCCTCGTCCTTATGATCTGTTAATGGTTCTTCCAGTGTTCGATCTGTAAAGAAATCTTGTGTTATATCTATATTGGACATACGTGAGCTTTTGAAAGTTCGATATTCGTTTTTGCCTAGACAGAACCCTTGAAGATACCATGCGTTAACTTTAAAAATTAGCTTTAGGGGTTCAACCCTTCGAGTGCTTCTTGCACCAGATGAATTAAAATAAGTAAACTCAATAATTTGATGATTCAGAATAGCGTTTTTGAGGATTGTGAATTCAGATGTTTTATGTTTATTGCTTCCCCAGGGTGATAAATCCACTTCAATCCAGCTGGTTTTGTTTTTATTAAACAAACTGCTTAATTTGGATAGAACTCGATCAGTTTCAGGATTTTGGGCGAGGCCCAAGCTTTGTAGGGCAAATAATATTTCATTTTGTTCATCTTCTGAGAGCACGGATTTATTTAGCACATAATCATCCAACAAGGATATGCCGCCGCCTTTTCCTTGAATCGCATAAACGGGGATACCTGCTGAAGATAATATATCTATATCTCGATAAATAGTTCGTACAGATACCTCAAATCGGTGGGCCAGTTCTTTAGCTGTAGTCATTTTTTTATTTAATAGGATGTGCACAATTTCAAAAAGCCTATTTATTTGCACAGTGATCACCTCAAATACAGTATAAATTATATAACTTGACAACGGCATGGCATGTTATATACAACTCCATACAACCCTTTTGTTAGATGCAAGTTACAGGGCGGGTGCACATGGAGACTATGTAAAAAGATCACCATCTAAAATAAAACGTGTTGACAAGCCTAGTTGTAACTTATATAGTTACATTATAAAGTTAAATACATGACCTAAATACAAAATAAACCCAACACAGATTTCGAAGGAGAGATTTATAATGAAGATCGCAATTATTGGTGCAACAGGCAAAGCAGGTAATGTTATTTCGAAAGAAGCAACAGACCGTGGACATGAAGTTACCGCAATCGTGCGTAATGCATCCAAATTAGAAGATAAAGGTCTGAATGTACTGGAAAAAGACGTATTTGATCTGACTGCTTCAGATGTACAAGCCTTTGATGTAGTTGTGAATGCGTTTGGAGCTCCAGCGGGCAAAGAAAATCTGCATGTAGAAGTAGGACAAGCGCTTATCAACATTTTTAAAGATGCTCCTAACACTCGTCTGATCGTTGTGGGTGGTGCAGGAAGCTTGTTCACGGACGAGTCCAAAACGCTGCGTGTTGTCGATTCCCCTGGGTTCCCTGATGCATACAAAGCAACGGCAACGAGCCAAGGCCAAAACCTGCAAGATTTGCAAGCATCCTCCGGCATTCAATGGACCTTCCTTAGTCCGGCTGGTTTCTTCAATCCGGAAGGCGTGCGTACTGGAAAATACCAGTCTGGCAAAGATGTAATTATGGTGAACAGTGAAGGTAACAGCTATATCAGCTACGCCGATTACGCGATTGCACTTGTGGATGAAATTGAGAATCCACAGCATAAAAATGCACGCTTTACTGTAGTTGGCGAAGCGAAGTAAACTGAAAATTACGTTTCTATACTAGGATAGATGTTAAGCTTTCCAATAAAGAACGCTGGTCAAAACAGATCAGCGTTTTTTTGTTGTAACTAAATTCCATTCTCTAACGTTTAATTTAAAGAATGCCAATTTTATCGAAAAGGGTGATAAAGGATGCAGAGAGGAATATTTAAACGCTTTAAATTAGCCCGAGTGGGCTTAATACTTGCCGTCAGTATCTTCTGTCTTCCTCATGTGCAGGCAGAAGGATCTACGAGTGAACAAGTAAAACGCTTGTCTGATGTTGCTGTCGTTACTGCAGGTGAACGATCCGTTTATGCAGTTAAAAAAGATGGAACAGTATGGGCTTGGGGTGGATCGCAGAGAAGCGGCTTGTTGGGTAATGGTTATCCTGTGCAATCAGAGTCTCCGGTTCAAATGAAAATTGACAATGTATCCGATGCTGCTGGCGGGACACGACATGCACTTCTTTTAAAAAAGGACGGCACGGTATGGGCAGTGGGATCGAACGAGGACGGGCAGTTGGGACTCGGGACGGCTYCTAATGATCTCGTTTTAGCACCTGTGCAAATAGAAAGTTTGAGTGATGTTACAGCAATCGCTGCTGAAGGTAATCAGAGTCTGGCCTTGAAATCAGACGGGACAGTATGGCAGTGGGGACGGACGGATCGAGTAAGTATGCCCTCATATAAGCCGGTAAAGGTAGAAGGGCTTCCAGTAGGCGCATCCATAGCGGCGGGTTATGGGTCAGCCATGATGCTGGATACCGGAGGGAATGTGTATGTGTGGGGCACAGTGCTTACAGAGACGAATCCTGACAAGTTAAGGAAACCTACAATGATAAGTGGGTTAAACAAGAAAGTTACAGCCATTGCGGCATCGGGGAATAGAGCTGCTGCGTTAGCGGAAGACGGAACCGTATGGACATGGAATAACTCCAAAATGTATCCCACACCTGGACAGTTACTGCATCCAACGAAGGTGCTTCAGGCAGAAGACGTGCAGCACATTGCTGGGGGAAATGGAACTTCCTTTGGTCTGACTAAAAAGGATGGCACGGTATGGATGTGGTACAGTTACTGGGATCAGCCTACCTACACGGCTGTTCAGATTTTAGGAATTAACGATGCATTACATATGGCGAGCAGCCGATTTTGGGGAAATTATGCACTGCTCAAAAACGGTACGCTGATGGAATGGAAAACGGATACGCTGGGGGGATTTTCAAAGCCTAAGCCTGTACAAGCACCAATTCAGATCAAATTGAATGGTGAGATTGTCCCTTTAGTCATCCCGCCCGTTATTATAAATAATGTCAGCTACGTGCCACTGAGAGGTGTGTTTGAACCTATCGGTGCGAAAATCGAGTGGAATCAAGGTAACTTCACAGGTGTTGTTAAAAAGGGGAAAACAGTCATTGAAATATTTGCTGCATCAGAGAAGCTTCGATTAAATGGTCAGATTGTACCAGATAAGTTCAACCCCAAAATGCTGAATGGTGTTACGATGGTACCTCTTCGTTTTATCTCTGAATCATTGGGGGCAGAAGTAAGATGGAATGGTGCCGATAATATCATTCATATCAATATTCCCTAGAAGTGCTCCTTTACTTATGTAAGGAACGAGGCGTATAATCCGTTTACACAACAGAGATGAAAAAGAGAGGGCACGTTTGATGAATAACGGATTAATCAATGCCATTATTGCGTATGTCATGTGGGGAATTCTCCCGCTTTATTGGAAGCTTTTTAACGACGTACCTGCTGGCGAAATTTTGTCACATCGTGTGGTGTGGTCATTTGTATTTATGGGGATTTTAGTAGCCATTCAGCGCCGCTGGAGTGATGTAAAACGAATCTGGACCAGTCGCTCGACACTATTGTCGCTCACAGCAAGTGGACTGCTTATCGCGATCAACTGGCTGATCTTTATCTGGGCAGTAAACAACGGCCATGTGGTGGAGACTAGCCTTGGGTATTACTTAAATCCCTTGCTCAACGTGTTGCTTGCCGTTGTTTTCCTGCACGAGAAACCCAACCGGGGTCAATGGCTCGCGATTGCAATTGCAGCGGTTGCGGTGTTGATCATTGCAATTGACTACGGACGTTTTCCGTGGATCTCCATTTCGCTGGCTGTTTCCTTTGGTTTATATGGCCTGGCGAAGAAAAAGATCAAGCAAGACGCGTCAGTGGGTTTGCTGTCCGAGACAGCAGTTGTCCTACCTGTTGCATTAGGTTACTGGATTTATCTTGGTATTGTGGGTAAAACAACGGCCTGGACGTTGCCTGCGCCCATGTTTTTGGAATTGCTGCTTTCCGGCGTTGTAACCGCATTGCCGCTACTGTTCTTCGCACGGGCCGCTGCTCGCATGTCGCTGTCTACGCTCGGATTTGTTCAATACATTGGCCCAACCATTATGTTAATACTGAGCATATTTGTGTTTAAGGAGTCCGTTTCACCTGTGTTACTGGGTGGCTTTGCCTTGATATGGACAGCGCTTGTCGTCTATGCTGTTTCCTCCATACGAGCTACTAAACTGGCGAAGTCAATGTCATAACAGAAGTCAATGTCATACTAGTCCTTTCCATCCATGGGGATGGGAGGGCTGTTTTTTTACCACCATTTAAGATGAAGAGGGAAACTTGATTGATTCTTTTATTTACAAATTAAGGAACTGATGTTCTAATTATAGAAGTAGACTTTTTGAACAGTGGTGAAGTTGGGAGGATGGAGCAGCATGGAATTGTACTCGTTGTGAGCGTTTCGATCTTACATAAGGGCAAATTGCTTATTATCCAAGAGAACAAAGCATCTGTAAGAAATACATGGAATTTCCCTTCAGGTCGAGTGAAGTACGGGGAAGATATACTGGATGCGGCACGTCGGGAAACCAAAGAAGAGACGGGATATGACGTCAGATTAACAGCCTCAACAGGAGTTTACAATTTCAGAAGCAGTGCTGGGAAGCAGGTGGTTCTGTTCCATTTTATAGGTGATATAACGGGTGGGTCGCTGCAACTGGATGCAGAAGAAATTTTAGATGCGAAGTGGGTCAGACCCGAAGAATTGTCTAACTCAAATGCACTGAATTTACGTGATCGGGAAGTGATGATGCAGATTACGGATAATGTAATGTCTAAAAAAGAGTATCCTTTAATGATTTTTCACAGCAAGCTATAGAAATGGAGAAAGATGTTCATGAAGTCCTCGTATTTAACACGTGCCTTTTATTATCTCTGGACAACTCAAACGGCAGCCAATGCTGCGGATGTTTTATATATTATGGCTCTTACAGTAATGGTACTGGATCGTACGAATTCGCTAGTGTCTGCTGCGCTTTTACCATTGATCCGCAGTGGAGCCCAACTATTAAGCAGCCTTGTTGCACCGCTCTTAATCCAGCGTTTTAAGTTGTCTAGCCTACTCTTTTTGTCACAAACCGGGCAGTTTCTTTTGTTTATCTGTCTGGCTATGTACATACAACTTAACGGAATAGAGGCTTCATTGCTGCTTGTGTTTTCGCTTATATTTGTGATGTCTTTTCTCGATGGATGGACAACGCCAGCTCGTAATGCACTGATTCCGCGACTGGTTACTCATGAACAAGGTTTACTTAAAGCCAATGGACTTATGAGTATCAGCGATCAAGTTGTACAATTTGCAGGTTGGGGCCTAAGCGGCGTAATTGTTGCATTAATTGGATCAAGTTCTACCTTGTTAGTTACAGCCGTTATTTATGGTTTGGCTGCGGTTTTTACACTAGGCGTCAAGGAGCAAGCCCATACGGAGATGTCGGAGAGGCATCTCAATGCGTCATCTGACATTACACCTGACCTTGCCATAAACAGATGGCATACGTTAACAGAAGGCTGGAAAATGATATGGAAGACACCCCGTCTGCGGGTACTTACATTCATGGATATGATTGATATGCTTGGCGGCTCCATTTGGGTAGGGGCCTTCACATTGGCCTTTGTTCAAGTCGCGCTTGGTCAAGGAGAAGAATGGTGGGGCTTTATCAATGCAGCTTATTTTGCTGGAACCATTGGTGGTGGTTTGCTGGTGCTTGCCCTAGCTAGAATCATTGGACAGCGTTATTTTACAGTTATGATGATAGGGATGGCAGGGTATGGAATATTAACCGCGGTTTATGCGTTAAACTCACAGCCTTTTGTTGCGTTGATTCTAGTCATGTTGATGGGGCCGTTTGCTGAGCTTGCAATGATCAACCGGCGTACGTTAATTCAGAGTAGTGTGGCTGATCTGATGCTGCCCAAGGTTTTATCGGCTCAAGCCTCGATGATGCATCTCGTATTTTGCATATCTTTGCTAGGCATGGCCTGGCTTGCTGAATACATTGGCATCGTCAACCTCTATTTGTTTGCAGCTGTATTGACGATTTTAGCCATTGTAGCTGGTTTACTGAATTACCGGGCTTTTCAGGATCAAAAAGTTCATCGTCAAATGATGAATTAGGGGGAGAATGATGGTGGTTAATGATGAGTTACTAGAGCGAAAGCCTGATCGTTTCAGACTACCGGGAAATAGGATTCGTTTCATATCTGCATTTCTTTTTTCAGTAATTATCGGGATGATTTATACATGGTTAATCGTTAATGAAACGACAAACGGGTATCTCAGAGCAATTTTGCCAAGTACAGATGGAGCCGATCTCTATCAATATCTTCCGGTCATCTTTCCTGCATTTGTATTTTCGTATATTGTACAGAGAAAACACATGATTCTGATCGAAAATATATCGTTTAGCTGTATTCAAGCGATTATTGCTATCCTCAGTCTTTTTGCATCTCTTATTTCTGTTATGGTGTTCGTGTAATTTCGAACAGGATCATTTGAACTCGCACCCGGAACGCTCAATCGTAGCTCCCTTCAAGCACCCAGTCTATAGGGGGACAACACTAACGCTCTTCAACGTCAAAAGGCGCTATCCCTAAGGGGAAGCGCCTTTTGTGAATCTTATCTTACTCCCGTGAAAAGACCAGGCACGTTTTTAGAAGCCCTTTCCTAAGGAGCAGCGCGTAGTGGAGGGGGCGGGATCGATTCTGGAGAAGCGGAGCGTTCGCGTTTGACCTCGGATTTCCCCCTATGGAGGGGGAATTCAAACAGAAATCCGAGGACAACCAGCGATCGAAAGAACGCCCCGTTCCTGTAACGTACACCCGCAGCCCCCTCCCGCGCATGAGGCTTCTAACCTCTGTGCTTAGTCAATGAACCCTTCCATGGTAGCTGTTGGCATCATATTCGACTGCCATGCACCTTTGGTATATCCCGCATTATAACCTGGAGTAGCTTGTGGTTCCCAGTAGAATACGCCTTTTCCTTTGCCACCGGGCAAATTGCGAATTTGATTTTTCATCGCTGCGACAAAGCTTTTGCCTGCCGCTGCCTGATTGTTGTCCATGCCAATTTCGGAGATCATGATTTCTTTGCCATAACGGTTGATCATATCCTTTGCATTGTTGACCGTCTTGGTCACCGCTGTGTTCCAGCCAGAAGCGGAAGGGTAGAGGGACATCGCGATCATGTCAAAGTTAGCTCCATTATTGATCAGTCCTCCGATGTTCCAAACAAACAAAGCATTATCGTCTCCGTTTGCAAGGTGCACCATCGTTTTGGTACCGTTGCTTATGGATTTTACAGCATTATGTCCTGTATTCACGAGCCATGCATAATTTTTCATGTTGACTGAAGCTTTGCCATCCTCCCATAACATACCATTGTTCGTTTCGTTACCGATCTGTACCCAGTCCGGGGTAACGCCCTTGCTTTGCATCGTTGTCATTACATCACGGGTATGGTTCCAGACAGCGTCCATCAATTGTTGGAACGTATAGTTTTTCCATGCGGCAGGTTTGGTTTGTTTGCCCGGGTCTGCCCAGGAATCACTGTAATGGAGCGTGAGCATGACGCTCATGCCCGCATTTTTGGCGCGTTGTGCGAGAGAAGCAGCGCGATCTTTATTCATGTAACCGTTACCATAATCATTCGAAGGATTAACGAATACCCGGATGCGGACGGAGTTAATCTGGTAATCCTTTTTCAAAATATCAATGATGTCCCGTTGTACCCCGTTTTTATCTTTCCACTTGTAGCCTTGAGCTTCCATGCTGGGAACCCAGCTGATATCGGCTCCCTTAGCAAAACCCGGTGCAGCGCTGACGTGCTGGCCTGCAGGCAGCAGGACAGAAGTAAAGAATAAAACAAATGCCAATAAAAATCTCACTTTGGAACCCCTTACATTTCTAAACATGACAACATGCCTCCTCGGTTATAAGTTGAGATGCATCCTCATTATAGCCTTCGGAAATCATGCTCCTAAAGGGTCCGTTTCCAATATTTTGGTTGTTTTCTTAACTTTCCATCTTTTTCACACGTTACATCTCTATGCATTATAAAAAAGACAAAACAAAAAGCCGTCCGAAGACGGCTTTTCTACCCGTGGCGCTTTTTTGAAACATTGATCCGTATCCCGCGCCTCCATTACCATCCAATTTATTTGGAAGTAGTGGATCGGGTAAGGGACACGTTCAACATGTGATTAGATATGTTGACGCACCTCCTTTCCTTGTGGCAAGAGTATACAACACTCTGTTTCGGAAAGCTAGTCTTTTTTTCATATTTACGCAAAATTATTTTTCAGTTTGAAACATCGTCGTTTCCCGTGCATAGTGGCTTTTTGTTCCATCGTCATTGCGAATCCGTACACTGTCATCACTGATCTGCTCCACAATGCCGCGGCCAACTTCGCAATATACCCCTGCAGGATCTTCTTGCCATGCGGTAACTACACATTGAGACAGGGCAGCGGTAAAAAACTCAATATTTTTTTGTAACGTTCTAGGTTTGTTCGATTTCATGAGATACTCCTTTAAAATGACTTAAATTTGGGATAACAACAGCCGATCAAATCACACTGATATTCACTTTACCTTGTCTATTGTGCTTTGTAAAGGGATGGAAAAAGTTACGGTCATGAGTTATCATTTACATAAATTTAACATTGCGTTAACATTCCGATGACGCTTGGAGTCGATTACGAATAGTACAATTATAGTAGACGTTCAAATAAGAATTGACATGCATCACATTCGGAGGCCATACATGCATAAAGATATTAAAACAGGCAACTATGTTAATCGTGATTTGAGTTGGGTTGAATTTAATCGGCGTGTGCTTCAGGAGGCACAGGACTCCACAACGCCTATGCTGGAGCGGATGAGGTTCCTTAGCATCGTTGCCAGCAATCTGGATGAGTTTGTCAGTGTCAGACTCGCAGAGACCAAGGAGAAGATTAAGGCTGGATTCACACAAAAGGATTTCACAGGTTATGCTCCTCCGGGGCTGTATCGCAGGTTAATTAAACGAACCGGGACCATGGTCGCGGAGCAATATAAAACGTATCATGAGCTCATTCGCCTTCTCTCCAAGAAAGGTGTGAACATCCAGGAGTATGCGGATCTTAATGTTACACAGCAACGGGCAATGGATCAATATTATCATGACATTATTTTTCCGGTGCTTACGCCGATGGCTATCGACCAGAGCCGGCCTTTTCCGCTGGTACACAACAAGTCCGTTTATCTGTCCATAATGCTGCAAAAAGAAGATGAGCAGGATGGCGAGCCGTTTATGGCGATCGTGCAGGTACCTTCGAATCTTCCTCGCATTGTGAAGGTTCCCCTGAGGGCCAATAGCAAGAAAAAAAGTTTCATTCTGATCGAAGACCTGATTAAACAGCATGTGCATACCTTGTTCAGCGGATATGTATCGCTGGCTGTGCAGGAGTTCCGGGTGACGCGAAATGCGGATCTCTCCATTAATGAAGAAGAAGCGGAAGACTTGCTAGAGGCCATCGAAAAAGAGCTGCGCCGCAGACGTCGCGGAGCGCCCGTCAGGCTGGAAGTGTGCAAGGATTTCCGTAGTGACGCACTACAGGAGCTGCAAGAGGAGTTTGAAATTCAGGATCCGATCTTTGAAATTGACGGACCGCTGGATCTCAGCTTTTTGGCTGGATTTGTGGATAGCCTCGAAGGTTTCTCTCATCTGAAATATGGTCCTGTACAACCTGTATATCCGCCTGAGTTCCTGCCGAGAGAAAGTCATTTTGAACTGCTTCGCAGACAGGATGTGCTGGTTCATCACCCGTATGAATCGTTTGAACCCGTAACAGATTTTATACTGGAAGCTTCGGAAGATCCACAGGTTCTGGCCATCAAAATGACGCTATATCGGGTAAATGGTGACTCACGTCTTATACCAGCGCTTGCGCTCGCTGCAGAGAGCGGTAAGCAGGTTACCGTTGTTGTGGAACTGAAAGCCCGATTTGATGAGGAACGGAATATTGCATGGGCTCGGAAACTGGAAAAGGCAGGCTGTCATGTCGTTTATGGTTTGGTCGGCCTGAAAACACATGCAAAAATCATTCTCATTGTACGCCGGGAGCAGCAAGGGCTACGGCGATATGTTCACGTTGGTACGGGGAACTACAACGAAAGCACTGCCAAAGTGTATACGGATGTAGGTTTGTTCACCTCTAACCCAATCATTGGCGAGGATGCATCCGAACTGTTTAACGAGATTACCGGTTATTCTGGTCCGAAGGCATTGCAAGCATTCCGTGTTGCGCCAGATGGCATGAAGGACGAGTTGTTCACATTGATTCGCAGAGAAACAGAGCATGCATTGAAGGGGAAACGTTCTCGAATCATTGCCAAGATCAACTCTTTATCTCATCAGGAAATGATAGATCAATTATATGTAGCTTCGCAGGCAGGGGTGCAGATCGATCTGATTGTTCGCGGTGTGTGCTGTTTGCGTCCGGGTGTAGAAGGGCTGAGCGAGAACATTCGTGTGATTAGCATTGTGGACCGTTTTCTAGAACATTCCCGGTTGTTTTACTTCGAAAATGATGGTAAGCCTGATGTTTTCATTTCCAGTGCAGATTGGATGTCACGTAACTTAAATCGACGCATTGAGCTCATGTGTCCTGTATTTGATCCTTCATTGAAAAAGATGCTGGTGGATATCCTGAATTTGTCGCTGAATGACAATGTGAAGGCCAGAGAACTTATGCCAAACGGCAATTATATATTTGTGAAAAATGAAAAGCCCCCGCTGAGAAGTCAGACGGAGGCGATGGGAATTATCCCTTGGAAGCCTGCTGAGTGGAGTGTTTTATCGTAACTCCCCAGGCTTCCTGTAAATCTTTAACGGCATCTTCTAGACTGTTTAATTCCAGTAAAGGCTCGTCTGTACAGGTCAATGTGACCAGCAGCGAGTCTTTTTCTTTGACTGCGTGAATGGCAGCGATGCTCTCCGCACGGTTGATCGCTTCGGCTGCTCGGAGCAAAGAGCCGATACGGTGAGCATGTTGTGCATCCGAATCTTTTAGAATATCCTCATGCTTCTGCAGCAGTTGGGGTGTTCTTTTTTTTGGATGATAATCAGCTGCAATAGCACTAAGAATCGTTTCCCTGTGGGAAAGACCATAGATGCTTGCATTCATAATCCAGTATGCCGAGTGCTGTGTATACCGAAAATAGTTAATCTGTTTACCAGCCATGTGCAGCATGGAGGAGGCGTACAGAATTCGTTCATCAGATTCATCAGGTGCAGCCTCCTGCAACGCGGTGTATAAGTGAACTGTATCCTGATGGATCCGGTTCAGACGTTTCTCTGGGATCGGCGGGCCATAGTGAAGGAAATTGCGGATACTGTCTTTCAGTGCATCCGGCGCGGCAGGCTGACCAGATGCGAGATAGTCTCTCAAGAGGCCGTCACGAAGTCCTGCTCCGCTCACCACATAACGATCTCCCTGGATGATACGGAAGATGGTACGCAGGATCAGTACGCCAGGTACGATAATGTCAGCCCGATCCTTGGCGAGACCCGGCACCTTTTTGCGTTGGGCCGAAGTAAGATAGGGCAAGGAATGGGCGATATTTTCCATCGCTTCTTGTCTAATCTCATAATGATGTGACACTGGCAGAGAGTACTGTGTCCGTTTTTGTTCTACTTTTGCGAGTGTACGCATCGTACCGCCCAGTCCGATCAACGGCAAACCGGGATGTTCCCGAATCCAGTCCTGCCCCTTTAATGCCTCGATAACGTTATTGCACAGTGCGAGTTCATTGGCTTCGGTCCATTGATCCTCGCCTCCATAACGGGCATGAGAATTCACGGCACCGATCGGCAGGGACACGCTGTGCAATCTTTCGCGATTGCGGAATACGGTGATTTCCGTACTGCCGCCCCCGATATCCACAACAAAACCGTCCTTCAAATCAATGGACTGAATCACGCCCAAAAATCCGTAATAAGCCTCTCGATCTCCCGAAACACATTCAATAGTAAGTCCAGTCTCATTTTCTAGCCAGGAAATAATCTGCGCGGCATTGGTTGCATTGCGGATAGCTGCTGTCGCGGCTGCCCGAATCATTTCCGTTTGATAAGCTTCGCAGGTAGCTTTGAATTGCCGCAAAATAGTCATCGCGGATGTTAAAGACTGCCTTTGAATGCTGCCATCCGGTTCAACAACCCCGCTTAGTCTGGCAGCATATTTGTCTTCATGAATAATGCGGTACGCTCCATCTTCACTCAATTCATAGATCACTAGACGAATGGAGTTTGAGCCAATATCAACAATTCCAAGTGTTTTATTATTTCGTGTCATAAGCATCTCCTTCTACAAAGTCAGTTACCCGTAATGCAACAGGGCAGCCATGGCTTCCGGTGAGCCTGGAGGCGTGGCAGAGAAGGGCGTGGTGAACATCACGACGATGATAAAGACGATGAAACAGGCAAATAAAATACAACTTAGGGCAAAGCCACGATTGCGTTTTTTGATAAACAGACGAATCCCGATTACGAAAAGAAGTACTGTCACCGCGACCAGTACAATCGACATTGCGAAGTAGGCTACACCATAAAGTGATTTGAAAAATGCTTCCATGTCTTCTGAACGCTCCTTAGAACCTCATTTTTAGCTAATACAAGTCATTCTTTAGTAGCATACGACAGATTGAACCGTTTGAAAAGTAAACCGGCGTTTGTCCCGGAATCCGTTGCACGAAGCAGGACATGTTCCACAGAAAAGGGGCCCCTGCCTTGGACAATCATCCAAGAAAATCATCCATGGGTTGAGTATGTATAAGGAAGGAGCATTGTTTCAGAGAGGAGATCAACCCATGTCGAGACAATTAGCAAGCAAATGGCGGAAGACGGCTGCATTAATAAAATATCCGGTGGCTGCTGATCATATTCCGCAGACAAAAGCATTTAATTCAGCTAATTTGCTGTTTATGTTGCAACGTTACGGAATGGTATACATTAAACCCGTTGTTGGCGGTGGAGGATATGGCGTAATCCGAGTATCCAGCAGTGGTGGGGTCTACAGGTATACACATATGAAGGTTAGTCGTTCTTTCGCCAGCTTTAGACAGATGTATCGTTCCCTTGTGCGGGTAAAGGCAAAACGAAGATACTTGATCCAACAAGGGATTCATCTTGCAACCATTCACGGAAGACCTGTGGATTACAGAGTTAAGGTGGTCAAGACTGCGCAGGGCTGGGTATTTCGTTCTTTGGTTGGAAGACTTGCCCGTCCGGGTTTGTGTGTGACAAATCTGAGTAAGGGAGGAACGATGCTGTCCGGCAAAAGAGCACTAGCCTTATCGCTGCCTCACATCGCTAATCGGCATAAACGGCAGGAGATGCGTTCATTGACGCTGACTTGTACACATATTATGGAAACGCAGTTCCCTGGCATTGGTCAGCTGGGATTTGATTATGGTTTGGATCACTCCGGCAGAATATGGATTTTGGAAGTGAATACCAGACCTCAATGAAAATTGCTGGAAAGTCTAAAGAAAACGTAGGGAAAACCGATAGTATATACAAGAGAAATCGGTTGAAAAGCGTTTGAAAATTTTCGGTTTTGGGTAATACAGTCGGAGCATCGAAGGAAAATATGAAAATATCTCTAATTTTTCTGTTTATCCTGAATTTCATAGAGATGCTATTCATCCTGTGTATAATTAATGTCCACATTATCCACCCATATATATTCTATGTTTTTTCCAATTATCAACAAACTATGCACAGGATTTCCACATGTTGTTGTGGATAACAAGAACGCTTGTTCTCTTCCGTGATCTCTGATATGATAGTTTTGAGGAAAATAAAGGAAAGGTTGTGGCGGGAAATGGCTATGTTATCCGATGAGATGTTGTTGGATTCCTACCATAAAGCGATCGAACTGGATCTCGAAAGAGATTTCATCGCGCTGCTATTGGCAGAAATCCATAAGCGCAAACTGGGTACTGACGTATCTGCCATACTTCACTAGAGATCCTCATTGCAGGCAATGTTACAGGTTTCCGGACAAGTCCCATAAAGAGACAGGCAGCAGTGTGCTTGTTTGACAATGGTGACAATACAACAAGTGATTGCAAACGCTCTCGGTTTCGTCTGCCATGTCAGAGGAAGCCTGAAGTTCGTAGGGGCTGTATGGTCCGGTGTAGTCTTCTAATTTGCCGCATTCTGACAGTCCCTGAAGGCAGTGGGGACAAGCCTGCTCCGGTACAACCAGACCGTTACACAGCGGGCATATATAAGACAAGGGTATCCCTCCTGATTATGAGATTGCTCAGGAGTAAGATACCCTTTTTTGTGCCATATTATGTGATTTCTCTTATGAGGTGAAGTCTTTACATTAACGTTTCATGTTACTGCTGTGTCCAGGAGACAACTTGGCATCTGGATCGAAGTATACTTTTGCATTATTCACTGCAGTAGGAGCTTCGCCGAAGCCAACAGCAATCAGTTTCAACTTGCCTGGATATGTTGTAATATCTCCGGCAGCAAAGATGCCAGGTATAGACGTTTCCATGCGTGAGTCCACAACGATGGAATTGCTATCAATTTCGATACCCCATTCGGCAATCGGACCAAGGGATGAGACGAAACCAAAGTTAACAATGACATCATCCACTTCGATTTCTTGTGTTTCTTTCGTTTTAACATGCGCGAGAGTAACCTTCGTAATCGTGTCATCTCCGTGAAGTTCCGTAATTTCGGTTGGTGTGACAACGTTGACTTTGGAATTCATCAGGTTTTCCACACTGTGCTCATGTGCACGGAACTTGTCCCGGCGGTGAATCAAAGTAACTTGCTCAGCAATTGGCTCAAGCATAAGTGCCCAGTCCACAGCAGAATCTCCACCGCCGCTGATCAAAACTTTTTTACCTGCAAAAGCGTTTAAATCACTGATGAAGTAATGCAGATTGGTTTTCTCAAACTTTGCTGCACCTTCCAGTTCAAGGCGTCGAGGTTCAAAGGCACCGACACCAGCTGTAATAATAACGGCTTTGGCATGATATTCATTCTCATCTGTCTTTACGATGAAATGCTGTTCTTCTTTTTTCTCCACCGATACTACTTTTTCTTCCAGACGAATGTTCGGGTTAAAGTGGTTCATCTGCTCGATCAGGTTGTTAACCAGTTCCTGAGCAGTTACTTTTGGGAAGCCGGCTACATCATAGATGTATTTCTCTGGATATAGGGCAGCTAGCTGTCCACCAAGCTGAGGCATACTTTCTACCAGCGTAACGGATGCCTGACGCATACCTCCATAAAATGCAGCGAACAGGCCCGCAGGACCGCCGCCGATAATAAGCAAATCGGTCATTTCATGACCGGATGTCTGTGCAGTCAACAATCAACAACACCTTTCTTATTTTAATAGGTAGAGACCAGTTATTATTTTTGCAAATTACGTAATATAATCTGCATGGGTGCAAAACGTTCTTTCCTATTATAAACGGTGTAATCTGGGTTGCAAAGTTAGCTGGATCACTAATTCGAGAATAATTGATGAAGATATGGTGAGAATAGGATGAAATTGGAAATGAAAGGTTATGAAAAATAACAAAAAAAACCTTGATCTTTGCGTCAAATACAGATATCCTTGACCTGTACTATGTGTTTTTTTGTCAAAATAAGAGTGATGTAATCGGGTCGAGACACTCCTTGTGTTTTGTGGAAACTTGTGGTTAATTTCACAACTAAAATCGATGATATGCGTATAGAGTTTCAAAACCATTCATGAAGTTTACATTTGTCGTCATAATGGATAAGACCTGAGCAATACTTGTAAGTAAGAGCATTTTGCATTCCACCTATGGAAAGGGAGGGTGCGAGCGAAACCGGAAGGAGTACAGATATGAGCAGCATTCCCAAAATCGTCATTCTCGGAGCGGGATATGGCGGCATTCTGACAGCCCAGCGGCTGCAGAAGGAACTGAACTATAACGAAGCCGACGTCACCTTGGTGAACCGGCATGATTATCATTATATTACAACCCATCTACATATGCCGGCAGCTGGCACGGATAAGATAGAACATGCGCGAGTTTCGATTTCCAAACTGATTGATGAGTTCAAAATTGATCTTGTGAAATCATCGGTGAAGGAGATTCGTCTTCAGGACCGTAAAGTTATTCTGGAGGATGGTACGTTGTCCTACGATTACCTAATTATTGGACTGGGCGGAGAACCAGAAACTTTTGGTATACCGGGTATGCTTGACCATGCGATGACGATTCGCAGCATCAACTCCGTAAGGTTGATTCGGGAACACATCGAATATCAATTCGCGATGTACAAAAACGATAACAAACGAAACCGTATTCGTTTCGTTGTGGGTGGAGCCGGTTTCAGTGGAGTGGAATTTGTCGCAGAACTTGCAGACCGTATCCCGCAGCTATGCAAAGAATTTGACGTGGACCCAAAACATGTACACATCTATAATGTTGAAGCTGCACCTTCGGCATTGCCGGGATTCGATCCGGAACTTGTGGAGCATGCAATGAACGTACTGAAGAAAAAAGGGGTTACGTTTAAAATTGGTGTTCCGATTAAGCAATGCCTTCCTGATGGTGTAATTATTGGTGAAGGCGAGAAAATAGACGCAGCCACAGTCGTATGGACTGGCGGCATTCGTGGAAATTCCTTACTTGAACAGGCGGGGCTTGAAGTGATGCGTGGCCGTGTAAAGGTAGATGAATATTTGCGTGCTCCTGGGCATGAACATGTGTATGTAATCGGGGACAACTCCCTTGTGTTTAACAAGGAGGGCAGACCGTATCCGCCAACAGCACAGATTGCGATGCAGCAGGGTGTGAATTGTGCGAAAAATATTGTCGCAGCCATTCGCAACAAGCAGCCTCAGCCTTTTGAATTCACCAGCAAAGGTACCGTTGCCTCTTTGGGTAAAGGGGAAGCAATCGCTGTCGTTGGGGATAAAAAATACAAGGGCTGGAAGGCGGCGCAATTGAAGAAATTGGTGGATATGCGCTATTTGTTTATCATCGGAGGTATTCCGCTGGTCTTGAGGAAAGGACGGTTTTTCGGATGAGACATTGCAGTGTACAGGTACGTGGTCTGTTAACCCGTGAGGAACTGGATCGCTACAACGGCCTGATGCAGGTTGGCGGTTATCTGGAGGAACAGAATCAATATGACTTGGCTTACATCGTTCAGAAAGAAGTGGACATTCTTATCCTGCCAGCGATTGAACGGCTGAAGGAAAAGGGCCGTGACCGTGACCGTGCGACTGCTGAGTTTCTCGAATCTCTGAAAGCGGTTGATGAAGAGGAGCAGGATTAAGATTTTATTAAGTTCTAAAAAGAGTTTACACTCGCACACTTCGATGACAGAATAACCTTTCAATCGCTGTTATTCCCGAATTTTTTGATTCCCTTTTTTAAAGGGGAAAATTCGGTGATAAAGGCGAGCGCTTCGCTTTTCCAGGTTTTTTCTGTCCTCTCCGTTTTTTGTGTAAACAATGAGTTCAACTAAAACAAATCTAAATCAAGCTTGAAGTTAAGTAATACTGAAAGACTAAAAAAAATCACCGCGGAGCAATACGTCCGGCGGTGATTTTTTATGCTGTCCTTAAAATATAAAAAATCGTTCAGCCTACCTTAAGAGAAGGCAAGCTGGACGATTCTTGCATGTATAAAAAATTACAGCTTGAGCATCTCTTCCAGTGTGTTTTCATTCAGCAAGCTTCCGACATAGAAGGAGCCAAATTCGCCATAACGTGCACTGACTTCATCAAAACGCATCTCGTACACGAGCTTTTTGAATTGAAGAGCGTCATCTGCGAACAGGGTAACGCCCCATTCCCAGTCATCAAATCCGACAGAGCCGGTAATGATTTGTTTAACCTTGCCTGCATAGCTGCGACCGATCATGCCATGACTGCGCATCATAGTGCGACGCTCATCCATAGACAGCATGTACCAGTTGTCGTTCAGTTCACGCTTTTTGTTCATCGGGTAGAAACAAATGTATTGGCGCTGTGGCAGAACTGGCTTAAGACGGGCAATAATTTCCGGATTTTGCATCGGATCTTCGCCTTCTTTGCCAAGATAGTTACTCAGTTCAACTACACTTACATATGAATAAGCCTTGGTTGTGTACTGGGCAAACGTTGTTTTGTTGAAAGCGTTCTCTACTGCTTTCAGATCTTCCAGCGTTTCGCGCAGATGCATCATCACAAAGTCTGCCTTCTGGCCGACGACCGTATAAACAACGGTACTGCCTTGGGAAGCCTCCTCGACATTTTTCCATTCGTTCCAAAACTCCTGAAGCTCGTCCAGGGCAACAGCACGTTCTTCATCGTCGGCTGCTTTCCAGGCGGTCCAGTTCATCGAGCGAAAATCATGCAGGGCATACCAGCCCTCCAGGGTTGATGCGGCTTCGTTCATGGATATTGTTCCTCCTGCGGATTATATTTCCAAATCCCGGTAAGGGATGGTTTAGTGCTTTATCGTTATATTGTATCTCAATATGAAGCAGAAGGGCAAATGATCTTCTCGTGAAAATCGGTAGATTTGTCCAGAAAGTTCGTTGCTTCGCCACATTTTTTGCGGTAAACTTACTACTATCCAGAAGGGAAAACCGAAAGTGCGAAAGAAGAGGTGAACGTCAGCCGATGCAGTTTATACCGGTGCTCGTATTAATGGTATTATTTTTTGTTATGATGTTTGGTATCGGTTTCATATTGAATATGCTTATGAAAACCACCTGGTTTCCTTCCTATTTGTTCGTCATCGTTATTTTGCCTGTGGTGGTGTACTCCCTATGGGATCATTCGTCTACGCTCGTATCACATCTGGGATCTTTCCAGATCGTTGATTACATGACAGGGGTTGCAGGTTTGGCGGGGGCGATCATCAGTGGCTGGACGATTCAGAAGCTTCGTCTGGGCGGCTATCGTATGTTCTGATGGCTGGAAAGTGAAGGGAATTGCCATACGGAATGAGAAAAGTCTTGTCTTTGACGCAAACGCTTACGCGTACAAAGGGAAGGCTTTTTTGTTGTGTTGAACGTTGTTAAGCAATATTTGTCCGCTTTTTTTCATATACATTAATTGAGCAGGTTCAAACTATTTCCCTTGTAATCTTGGACTGCAGCTTTTATAGTATTCTAGCGACTCTTTGAAGTGAGTCACTTGAAAATTCGCCCAATTTTGCGAAAACGTGAACGATGTCGACCTAGGACGAAACGGAGTGAGAACGGGTTCGTTTTTTACCTGTTTTTGAACATTTGAGGATCGGACATTTATGATAGAATAGAAAAACAACGTTTGGGAAGAAGGAGATCAGGCTATGCGCATGAAGAATTTGCATCATTATACGGAACATCATCGCTACTGCGTATACAGGGAGTTTGGGTTAAGCGCCCTGGACGACCGCATGCTCACAGGAGCTTACCAGCCTATGGTAGGTGCTTTTGCGGTTGGCTTGTATCGGCTGTTATTTCAGCATCTTCCCGGAGAACAGGTCGGTTATTCCCCACTTGAGCAGCAGCGTAGGCTGTTCATGACATTGGGGCTGGAACCCAGCGAGAAAGGACGTAAATATCTGGTCGAACAGGCATCCAAGCTGGAAGCAGTAGGTCTTCTGCAGACGTCGAGGGTCTATATTCCAGAAAATGATGATTACATCTATGAGTATGAACTGCAACCGCCGCTCTCGCCGGCAGAGTTTTTCCGCACACAGCATCTGACACTGCTGCTTCGGGACAAAATTGGCAAGTTTGCTGTATTGTCGCTGCGAGCTGGTTTTTCGGCAGTTGAAAATGGGGATGCACCTTACGTTGTAGCTAATAAAGAAAATATCTCAGTTCCTTTTTACGATATATTTGAGCTCAATACACATGTGATTGATTATGAGCTGGAGCAGGCATTATCCGAAGTGTCCACCTCGGCGCAGCGAACAGGCACGAATGATACAGCCGAGGAGAACACGCTGAATTATGCTGATATTATTTTACGATTCCCGCGTGAGTCTGTGAACCGTCGTTATGTGGAACAGCTGCGCTTTGATCATGAGCAGCTTGGGATCGTCAATTATGTGGTGAACAAATTTAGCCTTAGTGTGCAGGATGTGTGTCGTCTGCTGGATGAGGATGGTGTCTTCAATCCCCAAGGCCAGCTGTTACTGGATGATCTGCAGCACAAAGCAAGCATGCAATTCAGACAGACCAAGAAACGTCAGGAACAACAGACGGTACAAGCCGCCAAGGTGGTTGCACTTCGGCAGCATATGGAGGAGCCGCAGCCATATACCGATTCTGGCGAACCGCCGGTAGAGCACGTTGTACAGATGGAGTATTATGTCGAGGTGCCGCCGCAATTTTCAACCAAATGTGATATCCATCAATATAATATGATGCTGCGTAACGAGCCGTATACAAGGTTGCTGCAGACGTTCTTCCCAGGGGCTGTACCGGATAATCTGGTTGATATTTTTGAGAAAATCGATCTGAGTTACAAATTGCCTGGGGAAGTGATCAATGTATTGATCCATTATTTGATGGCATTGCTTGTATCCGGTGGCGAGCAGCGAATTAACCGTAATTTTGTAGAGGCGATTGCCTCCAATATGTTGCTCAAGCAGGTTAATACGTATGAGAAGGCTGTGCAATATATTCGTGATCAGGCGAAGGTGAAAGGCAAGCAGGCTGCAGGAGCAGCTGGAACCCGTACCCGTACATACGGCAAAGGAACCAAAGCCAAACCCGAGATTCCGATTGTACAAGACATAAGCCATGATGGGGATAACGTCTCGGAAGAAGAGTTCGAAGAGATGATGCGGTTTGCCCAGGAGATGCAGGCGAGTAAGCAAAAAGGAACATCATAATAGAAGAATACAGGCGGGTCCCTTGTAAGAGGTGACTCGCTTTTTTTAATCAATATAGGAACAGCCTGTTCATCGAAGATGCACACGTCAATTGAGAAGGAGGAACCGTCCATTGAGTACGAATCAAAAAGCTATCGAATGTCTTGAAAATAATGATTATGATACGGCGTTGAATCTATTCCAGCAAGCATTGAATGAATCAAGAGATGTTCAGTCTTTGACAAATCTGTCCTGGATCTATTATCACGAAGAGGGGGATATCGAAGCAGCTATTGAATTGGCTCAAGAAGCAGTGAAGTTGAACCCGACCTCTCATTTTCCTTATAGTCTGCTGGGCGAATTGCTCGTGGTGAAGGAGAGATGGGAAGAAGCTACGACCGTATTAACGAACTCTATCCATATGGAACCTTCCAAAGAGTCTTACAATAACCTCGCAATTGCCAAATACTATCTGGGAGAGTGGGATGAGGCTTCCGTTTTATTTTTGAAAAGTGCTGAAGCTTCTGATTATGCCATGTACAGTCATATCCACTGCCTGATCAAGATGGGTAAAACAGATGAAGCAAAACATAAACTGCATGATTTCTCAGTAAATGATGATGATTTTGTTGGAGAAGTACATGTCGCAGAATTGTACTTGGAGCTTGCATGTTTTTCCGAAGCCGTGCATTGGTTTGAAAAATCTTGGAACACTTATGATAAGTCGCCCCACTGGGTATGCGGATATATCTATGCTTTAATTCAGGCCAATGCAATGGAACGTGCGGTTGAAATTGCAGAAGAATGCATTCGGCTAAAACAAAATGACATTGAGCAAGAAGAGGCAGAAGTGTGCGATGAGAATTGGACAGAAAGTGACAAGGCGGCATACCTGATTCGATTGCAAAATGAGAAACAGGAATACGAACATATGATTGAACAAATTTCTTCGGGATTTGCTCCGCCATTTCAATTGACGACATCTTCAAGCTCCAGATGTTACTTATTCGGTTGTACCAGACATGGTCATTCGGAGTATACGAATTAGAATAGCCATGGAATCATTCGGTGCTGTAGTTTTTCCAAATGTATCAGTTGAGTTATTGTCCGCTTTTCTATAGAATGAACAGTACGAATGATTGAACATCAAGTGATAAGTATGTCCCATTATTCAATAGTATAGATACTTTCAAAAGGGGGCTTGAAGCCATGGAATCCTTGGGAGGACTGCTTCAGCAGCTGAACCCTTCCTTTCGTGAGCAGTCGCGGCGAATTATGGCGGATTTGTTGGAAGACCCGTATGTGCGCGAGTTCCGCGCAGGTCATCCTGAACTGAAAGATACACAGCTCATGCCCGATCTGAGCAAGCTGTTTCAGTATGCCAAAGATTCGAAGAACTGCGCGAATTGTCCGGGACTCGACAACTGTCCCAACGATTTTCAGGGTCATTTTTGCAAACTGGAAGTAGAGAACTTCAACGGTAAACCCGAAATTATAGATATTAAAGCACCTTGCTCGAAACAGATTGCCCGCCAAAACGAACATATCATCAAACAGCGGATTCGCAGTTTCTATGTGGATGAACGTGCACTAAGTGCTGGCTATAATGATGTGGAAATTATGGGTAAAGATCGCATGCGTGCGCCAGCGGTGAACCGGGTGCTTCGTTATATCAGCGAGGCCAAAGCCAATGGACTTTCAACGCAAGGGCTTTATCTGGAAGGTTCGTTTGGAACTGGCAAGACGTTTCTAATGTGTTATCTGCTGCATGAGCTTGCAGTTGCAGGTCATACGGGCGTTATCATTTATATGCCGGACTTTGTGGAAGATCTGAAATCCATGATCAGTGAAGGACAGAAGCTTAAGGAAATGACGGATGTTCTGAAAAGCTGTGACCTGCTCATCTTTGATGATATTGGTGCAGAGAACCTGAACCCATGGGTACGGGATCATGTGATGGGCTCGATTCTCAATTATAGAATGAATCGCAAGCCAACGTTCTATACGTCCAATTACAACCTGGAAGGGCTAGAGAAACACCTGAGCTTTACCAACCGGGATGGCGAGGAAACGAACAAAGGTCAACGTCTAATGGATCGCATTCGTCCATTTGTGGATGTTATTCAGGTTCGGGGCGAGAACCAACGGGGGAAGAGTTGAACTGATCTGCTAAAAATCTTTGAATCAGAGTAACCTGAAATCATTAGAACTGTTTCGGGTTTAACAAAGTAAAATGGAATGTAGTACAGAGATTTATTCCGAAGAGGAATATTTATAACATTCTCTATAATAAATATAAGCCCTTTCGAATTCCTATTATGGAAGCGCAAGGGCTTATATTTGCAATGATTATTAAATTAGAGGACACTTTCTATCTAAAGTGCTTGTTTACGTATCGCTTTATTCGTTATTCTCAACCTCATACTCATCAACGTCAAAGGATAAAATTTTATCAAATATTACATATTCAGTTCTAGTTTTGAAGGGGCCTTTGTTCCAGTTCTTCGTGAATTTATACATAGATGAGCCCGTACCAGCCTCTTTCTTGTTAAACCACTCGATAAAAGCCTGAACTTCTACCATGGTTAAATCATACTCTTTGATCTGTCCACCGGATACATAAATTGTAAGAAGTGCTTTAGTTTTATCAGAAGCGTGTGGAGTAACATTAATTGTTTCACTTTTACCGAGTTCGTTTCCGGATGAATCAACTGCAGTGACTGTGAAATTGTAATTCGTGCCGTTCGTTAATTCTTTTACTTCAAAAGAAGTTTCAGGTGCTGGTATTAATGCGATAAATTCATTATCTTTATATACCTTATAGCCTGTAATATCACTATTTGATTCTGCAACCCATGTTAGTGTTACAAGAGAATCACCTGCTTTTCCAACTAAACTTAATGTTATCTGAGGCGGAGTAGTATCTGAAATTTGAACAGTCACAGATGCAGATTTCACAGATTCGTTACCATTCAAATCAACTGCACTGATTTGATATGTATACGGGATACCAACTTCTCTTTCGGTATCTAAAAAGAAACTGCTTGTTAAGAGTGTTGTATTAATTTTTTTACCGTCTCTATAAATATTGTATCCTGCCAAATCAGATTCAGTATTATCAGACCAATCAATTTCTATCTGCTTGTTACCAGGGACTAAAACTACATTTTTAGGAACTGCGGGAGCTACGTTATCTATAGGAGTTATTGATATTGTTGCTTTAGTACTTTCTTTACTACTACTTACCGAAGTAACACTGAAATTATAAGATGTCCCATTATTTAAACCATTCACGACATATCTATCTGAATTGATTGGAGTCGTATTTTGCTTAACATTGTTTAGGTATACATTGTATCCAATTACATCGGAATTGGTTGTTTTATTCCATTTGAGACTTACCGTTTTATCACTAGCAACACCAGTAAGGTTTGTTGGAACAGGAAGTGGTATAGGGCTTGTACTAGTAATCTTATTTATTGGTATTGGTATAATCGCTGTTTCAAATGCACCTGCCCCATAGTACATACCAGTGACAGATTCAACCTCAGTGAATTTCAAATACCTTACTGTGTGTGCTTCAGAATATGTAATACCGTTGTTGTTCTTTAGAGCTCCATGGATTTCAAATTCCCCCTTATCATTATAAAGTTCAAATCTTGAAGTGCCAGAACCTTCAAACCTTAAACTTTTTATGGAAACATTACTACCGATATCTATGTACTTTGTACCAGCTGCAGAAATGAACCCTGCCGGAGTTAGACATAGAACCACTAAAATCATCATTAACCAAATTAAATTCCTTTTTCCCATATAATATTCCTCCATTACTTATGAATAGGAATATTATACTAAAATGAAAATATTAAGTATAGTCCTAAAGTATTAGTTTGAATAAGGATCTACACCGGATTTACAATTAATAGCTAACTAAAATTTCAAAAAAGCCTGGCTTTCGCAATATGCGAGAACCGGGCTTTTTTGGTCTGTGAGAGCCTGAGTACTGACTTGAACATCCTATTCGGTTAGGAATTTGAAAATTACCATACCAAAGAAGATGACAGTCATCAGGCCGCCCATACCGACAACGCCCATAATCAGATCAAAGAGATCGTTACGCGGCTCCTCGTTCACATGTTCACGCGGGTCGGTCATCCGAATATTAGCGTCCATAGGTTTGCCTCCTTATGAGGATTGACAGCTTGGCCTGCAAGCAGGGCTGGGGCTCCAATCCGGAGTAATTTTAGTATACTTGGAAAAGAAAGCGTTTGTAAAGATTTTGCAGATGGGCTGTTGCACCTGTAATTGTGAAGATTTCATGTTGGGAAGATGAACATTACCTGTTCATTTCACATGTCTAATCCACATGTGTTATACTGGAAGTGTCGTTCACGACGTTACAGGTTAAAATAAACCGTAAGTATATATAAGGAGGACAATTTCATGGCTATTGTTAACGTATCCGATCAATCCTTTAACACGGAAGTCGAAGGAGAAGGAACGGTTCTGGTAGATTTCTGGGCGCCTTGGTGTGGTCCTTGCAAAATGCTCGCTCCAATTCTGGAAGAACTGTCCACAGAAGTTGGCGATTCCGTAAAAATTGCTAAAGTAAACGTGGATGAGAATCCAGAATCTGCTTCCCGTTTCGGCGTAATGAGTATTCCAACATTGATCTTCTTCAAAGACGGTCAACCGGTTGATAAAGTGGTTGGTCTGAACTCTAAAGAAGCTCTCAAAGGAATCATCGAAAAACATCAATAAGCAGCAAGCCAAAACACGAATAAGTGCAGGCTGACACATCGCCTCCGGTTTACATGCCGGAGGCGTTTTGCGTCGAAAAGCTTGATACAGGACAATATAAAAGTAAAATATAAATGATGTGAAAATTTATTTATATTTTATAATTGAATTAAAATGAAACTGGAAATTTACATGATTAACGGAGAGGACAGAAATGAACAGGAGAAACGAAGTGGGCGCGTTTATCACCGGATTTTCCCTTTGAAAAGGGAATCAAAAAATCTGGGGATAACAGCGATCGAAGGTTCATTCTGTCGTCGGAGTGAAACATGTAAGGTGAAGGCTTCAATTTTTTCGGAAGGGAGGACTCACCGAATTATGGATCCATTTATGCAGGAGCTAAACGAGCAGGAGAAGGCGCTGGAGCAGATTCGCCACAAGCTCGCATTGCTTCCTGATCTGCCAGGCTGTTACTTGATGAAAAACAGTGAAGGCACGATTATTTATGTTGGTAAAGCTAAAGTGCTCAAAAACCGCGTACGCTCTTATTTTATTGGCAGTCATAATGGAAAGACGCAGCGTCTTGTATCCGAAATCCGTGATTTTGAATACATCGTGACCGGTAGCAACATGGAAGCACTCATTCTGGAGTGTAACCTGATCAAAAAACATATGCCGCGTTACAACGTGCTACTTAAAGACGATAAAACATTTCCTTATCTTAAAATAACAAATGAAAAGCATCCACGGCTCGAAGTGACCCGCCGAGTGCTGAAAGATAAAGCCAAATACTTCGGTCCCTACCCGAACTCATATGCGGCACACCAAACGAAAAAACTGCTGGATCGGATGTATCCGCTCCGCAAATGTGGTGTGATGCCGAAAGAAGTCTGTCTGTATTACCACATGGGCCAATGCCTTGCTCCTTGTGTAAAGGAAGTGGGCAAAGAGCAGTATGACGAGATTTCCCAGGAGATTGGATCATTTCTAAGCGGCGGGCATGAAGAGATTAAAAAGGACTTGCAGCGCAAAATGCAGGAAGCGGCCGAAGATTTGTATTTTGAACGTGCCAAAGAACTGCGTGACCAGGTTATCGCGATTGATGCGATCATGGAAAAACAGAAAATTACGATGGCGGATGCCAGAGACCGTGACGTCTTTGGATTTGCGATTGATAAAGGCTGGATGTGTGTCCAGATTCTATATATGCGTCAGGGGAAAATGATCGAACGTCATGTGTCTACCTTCCCGTTTTACGGTGAGGCCTATAATGATTTCATGTCCTATGTAACCCAGTATTATAGTGATAACCCGGCTTTGCCACAGGAAATTTTGCTACCGGAGATGCCAAAAGAACTACTCTCTGGCGAGGCAACAATCGATACTGCAAAAGGGAGTCATACGAATACATCCGAGGATAAACATTCTGAGGGGGCAGTTGAATCCACAGAGGTTGAAGTGAAAGCGGGGATGAACCAGACCGCTGCTTCGATGCCGCTTGTTGCCGAGACACTTGTAGCTTATGGGGCAGAAGCAACCGAGGAAGAAAAGAATAACGCATCCGATTCACTGGAACCGTCAATCGCCAAATTGCCGTCCGAGCTCGAGGACCCGTCCCAAATGGCTGCTTCTCTGCAAGAATGGTTGGACATTAAAGTGTACATCCCGCAGCGCGGACTGAAACGCCAGATGATCACGATGGCACTCGACAATGCACGGGTGGCATTGGAAGAGAAGTTCCGCCTCATTGAGCGTAATGAAGAGCGGACATCCAAAGCATCCGAGGGATTGGGACGCTGGATTGGACTGGATCAGCTGCGCCGGATTGAAGCATTTGATAACTCGAATATTCAGGGGACGAATCCCGTATCGGCCATGATTGTATTTACCGATGGTAAACCGGACAAAAAAGAATACCGTAAATATAAAGTGCGTTCTGTCGAAGGACCGGACGATTATGAAACGATGCGAGAAGTCATCCGCCGCCGTTATGAGAGAGTGCTTAAGGAAAATCTGACCCAGCCTGACCTGATCGTGGTCGATGGCGGTAAAGGGCAAATTTCGGCTGCTGTGGATGTGCTTGAAAACGAACTGGGATTATTTATTCCGGTGTGTGGATTGGTGAAGGATGCCAAACACAAAACATCACAGCTGATGATTGGCAATCCACCGGAGGTGATTGCTCTGCCGCGGGATAGCCAGGAGTTTTATCTGTTGCAGCGGATTCAGGAAGAGGTTCACCGATTTGCGATCTCATTCCACCGCGAGCAGCGTGGTAAATCGATGGTTACGTCACGGCTTGATGCTATTCCGGGTATTGGGGAGAAGCGTCGCAAGCTGCTGTTGAAGCACTTTGGCTCTTTACGCAAAATAAAAGAGGCCAGTGTCGAAGACTTCCGGCCTCTATCTATTGGAGATAAACTAGCAACTCAGATTATTGCAGCACTTCGTGATGAGGAGTCGTGACATACGGCTTCTCTTTTTGTTTGGGATTAAAATGGTAGACCACATATCCAACAATAGCCGGCAACACAATCCAGAAAATTCCGGCGCCCATGTTCAGTGCGTCTCCCATGAAAATCAAGCTGAGTCCCATCAGCAAGCTGTCAAAGATGACATGGGCGAAAACAACAGCAATGAAGCCGTGACGCAGCATGATCAGACTGAACAACAGTCCAATAACAGTCAGTTCGATCGGTCGTGTAATAACCGGATAGATCGGATACAGCGTATGTCCAAGTGCCCAGATGATGGTAGGAATCAGACAGGCGATAAACGTGTTACGTACAACCTTTTGCATCATGCGAATACCAAACAGTCGATATACCGCCTCTTCGCCAATACCGGCCATCCACGCCATAATCGGGAAGATCCAGGCATATGTCATGTTATATGTCGATTGATCTGCCGAGGTTGTAGACCATGTGCCAATGCTGCGTTCCAAAATAAAGAACAGAACGGATTGTACACCAAGCAGAATGAATGCCCATAGATAACCGGCATACATACTGTGTAGTACATATTTGCCGTAACCGGGCTCCTTGGCACGAGGCCATGGATTCAAGCCGATTTTGCGCCACATGCCGTCTCCGGCTACAAGCGACAGATAGATCGTAGCACTCATCACGATTGTTATGCCAGTTTGGATGAGCATAAGGAATACTAACATGAAGCCAGAAAGCCCCTGTGCCTGAAAGAGAGGCAGCATGTTCAGTGTACCGATCATAGAAGCTGCAAAGTACACCAGTGACAATACCACGCCTCGTTTGAACGATGTATTTGCACGAGCCAGAATGCTGTAAATGATGGCAAGCACCCCGAGGACAAATGTCAGAAAGGCGTAACCACCATAAGTTAACCAGTTGGCTAACTGGGTCTGGTCTTTAACATAATCTGTATGAGATTTCGGTACAGAGAATCCTGGATCGAACGAACGGACAGCCCCATTTTCAAATGTAAAATTCAATTCTAGCTTGGAGTTGCCAATCGTTTTACTTGCATCCGTGTACTTCAGACCTGGCTCGCCATCTCGTGTATCCAGTTGGAGTGTCGGGATGTCATATCCGAATTCTTTCAAAACTCCAGCCGCAAGATCTTCTTTTTTGTTCAACGGCACATTGCCTTCTGCAAGCGACTCTGAAGTTCTTCTGATACCCTGTTCTTGCTCTGATTCAACGGCCGTATACAGGGACGAAGGCAGCACGCGTTTGAAAGCGACCACTTTACCTGTTTTCATATGTACGTCAACGTTAAGGTAACCGCCTCTGTCCTGATCAAGCAAACGCACACGGTATACATCGTAAGGATAAGCTGCTTCCCACTTCTGATTGTATGTGCTGAGTTGCTTAGTCTTCGCCATATAACCGTAAATATCGGAATGGGTCTGATACGTTACAAGGGGTTTACTAGCATTGCTGGGGAGCGTATAGTCATCAACAGAAGCCGCGAATGAACGTGCAGATTGGATCGCTTGATCCTTACTAATAAAGGATGTTGACGAAATTTCAGTCGTTTGTGACGAAGTCGCAGGAAAGATCTGAAAGACAAAAAATAAAATCAGTCCAATCACCGCAAGCAACCCCAAACGCTTGAAGTTAGCCTTAAGCTGCAAAGGCTGCCCTAAGGGATTCATGGAATGGTGTTCCTCCTTTTTTTCAATTACATCGTAATGTAAAGATAGCATAGGGCATGTACTTAATGCCAATGACAGAACGAAAACTGGTGTAAATCTTTGAAAATGAATGAAAATGTTCGAAAAAATCTGATCTTGCAGTCCGGGTCTAAATGTTTTTCCCATTTTGAACGAATTCGATGTTATTTACACAAAAATCGTTTTGTGTGCATTCGCCGCAGCGCTTATAATTTTGAAGCAAATATGCAAAAATCCGCATGTCTAACTTGCAACAAGGGAACGAATAGAACGAAGAGTGCTTAATAGCTGGAATGGCTACTAAAATAAACAGGTTGTATACCAACTCCAATTATATGTTGCTTTTTTACGAATCATACATAGGCTCCACGGGATGGAGTCATTTTCTTTTTAGCAGAGGTGGATGATACTGAAGTGAAAGCGAATGTTCAATGGATGCGATTATCGCCGCCACGTATTCTGGTGTTAGGGTTTGCTGGCATTATTATGCTGGGCACATTGCTGCTGATGCTTCCGGCATCCAGCCGTAGCGGTGACAGTCTGGACTTTATCGATGCACTCTTCACGGCGACATCGGCTGTCTGTGTGACAGGACTGGTTGTTGTGGATACAGGAACCTATTTTTCCTTACTGGGTCAGGTGATTATTGCTATTCTGATACAGATTGGCGGTCTTGGCTTTATGACGATGTCTACGCTGGTTGCGATTGCCTTCAAACGAAAAATATCGCTCAAGGAGCGATTGATTTTGCAGGAAGCGATGAATCACAGCACGATGGAAGGCATTGTGAGGCTGATTCGCAAGGTTGTGATCTACTCGCTGATTTTGGAGGGGATCTGCGGTACGTTGTTCGCCCTGCGCTGGTCATTCGATATGCCGTTGGGACGGGCGATGTATTACGGATACTGGCACGCGATCTCAATGTTTAACAATGCAGGGTTTGATATGTTTGGTCATTTTAGCAGTCTGACGAGCTACGTCTATGATCCGTTTGTTAATTTTACAGCCATGTTTCTGATTGTTTCCGGGGGAATCGGGTTTGTCGTGCTGTCCGATCTGGTAGATTATCATAAAACAAAGAAGTTGTCGCTACATTCCAAAGTGGTCCTGCTGATGACGGCCTTGTTGATTGTGTTTGGCGCATTGGTCATCTTTGTGTTTGAGTTCAGCAACCCGCGGACCTTGGGCGGCCTGGACTGGGGCGGTAAATTACTCGGTTCGTTCTTCCAATCAGTGACACCGCGTACAGCGGGAGCTAATACGGTAGATATTGCCGGACTAAGGCAGGCAACGCAATTTTTCATGATTATTTTGATGTTTATCGGTGCATCTCCAGGTTCAACGGGAGGTGGCATCAAAACAACAACATTCCTGATTATGGCCGGAGCAGTCATTGCGATGATGCGTGGACGGGAGGATATCGTCTTTTTCCGGTATCGGCTTGTGCAGGAACGCATTTTCAAGGCGCTCACGATAACGCTGCTGGCTTTGTTATTCATTATTACGGTCACAATGGTGCTGAGTACAACAGAGGACAGTAATTTTTTAATGATCTTATTTGAAACGACATCTGCCTTCGGTACCGTAGGGCTTTCACTTGGTTTGACGCTGAAGCTGACCACGTTTGGCAAGTTAATGATCTGTTTTACGATGTTTGCAGGACGGCTTGGACCGATCACACTGGCGTATGCATTGGGTCAGAAAAAGGGTAAGGACTTATACAGGTATCCGGAAGGCAAAATGATTATTGGTTAGTGATTATTTGGACAGAGGGGTTCGTGAAGAACAATGAAAAAACAACAGTTTGCGGTGATTGGACTTGGCCGGTTCGGCTCTAGTCTGGCGCAGGAATTAATGGAACTGGGCTATGAGGTGCTTGGTATTGATAAAAATGAAGAGCTGGTCGAAGACATGAGTGATCTGGTCACTCATGCTGTTGTGGCGGACGCTACAGATGAGGAAGTGCTTCGCTCTCTGGGCATTCGTAATTTTGACTGCGGCATCGTTGCCATCGGCGACGATATTCAGACGAGTATACTGACCGCCATCCTGCTCAAAGAGCTGGGTGTCAAAACGGTTGTAGCTAAAGCCATCTCTGTTCTTCACGGACGTGCACTCGACAAACTGGGCATCGACCGTGTTGTTTATCCTGAACGGGATATGGGTGTTCGGGTCGCTCACCAATTGGTTACACCAAACTTGCTGGATTATATCGAATTGTCCAATGATTACAGCATTGTGGAGATGAAGGTACCTGCATGTCTGCACAATAAAACACTCTCCAGTCTTAATGCACGCGTGCGCTTTAACTGTAGTATTGTAGCCCTGCAAAAAGAAGCCGGGGTCATTATTGCCCCGACGGCGATGGATTCCCTGCAAATGGGGGATATCATGGTCATTATTGGTAATAATAATGACATTGACCGTTTTGAAGAAGAAGTTATTAGTCAAGAGAGCTGAGCAGATAAAGTTATTTTGATCGTCAACTGTTGATGAGGTTAACCCTATAACCCTCTTCAGCCTCTTCAGAAGCTTGTCTCAATAAAGGGATAAGCTGCCCCATCTTCATGAAATCAAGGCGTTGTTGTCCTCCGTGAGGGCAATGACGCCTTTGCTGTAAAAAATGCAGCGGTCTCCCTGACCCATTGTTTGGAGGTTTCGCTGAGGTTTTCCTTTTCCCCATAGATCATGCAGGTTGTTCTACGGGTCTGTTTCAGCTGGGGCAGATGCACCGCAACGAGATCATTATCTGCTAACAGTTGAGGACGAAGATAGGATTTAGGCAGCAAGGCAGCAGCTTTGCAGGTCGGCAGGAGACGGATAATCGCCTCAAACGAATCGATCTCCATACGAATGTCAGGCATCACAGTGCAGCGTTGGAACAGATCATCTGTCAGTTTGCGATACCATGTTCCTTTGGAGAACGTAATCATGGGTAGATCCTGCAAATGCTCCATCCCGGCTTCTTTGCCGGCAAGCGGGTGCGTGAGCGGAACGACCAGTTCCAGGTGATCATCAAATAGCGGCACACAGTTGAGTCCTGCTTCGCTAATGGATGAGGCCACAATGCCTACATCGGCTTTTTTATCACGTACAAAAGAAACGATCTCATGTGTCTTGCCAGTCAATAGTTTCAATTCTGCATGAGGATGCTTCTCCATGAAGGCGTTGACCAGCGGAGGCAAGGTGGTCTGAAGTGTTGTCAGGCTGGCACCGAGTGTAATAATGCTCTGTTCCTCATCCTTGTATTGAGACAGCATGGTGAGAAATTTCTGCTGCTGCTGTTTCTGCTCGACGGCGAAGGTGTATGCGAATTGACCTACACTTGTTAATTCAAGACGTTTGCCACGACGATGAAAGAGGGACACGCCTAGCTCATCCTCCAGTTTGGAAATTTTACGAGAGAGTGCAGGCTGAGACAGATTCAGTAATTTGGATGCACGGTTTAGACTGGATTGTTCCACGACCGCTGCAAATGCGTTTAATTCTTCGAACATGAACACAGACCTCTTTTCTTATGTGTGTGATTCTTGCCCTTGATTAATCGTTTGCCCTATTGTATGGCCTTGAGACCGGATGTTTGGAGATTGTATAGCCTGCAAAGCCGTTGTTTCAAAGCTTATACCTATAGGTTATAACATTTAATAATTATATTGCAATTCCCTTATAAGAAAAAAAGGAGTAACATGAATCGTGACACAAGTTGTTCACACCTGATGAAAACGGAACAATTTGTCGAACCTTTTCATGGAAAAGGGTTCGAGTCGTGATAAGGTATGAGTATTAACATTTATGAAAACGTTGTATTTAGCGAAAGGGGATCGACATTTTATGAAAGGGTTTTACTCCAGAAAGCTGCACTCCTTGCTTGGCGTCATTCCGCTCAGTCTGTTCTTTGTTGAGCATTTGGTGACGAACTTCACAGCAGTTGAAGGCGGCAAAGAAGCATTTTATGGTGCCGTTGCATTTCTGAACGGTCTGCCTCTTGTTATTGTGATTGAGGCTCTCCTCATCTGGCTGCCGCTTTTCTATCACGGTGTATATGGGCTGTACATTGCCTATCAGGCCAAGCCTAATGTGGGTCGTTACGGCAATGAGCGCAACTGGCGCTATACGTTGCAGCGAATCAGTGGTGTTATCACGTTTGTCTTCGTGATCTGGCATGTATGGGAGACTCGTGTACAAATTGCCTTGGGTAATGTTACACATGAAGAGATAGGCGGCGTTATTCATAATGCTGTGACGAATCCGATAACCTTTGCTATTTATATGGTTAGTGTGGTTGCAGCTTCATATCACTTTGCCAATGGTTTGTGGTCGTTCCTCGTTAGCTGGGGAATTACAGTCGGACCTCGTGCACAGCGGGTATCCTCGTATGTATGCATGAGCTTGTTCGCTCTTATTTCCATCATGTTTATCGCTTCATTGTTTGCTTTCCGGAATGTAGATTTCCAGACAGCAACTTCAATGATCGACGCGGTAAAATCGGTTTTGGTCTAAACTTGGCGAATCAACACTTGTTGATTTATGTTTTCTGATTATTAAAACTCACTGTTTTAATTTCTGTGATTTATGCTTACTGATCAACTTTAGTGATTAATGCTTATCTATAAGGGAGTGAACTAGCAATGGCATCATCGAATGTAATTATTGTGGGCGGCGGTCTCGCGGGATTGATGGCGGCGATCAAATCGGCTGAAGCCGGAGTCCATGTTCATTTATTTTCACTGGTTCCTGTTAAAAGATCCCACTCCGTATGTGCCCAGGGCGGTATCAACGGTGCGGTAAATACCAAAGGGGAAGGCGACTCCCCATGGGTTCACTTTGACGATACGGTTTATGGCGGAGACTTTCTTGCCAACCAACCGCCAGTTAAAGCGATGTGTGAGGCAGCACCTGGCATCATCCACTTGATGGACCGGATGGGCGTTATGTTTAACCGTACACCGGAAGGTTTGCTCGATTTCCGTCGTTTCGGAGGAACGAAGCATCACCGTACAGCATTTGCCGGAGCGACTACAGGGCAGCAATTGCTCTATGCTCTGGATGAGCAAGTGCGTCGCTGGGAAGCAGCAGGTCTCGTAACGAAATACGAGAACTGGGAGTTCCTGCAAGCCGTTGTGGACGATGAAGGCGTATGCCGCGGTATCGTGGCACAAGACCTCAAAACGATGAAGGTGCAGACCTTCCCTGCCGAGGCTGTTATTCTGGCGAGCGGTGGTCCTGGTATCATTTTTGGTAAAACAACGAACTCTGTTATCAATACAGGTACTGCTGCAAGCGCGGTATATCAGCAAGGCGTGAATTATGCTAACGGCGAATTCATTCAGATCCACCCGACTGCAATTCCAGGAGACGACAAGCTACGTCTGATGTCCGAATCTGCGCGTGGTGAAGGTGGACGAATCTGGACATACAAAGACGGTAAGCCTTGGTATTTCCTTGAGGAGAAGTATCCATCCTACGGTAACCTGGTTCCGCGTGACATCGCGACTCGTGAAATATTCAGTGTTTGCGTAGACATGGGACTTGGTGTGAACGGCGAGAACATGGTGTATCTCGACCTCTCTCACAAAGATCCGAAGGAGCTGGACGTGAAACTCGGTGGAATCATCGAAATCTATGAGAAATTCATGGGTGACGATCCGCGTAAAATTCCGATGAAAATCTTCCCGGCAGTTCACTATTCCATGGGCGGCATGTGGGTAGACTATAACCAAATGACAAACATTCCGGGCTTGTTTGCAGCCGGCGAATGTGAATATCAATATCATGGTGCGAACCGTTTGGGTGCAAACTCACTCGTATCCGCAATCTATGGCGGTATGGTGGCAGGACCTAAGGCAGCTGAATATATCAAAGGTCTTAAGAAATCATCCGCTGATATCTCTTCTTCTGTATTCGATGGTTATACCAAGCGCCAAACCGACAAGTACGAAGGCATCTTGAAAATGCAAGGTACGGAAAATGCTTATGTGATCCACAAAGAGCTGGGCGAGTGGATGACAGCCAATATGACCGTGGTTCGTTATAACGACAAACTCGAAGCGACCATTGGCAAAATCAAAGAATTGAAAGAGCGTTATGGCAAAATCAACATGTACGACAACTCTGGCTGGAACAATCCGGGTGCGGCATTTACCCGCCAGTTGTGGAACATGCTTGAGCTTTCTGAAGCGATGACACTTGGGGCATTGCTGCGTAACGAGAGCCGCGGAGCGCACTACAAACCGGAGTTTACAGAGCGTAACGATGAAGAGTTCCTGAAAACGACCATCGCGAGCTGGTCGAAGGAAGGCCCACAAATCTCGTACGAGCCAGTCGACGTATCCTTGATTCCACCACGTATTCGGGACTACTCAAAAGACTAATCGGATGAGGGAGTAACAGCGATCGAAGGGGGATTCCGCGATCAGAGCATCTACCCTTGCTCCAACATTGCTTTTCGCACCTTCATTCATTTCAAGGAAGCCTAGCATTAGCAGGCTTCCACAAAAATACAGCAATCCAGCATGAATGGATTGCAGTTCCAGCAAAGCAGGAAGAGGTGCAAGGCGTAGCGTAGGGAACGGAAATGCCCGAAAGAAGCGAAGTGTTCGCGTTTATCCTCGAATTTTCACCCTAATAAGGGTGGAACCAAAAAATTCGAGGATAATGGCGATCCAAAGGGCATTCCGCGACCGAAGCGTCCACCCTAGCACCAAAACAGTTTTGTGCACCAGCAATACAATCATCGTCACCAGAGGAGGGGACAACGATATGGCGGAACAAGCAACAGTGAGTAAAACCGTCAAGTTTATTATCACCCGTCAAGACAGCCCGGAGTCATCTTCCTATACCGAGGAGTTTGAACTTCCGTACCGTCCGAACATGAACGTGATCAGCGCCCTGATGGAAATTCAGCGAAACCCGGTAAATACGGATGGTAAATCCATTGCGCCGGTTTGTTGGGAATCCAACTGTCTTGAAGAAGTGTGCGGGGCCTGCTCCATGGTTATTAACGGCAAACCGCGTCAAGCGTGTGCTGCCTTGATCGACAAACTCGAACAACCGGTTCGTATTGAACCGATGAAAACATTCCCGGTGGTACGTGACCTTGTCATTGACCGTACGCGGATGTTCAATGCTTTGAAACGTGTTAAAGCATGGATTCCTATCGATGGCACATATGATCTTGGTCCTGGACCCCGGATGCCTGAGAAGAAACGTCAGTGGGCTTATGAACTGTCCAAGTGTATGACTTGTGGCGTGTGTCTCGAAGCTTGTCCGAACGTAAACGAAAAAACTGACTTTATCGGTCCAGCAGCGCTTTCCCAAGTACGTCTGTTCAATGCTCACCCTACTGGTGAGATGAATGCAGAAGAGCGTCTGGAAGCATTGATGGAAGATGGCGGTATTGAAGGTTGCGGAAACTCGCAGAACTGTGTGCGTTCATGTCCAAAAGGCATCCCGCTCACGACGTCCATTGCAGAGATGAATAAACAAACGACCAAGCACATGTTCAAACGTTGGCTGGGTGTATAAAGTTGTAATGAAGAAGAAGAGGTCTAACTCTGCTTCTCGAAGAAGTCGTGATCCCGTGCAGTACTAAGCGGGACACGGCTTCTTTTGTCATCAACCGAAGGAAGCGGGCAACCCATGTAGAATATGGTATACTACAGGGATGGATATGGCTTATAACAACTTTCAAGAAACAAGATCCGAGGAGGGAAGAGATGGGAAAGACACCTCGTTCAAACAACGGTAATTCGCCGTCCTCGCACTTGAACAGGCCAAACGGATCGAATGAACCTCTTTTCCCTGGAGAAGAAAAGGATCACGACCCTTCTCGTCGAATGTTCCAACTACGAAAAAATGTCATGACTTTGGTAGCTAGTGTCCTGACATTGGGATACGCGCTTTGGGAGCCGAGGCGTTTACAGATCAATCACATTGATCTCAAACTCCCTTCATTTCCTGAAACGTTTGACGGACTACGTGTTGTTCATTTCAGCGATGTGCACCTTGGGTTTCATACAGGACAGAAAGAATTAAGTAAGCTGGCATCACGGATCAAGGATCAGCAGCCCGATCTCATCTGTTTTACCGGAGATATCGTTGAGAGACAAGCGGAGCCAATGCGTGAGTGTGTACCGGTTTTGGCTTCCATGACGGCAAGGTACGGGAAATTTGCTGTTATGGGGAATCATGACTATCGAGGGCGGCAGCAAAAGGAAGTGCAGGACATGTTTCGTGAAGCAGGTTTCACGTTGCTGAGCAACCAGCATGTCGTCATAGAACAAGGAAGAGAGAAACTCGCAGTAGCAGGTCTGGATGATGCATTAACGGGCAGGCCAGATCCCGAAGAGGCGGTTGCAGGACTGAATGAGTGTGTATGGAAATTACTGCTCATGCATGAACCGGATTATGCCGATTACGCTGCTCCGTATGGATTCGGGCTACAACTCTCAGGTCACAGTCATGGTGGCCAGGTTCGTTTTCCCTGGTTAGGTGCAATGACAACTCCACGGGGTTCGCGCAAATATATACAGGGATTGCACTATACCTCTAAGCTTCAAATGCCGGTTTATGTGAATCGAGGATTTGGTATGACGCAGCTTCCTATTCGTTTTCTGTGCAGGCCTGAACTGACTGTGCTTCATTTAAGCCGGGATGATGTGAGCAAACGATAAAGCTTAATAAACATGAATGGAGGTTAAACAGATGGAACGAATAGCGATTGTATCCGACATTCATGGCAACATGACTGCTTGGGAAGCTGTGATGAAAGATATTAAGGATCGCGGATTGAACAGAATCTTTTGTCTGGGTGACCTTGTAGGCAAGGGACCGCAGCCCGCTGAAGTGGTGGAGCAGGTCAGAGCAGCATGTGAAGTAGTTATTCGTGGCAACTGGGATGAACTTGTCGCAGTGAATCAGGATGTCCGGGATTTCACATGGCAAGCTGAGCGGCTGGGAGCCGAGAGAGTGGCTTATTTGGCGAGCTTACCCTTCAGTCATGAATTTAAATTAAGCGGGCGTACTGTTCGATTAGTTCATGCTTCACCGCAAAGTGTATATCACCGTGTTCAGCCATGGGATGAGATGGAGAAGCGACTGGCGATGTTTGATCCTCCGGCGGACGAATCAGAGGCTGGAGCGGCTGACGTGGTGGGTTATGGTGATGTGCATAATGCTTTTCTGCAATATTTGGATGGGAAAATGCTATTTAATACAGGCAGCGTAGGGAATCCACTCGATCTTCCGCAGGCTTCATATTGCATTCTCGAAGGGGAGTACGGCGACGATAGGCAGAAGCCCTTAAATCTTCAGTTTGTTCGGGTTCCTTATGATATTGAAGCTGAAGTACAGATTGCGCAGCAAGCACAAGTACCGGCACTTGATGCATATATTCGTGAGATACGTTTGGGCATCTATCGCGGATTACAAGAGTGAATGTAATATACTGCCCGAATAAAGCTGAACAATTACAGGACATACTACAATTTATGTCATTTAGATCAGTAGTATCATGCCGGATCATCCTTAGAGCGTGCTTGTCTTACCGGACTAAAACCCGTTAGGCAAAGGAGTGATTGTCATGCTTAACCGAAACATGCTGATTCATGGCCTGCCAGCCTTATGGACAGAGCGTCTTGTACTTCGGTCATTACGTCAGAGTGATTACATCACGTTATCAGAACTATTATCCGATCCTCAAGTGATTCGATACGTCAATCGAGGGAGCCAGCCTCCACCTATTCGGGCGAGGAAACTGCTAAACCAGATCCGGAGCAGCAGTGCCAAGCTGGATTCGTTGCATTACGGCATCTGTTGGAAAGGGAGGGAGCAAGTGATCGGCATTACCTCTTTTCAGCACTGGAACGATCAAAAAGGGACTGCACAGATCGGATATATTCTGGATAGGTCTTGGTGGGGAAAAGGCGTGGCGACTGAGGCCGTTCATCGCCTGCTGACATTTGGGTTTGACGAACTTCATCTATGGCGAGTTGAAGCTCGATGTTATGAGGCCAATGGTTCCTCCGAGCGGGTACTGCTTAAAATGGGCATGACATACGAGCGCAATCTTCCATCCTATGGTCTGAATGAGGGGGAGGATCAAGCATCTGGATGCTCCATGGATGTTAGGGTGTATGGTGTGTATCGGGAACAGTTTCAGCATTGAAACGAACTTCAATCTTTTGTTACACAATTGAAATATAGCTGCAATTGAACTCTAACAGACAAGGGGTAAACTTATCTCATGACCCCCTTTTTGATAATAGATAATGCTGTTGGGACCCGCGATGAGCGGGTTCATTTTTTTTAACAGAAAATATAACCTACTAGAGTATGTCTGAAAACGTTGAAGAAAGCCAAAATTGCTGAATTTTCGTTCTAAGCCAGTGATTTTCCCGCAGATATGCTGGGGTACATTAAGGGAGAGTGACATAGGAGGAGGTAAAAGGCGGTAAAGGATGCACAACAGAAAGTTTCAAGACACACCTTGTTTGGAATTTATGAATTCTGGATAACTCTGGAATTCTAACGATCTCAGAAAACCTTATTTGCCCCCGAACAGGCTGCCTGGAAATGTAACGATCCCAGTGGAGCTTATTTTGCTGAAACTCGGTCAAAATTCTATTATTTACAGCAAATTCACGCAAATAACGCTTCTGGTGATCGTTAGAATGTAAAACTCGCCAATATACACGAAATAAGGTTTCTGGTGATCGTTAGAGTATGAGAGGAACCAGAAACAGGGTGTGAGTTAGATATGACGAGGAGCCTTACCAAGGGAATTAGATAAAACAAGAAAAGAAAAAAATCCTCACGCATAGTTATGCTACGTGGGGATTTTTGTGTTCTGTCAGCTTTTATAGAGGGACGATCTGCATCTGCTTCTGCTTGAAATACACCCAATCTGTGAAACCGATCTCCCGCAGACGTGTGCGTACCAAGTCAAGCTCGTCTCCCACCCGGCCGGGGATATGCGCATCTGAACCGAAGGTGACCTTTACACCGAAATGATTGGCACGTTCCAGAATGGCATCGGAAGGGTACCAGCCGCCACTAAGCTTGGTTTTGCCCGAAGTGTTGATTTCAATCGCAACGTTGGCGTCAGCTATTACCTGGAGAGCTTCGTCAATGGCATGGTCTGCGATAATTTCGGAGAATGGTGGATAATTTCCTTTCATCGCATCGATGTGGCCAAGAATCTGGAACATGCCGCTGCGAGCCGATTCTGCGATTAACGCATAGTAACCTTCTTTCACTTCAATTTTGCGAGCATTGCTTAGTCCGTTCCAGCGGGTTTTGTTGAAAATACTCACATCTTCCGTATGATGAACGGAACCGATAATATAGTCAAACGGATATTGCCCCAGCGTTGCCCGGTACAATTCAGCATGAAGCGGAAAGTAGTCGGATTCGATCCCGAGCAAAACATCAATTTTGCCGACATATTCTTCTTTTAACGCGAGCACTTCAGCTACATAATGTTGTAATTCAGATTTACCCATTGCAATTCGTGGATGCGCCTGCTCCAGTTCACTGCCAAAGTAAGGGGTGTGATCGGAGATTCCTATGGCTTGAAGTCCTGCCTCAATGCCTGCTTCAATGTAATCCCTGATGTTACCATCCGCATGACCGCAGCGGAAATGATGTGTATGAAGATCAAATTTCATATGGAATCCCTACCCTTTCTTTTCATCTATTTAAGTTGAACTGAAGATTTTACACAATCCACTCCGATGACAGAACAACCTTCCAATCGCTGTTATCCCCAGATTTTTTTGATTCCCTTTCCGAAGGGGAAAATCCGGTGATAAAGGCGAGCGCTCCGCTTTTCAGGTTTTTTCTGTCCTCTCCGTTCACGTGTAAAAGAATAGTTCAACTTATCTAGGCTTATTCCGAGCTGATAAATTGAGTCTCCGGCATGCCCTTAAGATCACTCAGGAATTGATGCATTGCCGAGTTGAGATAACGACTGGATTTATAAATGACCCCTACGGGATGGCTAACCTCCAGCTCACTTAAAGGAATCATTCGCAATGTACCTTGCCGCAACTCTTGTGCAACGGATTGTTTGGAGATAATGGCCGCGCCGAGATCAATCTCCACCATTCGTTTGACTTCTTCACTACTCGACAGTTCCATAACCACGTTGGGTTCAATATTGTATTTTTTGAAAACCGTTTCTGTAAACCTGCGTCCGACCGTATCGGGGGACAGAAGAATCAGAGGTGTGCTTCGCAGGACATCGACTGCTGCATGTTTTTTCTTTGCGAGCGGGTGTGAAGGTGATACAACAAGTTCGAACGTATCATAGTACAGCACAGACGTACTGAGGTTAGGGTTCCGCTCGGTCAGATATCCGATCCCGAGGTCGACCAGACCGTTCTCGACCTGTGTATAGATCTGAGAGGAGGGCAGAGACTGAATGCTTGTTTTGATGAGTGGGAATTGATCCTGAAAGTAAGAGAGTACTCTTGGCAAAATTTGAATGGCAATCGACGTTGTTGTTCCAAGCACAATACGTCCTTGCGGTGTTTCATCCAGATCGGACAGCTTCTGTTTCAACTCGTCCACAATATCAAGCATCCGTTCAGCATGTTCCAGAAAAACCTGTCCGCGATCTGTGAGGGTGACGGGCTGGTTGCGATCGACAAGAACCGTGTTGAATTCGTCTTCCAGACTTTTGATCTGGGCCGAGACAGCCGGCTGGGTCAGGTTAAGGAGTTCTCCCGCTTTGCGGAAACTCATCGTTTTGGAAATAGTAATCAGCGTTTCCAATTGGCTTATGTTCATATACGGCCTCCTTGCAGCAATATATCCTCTGTATGTCATGTGTCATGCAGCGAATTCCGTGACGGATATGTTTCTTATATCTTAAATTATAGGGGATTACGGAGAACAGAGCAATGAAGGGCACATGTCTATTTGAAAGTAGACTAACGTACTAATAAATAGAATAAATCTGAAGAGAGCTAGAAATTAAAATTTGAACTATATAAAAACCGGTATAAAAGTCCTATGCTCCTTTTATAGCTGGAAAGAAGAAATAATATTTCTTTCAAGAAGTGAAAAGCGACAAAAACAGCTATAAACATTTGCTATTCGAATGACGATAAATTATAGTACACAAGATTTAGCGAATTCTTAATGAATTCTTGTACGTGATAAAGTATAATAAATTTAACCAATATGGGACTTTTGGTATGTGACCAATAACCCAGTGTGAGGAGGACATACACAGTGAAAGCGGAAGTGATTAACCCATTCCTGGAATCTGCACGGAACGTATTTGAACAGCTCATCCAGGTTTCGCCTTCCACCGGGAATCTTGGCGTGAAGAATGTAGAATACATTGCTGACCATGTCTGGATCGTGATTGGAATGACGGGACAGTTGAACGGTAATATTGTTTTTGGTATACAAGAAACAGTGGCATTGAAAATTGTTTCAGCCATGATGGGTGGTTTTGTCATCACCGAGATGGACGATATGAGTAAAAGTGCGATCTCCGAGCTCGGTAACATGATCAGTGGCAATGCAAGTACAATTCTGTCCAACCAAGGCGTTGTTGTGGATATTACTCCTCCTCAAGTTATGCAGTCCGAAATTTTGTCTACATTCAGTGCAACGAAGGCGCTTAGCATTCCATTGTTGATGGATGGGATTGGTGAGATGGATATTCAGGTGATGATCTCGTAAAATAGAAGCATAGGCCTTAATAAGGCAAATGTGTTTTATTAACGGGAGGACATCAACCATGCTGAAAGATCAGGTTGTTTTTATAACAGGAGCATCGAGTGGAATCGGTGCGCTCTGCGCGCAAATGCTGATCGAAGAAGGAGCCATCCCGATTCTGGCTGCCCGTTCGCGGGAGAAGCTGGATCAGATTGGTGCTTCACTACAGGGACGGCATGAACTGCTGACGCTGGATGTTACCGATAGTGAGCAGGTTCAGACGGCTGTAGATGCGATGTTACATAAATACGGACGAATCGATATTCTGCTTAACAACGCCGGATACGGAAAGTTTGCCGCGATGACGGAGATGTCTGTGCAGGAATTTGATGATATGATGGACGTGAATTATATGGGGATTGTCCGTTGTACCAAAGCAGTGCTTCCACATATGCTGGAACGGGGCAAAGGCCAGATTGTAAACGTAGCTTCGATGGCCGGCAAGATTGGAACTGCCAAATCAGCCTCTTATACGGCCACAAAGCATGCCGTACTCGGATTCAGCAATGCACTGCGTCAGGAGCTTCGCAAGACTGGAATTACCGTCACGACGATTAATCCAGGTCCTATTGATACACCGTTCTTTGACCGTGCGGATCCTTCAGGGAATTACGTAAACAATGTGCGCTGGATGATGCTGACACCTCAGAATGTAGCAGGCCACATGATTCGCGCCATGAAGAAACGCAAGGAAGAAGTGAACCTGCCGCGCCTGGCATCCGCAGGCATTTGGCTGTATCAGTTGTTCCCGCGGCTTGCCGATCGATTGTCCCACGGAGTAATGAATCAGAAGTAGAATGTAACAAGTGCACCATATACCGGATGAAGAAGGGCTCCGCCGAGGGGCTTTTCTTTTTTTTTGCGCAGACTTGACCATTTCGGGAATAAGATTTGGTACACAGGCTTTTTTCGCATATAATGAAAGGTAATGTGATGACAGGCTTTGTTTTAAGCGTACAAGCAGGTTTTAGAGGCGAAATGGTATATTTACACGAATAACGGAGAGAGCAGAAAGAACCTGAAGAAGCGGAGCGGTCGCCTGAAAGCTTTCTGAAAGAAAGTTGCATCGGAAGCATACGCTTATCACCGGATTTCTCCTTAATATAAGGAATAGAAAAAAATCTGGGGATAACAGTGATCGGAAGGGAATTCTGCTATCGAAGTGTTTAGTGTAAAAAGAAAAATTTGAGCCTATAAATCATCAAAACGAATAAATTTAAAGGATGGAATACATGACGAATCAAACTTTTGCATCAATAGGCGTGGCACAGGATCTGGAGGCGCTGCTGGCCCAGCATGGCATTAACGAACCTTCTCCGGTACAGGCGCAGACCATTCCGGTTATTTTGGAAGGCAAGGATGTCGTATCCAAGTCCCAGACGGGAACTGGTAAAACACTGGCCTATTTATTGCCACTACTGCAATCCATCAAGAGTGATATTAAAGGAACCCAGAAACTGATTATCGCGCCAACCCAGGAGCTTGCGATGCAGATTGTACGTGAGGCACAGCGTTACGGTGCAGATCGCGGCATCGGTGTACAAGGTCTGATCGGCGGCGCGGCGGTAAAACGTCAGATTGAGAAATTGCGTGAGCATCCGGAGCTTGTTGTCGGTACACCTGGACGGTTAAAAGAACTGATTACACTCAAAAAGCTGAAAATGCACAACGTATCCACCATTGTTATCGACGAAGCGGATCAGGTGTTCCAGCTCGGCGGTGTAAGTGACGTGGAATTTGTACTCAAAAGTGCGCTGCGCGACCGTCAGTTAATCTTCCTGTCCGCAACAATTGACGAGCATACCGCTACACTCGCGAAACGCGAGATGAAGGAGCCTGTGCAGATCGGTATCGAACCGGATCGTGCAACGGCTGCTGGACTCGAACATTATTATTTTGTAGAAGAGAGCCGTAACAAGATCGATATGCTTCGTCGTCTCGTTCGACAATATAACCCGGATCGAGCCATTGTTTTTGTGAATGCAACGGAGGACATCGGTGAGGTTGAGGCAAAAATGAACCACTTGGGGCTGAACGCAGCTGCACTGTACGGGGACGCCGACAAAGTAACTCGCAGTAACGTACTGGCTGCCTTCCGTAACGGTAAAATTCAATTGCTGATCGCCTCGGAGGTGGCAGCAAGAGGACTGGATATCGAAGGCCTGCCAATGGTCATCAACTATGACCCTGCCTTTGACTCGGAGCATTACGTTCACCGTGCTGGCCGGACAGGCCGGATGGGACGTTCAGGTATTGTGCTGTCTATCGTTGATGAAACACAAATTTTCATCATGCGTAAATTCGCACGCGAACTGGGCATCGAATTGCAGGAGCGTACACTCTTTGGTGGTAAAGTTCTGGTGGCTGATCCACGGCCGGATACTCGTCCTGAAGGACATTCGTTCTCTCGGAAACCGGGACAATCCCGGGATCGCAAGCCGGCTCAGGGAAACCGGAAACCAGGCACGAGAGCAACTATTTCGAATTCAAGCCAGCGTCCCGCAAGCGGCAATGGAGGTCGCACAGGTAGTGACCAGAACCGCAAAAACAAGGGAGCACCCAAGTGGAGCAAAGACAGAGCGCCGCGCTCTGAGGAATAATCGGAAGAAAGGGGTGCAGGGATAGATGGAAAGTGTTCAATCGCCTGTGCTGCAAATCAGCGGGCTTAGCGGAGGATACAGTGCCAAACGGCCAGTGCTTCATGGCGTTGATCTGGAAGTTGGACGCGGGGAAATGGTCGGACTGATCGGATTAAATGGGGCTGGCAAGAGTACAACCATGAAACATATCCTGGGACTTATGACTCCGCAGCAGGGAGAAGTTCGGGTGATGGGCAAAAAGCGGGATGAGGATGCACAGATCTACCAGTCTGCGATGGCCTTTGTCCCAGAATCTCCCGAGTTATATGATGAAATGACGGTTATGGAGCATCTGGAGTTTACGGCGAGAGCTTATAACGTGTCCGAAGCAGATTTTAAACATCGGACAGAGAAGCTACTGAACTTGTTCCGCATGAATGAGAAAAGTACAAGTCTGTCTACACATTTGTCCAAAGGTATGCGGCAAAAGGTCATGATCATGTGTGCTTTTGTGGCAGGGCCACCGCTCTACATTATCGATGAACCTTTTCTGGGACTTGACCCGCTGGGCATTCGTTCACTGCTTGATTTTATGCTGGAGATGAAAGCTGCCGGGTCTTCCATTCTGCTCAGTTCACACATTTTGTCCACGATTGAAAATTATTGTGACCGTTTTGTTGTATTGCATCGTGGGCATGTCATTGCACAAGGAACACTGAATGAGTTACGTACAAAGTTCGGGGAGTCTGACACAACGCTGGAGCACATGTTCTATTCCCTAGTGCAAGGCAGGGATTAGTATATGGATCTCACGCTGTTATGGAAGCAACGTCGGACAGGTTTCTGGAATGGAATTCTTCCTTATGTGGGTTATGTCATCCAGAGCGGTGTAGCGATGGTCTTTCTGTTTCTGGTCATCGCTTTCTCTGCCTGGTATACATCGTTTGTACAGAACATTCCTGCGGGATTTCCGATTCGCTGGATTGCTTTATTGTTGCTGGCTCCGCTTGCCCTATTTAGCAGTTATCGTACATATCTGCTTCCGGCAGATATTGTTTTCCTGCGGCCGCAGGAGTACCGGATGCAGGATTATTTGAAAAACAGCTTTGTTCGGGGCGTTATTTATAAAATGCTGTTGCTACTATTCGTATTTCTTACGTTATGGCCGCTCTATGTAAGGGCAGATGTCGATGCCAAGCCGCTGGGCTGGTCCATTCTGTTTCTTGTGTTATGGAAAGTACTGTCCAGTTATGGTGCATGGCAAGAACTGAGGATGGTTCAAGCCGGTGCGTCCAAGGGATATCGGATACTTCGATGGGCACTGGCTATTCTTGCTGTTGCGGCCTGGTTATGGCAGCCACCGCAGCGTAGTCAGTGGTTTCTGTTGCTGCTTGCTGCTGTTTATGTCGTTGCACTACGTATACCTGTTAAACACCGAGTCGCTTGGGAGCGTCTGATTCAAGTGGAGCAGACGCAGGCAGGCAGAGTGATGCGCACATTAGGCTGGTTCGTGGATGTGCCATCGTCTGGAACGAAAGTAAGCTCCCGCCGCTGGCTTAGCAAATGGGGGAACGGTCTTCCATGGAATGCCGGGCAGGCTTATCGGTATCTTATGACCAAAACGTTTATTCGAACGGAAGTATTTACGATTGTACTTCGTCTCACGATCCTTGGTATGCTACTGTCCTGGTGGACGGCAGGCAGTTACTTCGGTGTCGGTGTATACCTGTTCTTCCTGCTGCTTACAGGTGTTCAACTCGGGGTATTGCGGCGGAGTCACAGTGAGTCCTTCTGGGTTATGATCTATCCGATCTCAGGAGAGAGTCGGCGCTCACAGGTACTCGGGTTCATCTTCCAACTGCATGCCATTACCGCATTGTTCATGTGGTTACCGATGCTGGCGGCAGGAGTAGAAGGACTGAGTGTAACAGGCATAACACTTGTACTCGGTATACTGGTCATCGTGCTGATGCGTCGTTCGCAGGGTAGTAAATGGCTCAAAGAGGAAGAGGACGAGTAGAAGAACCAAGTTAGCCCAAGCCTTCGCTGATCCTCAGGTTATTTATCACAAGTGAAATGTGTATAGTAGCAAGAGAAGAAGTGTATTTCGGGCTGTATCCCCAAATACACTTCTTTCTTTTTGATGTGTGATGTACACTCATGATGTCATGCGAGATAAATACCTAAGGCGTACGTATTAGTACAGGAATGATTTTGTGATGATTACGAGCAGGATGAACAGTACGAGGATGGCACCGATGTTTGTGAATCCTCCAACGCCACAGTATCCGTATCCGCCTCTTGTATCTTCAACTTGGGACATGGGTCATACCCCTTTCGATTAATGGTTTGGCACGCCCTTGCGTACATCGTATATTATGTGCCATGGCGTTAGGCTGATTGGGCCTCTGCCCGTGTGCATTTGTTTTGGGCATTTGTCCGGGAAACAAAAGAACCCTTTGGCGCTGACATTAGCTTTCGCAATGTGTCCAAAGGGTTCTAATAATATAAATCATCTAGGTTAAACCGTTATATTCCATATTTAAGTCGTTTGCAAATCCTGCACGCCGCGATAGACCGTATCAAACAGCTCTTCCAAATCACTCTCTTCAATACATGAGAAGGCAATCCGTAGATCAGATTCACCCAGCGCGATTGTACCTACACCATATTGATGCAAGAGATGGCTGCGAAGTGCTTCAGCACCGACTTGTTTCAGCTTCAGACACATGAAGTAACCGGAGTTGAACGGGTAATAATCCCATACGTCTCCATACTTTCCACTGTCGAGAATCGCTTTGACTTTGTTGGCACGGCCTTTCATAATTTCAAACTTTTCCTGTTTCTGAGCTTCAAACTCCGGTGCTTTGAGCGCGTCCAGAACAAATGTCTGTGAAGGATGTGGTCCACTGGAGATCGTTGCACGGATGATGCCGAGCGTTTTCTGTTCCAGTGCATGCAGCACAGCAGCATCCTCATGGGCAAAAGTAATGAATCCTACACGGAAGCCCCATACAAATTCTTCTTTCGTTGCACCATCAATTTTCACCGTTAATACACGCGGATGAATATTGGCCAGCTTACCAAATAGAGATTCATGAATGGAATCTTCGAAAAATAGACCAAAGTATGCATCGTCTGTAACAACAACGACATCAACACCCGCTTCTGCAGCTTGACGAATGGCATCTACGATGGCATCTGCTTCTGCTCCGCCTGGTGTGTAACCTGTCGGATTGTTTGGGAAGTTAAGCAGAACGATGGCTTTCCCTTTGTCCTTCTGTGCAAGCAAAGCCTGAAGCAGTCCATCGCTGTTAAAGTTCATTTGATCATCAAACAATGGATAATGAATCAACTGACCGTGTCGACGAATTCCGAAAGTCAGCTCGTAATTCTCCCAGTTTTTATCCGGATATATCACAGCGTCCCCTTCTTCAGTGAACAGGTCGGCTACGATGCTGAGTCCATGAGTCAGTGCGTTCGTTACAATCGGGTTTCCGAAAGATTTGCCTTCCAGTGAAGGGGTTTCTCTCAGCATCTTCTCTCTCCAAACGGTTCGCAATTCAGGTTTGCCTGCAGGCGGCGCATAAGGATACAGATCCTTCGGCTGGAAGGCAGACAATTTTTCCTGAATTACCGGGAGATGCATCGGGACACCACCCTCCAAAGCGATACCAATGGTTGCATTATAGGTCTTGGCCAGGCTTGCTGCTTCAGCAGATTGACTCAAGATACCTTCTTTAGGAAAATAAATTTCTTTGCCGAGTTGTGACAGCATAGAGTAGACGTGACTGCTGCCGGCCTGAATACTTTCGTTCAACTGTTCAGCCAGTGGATTCATTTTTTTCATCCTTCCAAGTCTTTGTGATTCACTGCCTAACATTATAACACCTTGACATGGCCCCGTCACGGAAATTACGCAATATGACAGTTATATCACTTCACCGCGTTGTTGCGCAGGGTAAGGATGCAACATTAGCATGAATTTAAGGCCGGATCTGGCCGAGTTACTCCTGGTGGTACGGGCAATATTTTCGCATCATTTCAGCCGTCTCATGATCCCGGCCTTCGTTTCGTTTATGCAATTCACCGCTGATATGTTCAAAACGTTCAGGAGTCAGATTCTGCCCAAATTTAAACTTGGCACTAATTCGCTCCGGTACGATTCGAACGACAGCAACGGCTTTGAGTCGCCCGGTGTAGCGAGGATCTTCTGCATCAATAGGTATGTAACCTCCTTGTGGCTGCAGTTTTTCCATAAAGCGCTGCAGCACTTTGCCTTTAATTTCAAGTTCCTGTACAGGTTCTGCCTGACCAAAAGCCATCACACTTTTGAAAAAGGAGGTGGCTGGACAAGCCAGTTCGGGATCACTGAAAAAGGAAGGAATCAGCGAAAATTCTTCTGCCACGGTAAAGCTGACGGATGTGTGCTGCTTGATCTGTTTCATTTTTTCTCCGGCTAAACTTCCATGAAAATAAAAGCAGCCATCCATATATACAAAATTCAGTGGTGTCACTCTCGGTTCACCATCCGGGCTGACGGTTCCCAAAAACCCGAAGGAGCACTGATCCAGAAAGGTGATGACTTCTTGTTCTTCTTCTATTGAAAATTCTTTGCGTCTCATTTGATTTCCCCCATTATTTAGATAAGTGTTAGGACAAGTCTGAACGTAGAAACCATTAGACATGTCAGCAATTTTGGGTTGCAGCGTTGTTTTTTCTAGAGATAACCATAAAACGAACATTGACAGTAAAATAGATCCAATTTACATTCATTTTTATAGGCCAATTGGGATGAGAGATCGTAGTTAGCCAAAAGTAAGGATTTGGAAAAATGAAAAGAAGGGTCAAGCAGGAGCATTAACGAAGGGGGAGAAATCACATGGAATTGTGGCTGCCACTTGATTCATACGAGCTTCAGCACCGCTACAAATATCAAGCGTTATATCACGCACTGCGAGATGCGATTCATTCGGGTACACTGGAGGCAGGAACACGTCTGCCATCTACACGTGTACTGGCGAAACAGTATGACATGTCGCGCGGTTCTGTAGCTCAGGTATACGATATGCTGCTTGCAGATGGGTATGTCCGTGCTTTTCCGGGGAAAGGAACCTATGTTACTGAATCTTTGTCTGCATACGATAACGATCAGACTGAAGCCGTGCTATCCTTATCTCCTTGGGGAGAGCGTCTTCGTGTACTAATCGCGGAACACAAACATCCCCATGAAGAGGTGCAACTGGCGCAGGAATCCGTCATTGATTTTCGGATGCAACGTTTGCTGCCAGAACATTTTCCAGCAGCCGAGTGGAAAAGTGCGCTTGCTGCAGTTCATCGCAGCGGCTGGCGAGAGCCGGGTGGTGCCGCCGGAGACATGGAACTGCGGGAAGCGATTGCCTCGCATCTTCGCTGGACACGCGGCATTCAGGCGGAGGCTTCCCAGATCGTACTCTTTAGTGGATCGATTCAGGGTATTACCCTGTTGTCCCAGTTGCTGATAACGGAGGAGAGCCCTGTTGTTGTGGAGAGTCCGGGTTATCAGGGAATTGTACATGCAGTCAGATCCTGCGGTGGTCGGTTGGTTCCAGCAGAAGTGGATGAAGGGGGCATTGTCCCGCAAGACTGGCAGGCACGGACGTTGTTTGTCACGCCGACGCGTCAGTTCCCGACAGGAGCCGTGCTTGGGCTTGAACGAAGACGGGCACTGCTGGCTTGGGCATCGAAACGGAACTCCGTTATTGTCGAAGATGACTATGACAGTGAGTTCCGGTGGGGCGGGCGGCCAATTGAACCGCTTAAGGTGCTTGATCGCGAGCAGCGTGTAATCTACATCGGTTCCTTCTCCCAAACGATGCCAGCTTCGTTCCGGCTAGGTTATGCGGTATTACCCCGTAGTCTGGTGGAGCCGCTACTTGCTGCGAAAGCGTTGTATGAACCGGTATCGCCTGCTCTGCTGGAACAGCGTGCACTCGCCAGGTTCATGACAAGAGGAGGGTACATGCGGCACTTGCGGAGATTAACCCGGCTATATGGGGAGCGGCATGATTTTTTTGTAGAGGAGATGAAGCGTTGTATGCCGCAGGCGTTTACCATGCAGCCCGGGGATGCCGGGCTTACAATCTATGCAGTCTGGAACGGCGACTCTACGAGTTATGAACAGTTCACCAAAGGGATTCAGGAGCAGGGCGTGTTGTTCAGGGATGTAGAACAATACCGGTTAATACCAGGGCATTCCGCCATTTGTTTCGGGTTTGCGCATCTGGAAAAAACGGAGATCCGCGAAGGCATTGAGCGAATGAGAACGGTGTGGGAGAAGTGTACATTTTCGTTTCAGTGAATTCCGCTGTATAATGGGATAAGTGTTTAAAGAGATTAACTGTCAAGGGGGAGTGGCGACATGCTGCAGGCATCGCCATCATCATTTGTAATTTTGCCCGCAGTCGCCAAAATAGTCTGTGAACCGGGCTGGAAATGGCAGAAGCGGGAAAAACCGATGCAAAATTATGATTTATTTTACGTGTGGAGCGGCGAAGGCACGGTTATTTTGAACGATCAGCCTTACGAGGTTGGCAAAGGAAGCTGTTTTTTATTTCGTCCGGGAGATCATACCAGTGCAACGCATAACAGGCAAAAACCACTTGTGCTGACGTATATTCACTTTGATGTGGACGGACCCGTTATTGATGTGCCCCAGTCTTATCGCGAAGTGCAGGAGACTGTGGAGTTCGAGCATTTGTTGGCACGGTATGTGAGGTTGTTTTTATCGGATGTGTATGGACGTGATGAAGAGAGCAGGCTGATTCTGAAGCAGTTGATGATTCATTTGCTGCGTGCGGATACGGAAGAGCCTGTAGAGAAAAAGGTAAGTAACCAGTTATCGGATGTGATCCAGGAGGTGGCAAATTATGTTCGTCAGCATCCCGGAATTACGCATCGCGTAGAAGATCTGGCAGCACGTGCCGGTCTGTCGCCGCGTTACTTTTCCATCAAGTTCAAGGAACTGGTCGGATCATCGGTACAATCCTACATTATTCGTATGCGTATTGAGCGGGCAGAACATCTTCTCGTACATACCGGCATGAACGTGACCGAAGTTGCGGATGCACTGGGGTATCGGGACATCTTTTTCTTCAGTCGTCAGTTCAAGCAGTATACTGGCAAAAGTCCGTCAGAGATTCGTTGAATACTTATTCCTGAAGATTTGCTTCCAAGTATCTCACAGCGTTTCAATGCTGGATAGCTAGGGTAAGTAACTAGCATTCCAGATGACCTTACAAGGAGGAACATGTGATGATGAACGGAAAACGACGGGTTCGCAGCCGCAGAAATTCCATTAAAGGATGCAGCATTTTTCGGAAACGTCTGCGCCGGCTTAAACCGGTCGAGGAACTGCAGGATGTATGGTTCTAATGCCTGGTGATATGGTTTTTAACGTTTAGTGAACAGCTATTCAGGCGAAGTGAAGCTCCGCCATGCATGTATACATGAAATGATGTTTATTAATCAATTGAGAATCAATTCAGAAATTCGGAACGATAACCTTTCATATGATGAATCATATGGTTGGAAGATAAAAAATAAAGAGGATGGCATGACACCTGATTGCGGGTGCCACGCCATCCTCTTTATTCTGAATAACAAATTATAGACGTTTGGGTTTTAACCGACCCAGTAAGGCCCCCATTTTAACCGAGTCTCCGGGTTTCAGATCAGGGCGCGGTTCGAAGGTGTCGGTCTGCATAAGCAGTACAACGGTAGAGCCGAACTCGAAATAGGCGAGGTCATCTCCCTGAGCCCAAGCTTCTGTGTCGACGTCTGCATATTGAATGCTGCTGACGTTCATTGCTCCGACTTTGACGACAGCCACTTCACCATAATCATGCTCAATATACGTAATGAGTCGTTCATTGCGGCTGAGCACGGATTTCATATGGGTGAGTCCGAAATCATTCACGGGATAAACTTTACCTTTGATATGTTCGCTCTCCATCTTGCGACCGCTAACAGGTGCATGAATGCGGTGATAGTCGCGCGGGCTGAGATAGAGCACAAAACCATAACCATGCTTGTACTTCTCCAGGTGTGGAGAATGGTTTAACAATTCAGCGAGTGTATAATTTTGTCCCTTTACATTCAGAATGGTTCCTGCAGAAATCGGGCCAGCTGCCGTAATTTTGGCGTCGACAGGGCTGATTAATGCATGTTCCGAAAGGTCCAGAGGGCGCATCCCGGGTTTTAATTTGCGAGTGAAGAAATCATTCAGGGAACGATATTCTTTCCAATCTTTCTCGGCTTCCTGTGCAGGGATGTTGTAGGTCCGGACAAAATAAGGAATAAATGCCTTGCTTCCCCGGCTTTTGGAGAAAGCTCCCACGGTCCGGGAGATCCATTTGCGCGAAGAAAGCTCAGTCATTAATCGCAACAGCGTTTTTGCCATGAATATCCCCCTTAGGGTTAATACAAACTTCAAGGCCGCAAATGCGGCCATTCTGCATAATATTGACACAAATCACGAATGAAATCAATACAATCCACGATCATAGGTTTGTGGCTGTCTTGGAATGCTGAAGTTGTGATTGACCAGCAGACGTCCGTACGCAATTGGTTTGTTATATGTCATCTGCCAATGTTCCTGCATGCCAGCCTTACGAAAACCATATCTCTGATCCCTGCCATTGCATTCAATAAAGTAAATTCCTCCGTCTTGTGTCACGCCAAGGTCGAGGCCCAGATCAGCCAGATGAGGCAGGTTTGTTGCCAGTGTGTGGGCAATACGTAGCGCAACTATTGCAATGCGAGTCTCCAGTTGGAACAGATCAGCACTCGGTGCAGTCAGACCAAGAGCTTCGTTAACGGTCATGACTTTACCACCCTGAGCGATGTTGGTCACAAACGTATGCGCCGGAGCTGCCTTGGCAAACATGCCAGTGACACTCCATAACCCATCTCCCCCGCGCTGCACGGATACTCTCAGATCAACGGGCCTTCCCTCATACCGGATTAGTGGAATTCGTTCTTCAATCAGATAAGCATGGCGGAGTATCCGTCTTAGCGTAGCGGAAGGCAGCTGCCCACGGTTCAACCTGAAGGTTGCCCAGCCTTTGCGTGCGGCTCTGGTTTCACAGGTTAGTCGCCAGTTTCCGTCTTGCTGGTACAGCCGCATAATGCCATGACCAATGCTGCCGCTGCACGGTTTAATAACGAGATCCTTATAATGTTCCATCATGTAAGTGAGGGCATCGGGTGTTGCTTTGACTGCATGTGGTAGATGATCTTTTAAAAAAGGATCTTGTCGCAGCATATCATGTACATGGTCTTTGCGGTAGCGATTCCGCACGTTATATACCTGGATGCCTTGCAGCAGCAAACGGGTAATCTGTCGCTGCTCTGCGCCGCGAAGCTGGAGCGAACGGTTATGGATGACGGAAGGAAGCGGTATACGCTCACGGACGTATCGACCTTCTTTTTTCACATAAGCGAGGCATGTTTTGCGATCCAGATCGATATCCTCCAGCCTCAAAAAACAAGGCGTTAATCCGTAAAAGGCTGCAGCCTGCTCATAATTTGCGAGTGATTCCTGACCGGTCCTTCCGGCCGGTATCCCCCGGTACATGCGTGAATCGAACATAATGCCGATCGTTTCTTGGAGCATGACCGTTCCTCCTTCGTTGTTATCGCGCAACCATGAATCTTTTTTTCAGCACGCCGACCTGTCAATGCATGGAGATAACATCGCGATAACGCAGACCGGTGTGCAGAGGCGCTTTTATACATCCGTTGATGTTCAGACACCATATCTTATGAAAAGAGCGGAATTGGGGCGTGGACAGCCGCCTTGTCTCTTCAATTCAGACAGCCTAATTACACCAGGACAGGTATAGTGTTTGCCTGAATAGACATAAATCTGATCATGGATATGCAAAAGTAGGGTGAAGAAAGTGGCAGATGCCCAGTTCAAAGCATATGATGCCGGAGATGAACGTTAGGGGAAGGAGCTGGCCTCATGAGTAAAAAAGGCAAAAAAAAGGTAGTGACGCCTAAATTGCGTCATATCAGTCCCAAATTCAGGGAACTGGAGCTAACGGATCGGCGAATGGAATTTATTAAGCCGGAAAAAACAGTGAAAAAGGAAGAGGTTTCGAGTTCGTATACGGCTGTTCCCAAAGCGGTTATTGCTGATACAGCAGCAACATCCGAACAAATCACGTCCGATTCATTAAATAATAAACCCGAAGTGGTTGTGGAAGTGCAAGATGTGGAACAGCAAGAACGGAAGCAGGAGCAGGAGCAGCAAGTCACTCCGGTGAGCGAAGAAAAAAACAGTATGGAAAAAGAAAGATTGGAAAAAGAGCTTCAGATCAGGAGTGTTGCTCAGCTTCCACTGAAAGAACAGAATAATGAAAGCCGATTAACAGATGAGAAGCGACTGGAACGATTGAATCAGAACCAGATGCCGGGTCATACAGGACATTACATTTATACAGACGACATCAGCGAATTTGCTATAACCGAAGGTAAGCTGGCTCCCTTTTCGGTGGATGCTTCGAAGCTGAAATCGGGTGCTGTAGGGAGTGAGGCTCTTCAAGATTATGCAGTGACCAGCATTCATATTGCGGATGGTGCTATTGTATCTGCAAAGCTGGCTGAGGCTTCGATCGCAGAGGAGCATCTGATTGACGGTTCTGTCTCAGGTCACAAAATCAGAAATGCATCCATCGCTGGAGACAAAATTCGGGATGGGAGCATTACCTCACAGAAGCTCGGCAATCAGGTCATTGATTCAGCCAAAATAGCGGATGGCTCCATCGGTACAAGGCATTTGAGTCGCCTGCTCGTCACAGAGGAATTAATTCAGAATCAAGCCGTTACTGGTGAAAAAATTGCGATTAGCGGGATCGAGACTCGTCATTTAGCCGGTGGTGCGGTCCACACCTCGAAACTGGCAGATGATGCGGTCACCAGTGCCAAGATTCGTGATGGAGCAGTGACAGGCAGTAAGCTGGAGGAGCAATCGGTTGATTCAAGCCATATTCTGGCCGGTTCGGTGAAACAGTCTCATTTGGCTGAAGGGTCCGTTGGACGTAATCAACTGCTGGCAAGCAGCATCGGCAGTGAGCAGATTGAGGACGGTTCGATTCATACACGGCATATTGCCGAACATGCCTTGAATGGACGACATTTGGTGGATGGTTCGATCGGATCGCTACAGATTCGAGCTGCTGCTATCGGCAGTGAACAGATCGGGAACGCCGAAATCGGCAGTGAGCATCTGGTTGACGGAGCCATCATCAGCAGCAAGCTGGCGGATCAATCGGTGGGGACAGCAAAATTGCTGGAGCAGGCGGTGACGGCCTCGAAACTGGCAGACCAAAGTGTTGTCGCATCCAAAATATCAGATGAGGCCGTGCTAGGGAAACATCTGGCCAAAGGTTCGATTCGCGGGGAACATATTGTCAATCGAGGTATCACGCCGGTTCATGTGGATAATGGAGCGATACATTCCATACATCTGGCGAGTGGTAGCATTGAGACAACACATCTATCCGAGGGAAGTGTATCTGCCGATGCGCTGGCTTCTGGTGTGGTGCTGGAAAAACATCTGGCAGAGTCTTCTGTAGGATCATTCCAATTGCAGGATGAAGCTGTCACAACTGCAAAGCTGGCGCCAGAGAGTGTGACGGCTGAAAAGCTCGCTCCAGCTGCCATTACAAGTAAATCCATATCCCCAGGTACGGTCAATTCATCCCATCTGGCCAAAGCAGCCGTATCCACTTCTCATCTGGCTCCTGGCAGTGTTGACTCTGCAGCACTAAGACCGTATGCAGTGAAAGCCGAGCACCTGACAGAACATGCCGTAGGTGCCCCTCATTTGCAACCAGGTAGCGTTCAGACCGACGCCATATCTCGCGCAGCGATCACCACAGACAAAATAGCTCCGGGCAGTGTGACTTCAGCACTGATGGCAGGCGGTTCCATCTTTCCACCACACCTTACAGATCATGCGGTTACATCACCTAAACTTTCACCGGAAAGTGTCTCTACGGATAAGCTGGCTGATCTATCGGTGACCTCGGCTAAACTGGCGGACGGCAGTATCACTTCCGCCAAAATTATGGCCGAAAGCATTGTTGCAAAACATATCCCTGCTGAAACGATCCGTGGATATCATCTGAAGCAGCATACGATCTCGCTGGAGCATCTGTCCGATGAGGTGCGTACGCCAGAATTATTTGCAAATGGCAGTATCCCTGGTAGCAAGCTCCGTCAAAGAACAGTGGCGACAGAACATCTGGCCTCCGACTCGGTATCTGGAGAGGAATTGCAGTACGGGGCAGTAAGCAGCGAACATCTTCAACGAGCTTCGGTGGATTCTATGCATCTCGCAGAAGGCAGTGTTAAGGCAGACCATTTGGCTGCACAGTCAGTGGACGGTGCTCACCTGAGAGAAGAGGTCATTCGAAGTGAACACATTACCGAACAGGCGATATCTTCCCGCCATCTGACAGCTGGTTCGGTACAAACGGAACATCTGGCTCCGCTCTGCGTAACGGAAGCACATCTCCAGCCGGGGCTCATCAGCGGACTACATCTGCAAGGGGAATCGCTGGGTGCCGCACATCTGCAACAAGGTGCCGTTCAATCCCGTCATATTCAGGATAACGCTGTTCTTTCTTACCATATTAAGGAGAAAAGTATCGGAACAGAGCATCTGGAAGAAGAGTCTGTCCGTTCTGTTATTTTACAAGATGGTGCAGTTACTGTGTCCAAACTGGCAGATGGCAGTGTGGACGGTAGTAAACTGACCGAAGGTGCAGTATTGAGTATTCATTTGGCTGAAGAGAGCGTGCAATCTGTTCATATTGCAGAAGGTGCGATACAAGCGGATCACATTGAAGATAGCAGCATCACGTCAAGCCATTTGAG
>NZ_JBFRFN010000021.1:0-103633 GCF_052114825.1 Paenibacillus sp. 2TAF8
GAAGCCACCTACAAGGTCATGAAAACGGAGTTTATGTACCAGATGGAATTTAGAAGCCTTCGTCATTTAGAACTGGAATTATACGACTACGTCAACTGGTTTAACAGGCATCGAATTCATGGATCGCTGGGATATTTGACGCCTGTTCAATATCGCCAAGAAGCCCTTAAAAAAGTGGTCTGATTTAATGTTGACAATCCAGTGCTCTAATTCATCCAGCCAAAGCATTTTTCTACTACTTCACTAATTCTCTACTATATGCCATTCGACTTGAGCCTAGAGACACACATCTGTTAAGTTTTACATTTCATTACCCCATATTGACACACAATGTTATGCTTGTTTAATGGATATTGTGCCAATCCGTGCATATCACTTCCTTTTAAGGTCATACTTAGCGACTGGCTGATGACTGATGACTAAAATCTGCCATTTTAATGTGACTTATTCTTCTCCTGTCATCGTTGCATTGCTTTTACTATTCGAATCTTTTATCCAAATTTTTCACACTCACTTAGGTACTCTAAATAAATCACTTTAATAAGTTCCATCTACTTCATTCACCTCATCCATGGTCATCTCTATCGACGTAAAAGCAAGTTATTTTAAAATGAGGAATTTGGAAGCATCCTGTAGTTCTAGGATTTTTGCTTGTTCACACCGGTCCGACTCGTAATCAACAATTGATTATTAAATAAAATAAGATCCACTTGTGCATGCCTTCTTGTTCTTATCCCATTGGACTAAAGCGTTCGTCGGATTATCCCAACAAAACAAACTCACGCACCATCCACTCAACCTACTAGAAACAGGAGATTAATTATGTCATCACCTACACAACAGCAGCATTCCATCGCTTCAGGGGGAGATAAACCTTCTAAACAAACCTCTCAAAAACTCGGGATGTCACTCGCTGGAATTATCGTCATCGCCGCTACCATGCGGTCACCCATCACAGCCACTGGCCCTGTCGTGGACTTAATTCGCTCCGACACAGGGATTGGCCATACTATGGCGGGTCTGCTAACCTCACTGCCTTTGATTGCCTTTGCAGCTGTTTCACCTTTTGCTCCGCGTCTTGCGAAACGTTTTGGGTTGGAGACCGCTCTGCTGCTTGCTGTGATTATTGTTACTGGCGGAATCACTTTACGCTTACTCCCTTCCGTTTTGGCTCTATATGCGGGGACAGCTATTTTGGGATGTGGTATCGCCCTTAGCAATGTACTCCTGCCGAGTCTGATCAAACGTGATTTCCCGTTACGTGTTGGCATCGTCACCGGACTGTACTCGGTTTCGATGAACATGTTTGCTTCGATCTCCTCAGGCCTCAGTGTCCCCGTGGCAACAACCGTACCGCTTGGCTGGAGGGCTTCATTGGGGATGTGGTCCATTCTGTCCCTGCTGGCTGTAGTTCTATGGCTTCCGCGGGCAGGGAGAGGACGCAAACAGATGTTATATGTTACTTCTCAGAGCGAAAACGCACCTGCACGTTTACGTACCTCTTCTCTCGCTTGGTTCGTGACGTTGTTCATGGGCATCCAGTCGTTAATCTTTTATACAACGATAACTTGGCTTCCCGAGATTCTCGCGGATCAGGGATTCAGCGCTGCTTCGGCTGGCTGGATGTTGTCTCTGATGCAAATGATTAGCGTACCTGTTACTTTTATTGTTCCGATCCTAGCCGGAAAAACGCAAAATCAGCGAATGCTGACCACCATAACGTGTTTGTGTCTCATTATCGGATATGCATTACTTTTCAGCGAAGTACCGGCCCTCGTCACCATCGGGGTTGCTCTAGCCGGTATTGGTGCCGGGGCCTCATTTGGGCTGGTTACGATGTTTTTTGTTCTTCGCACCAATCATGCGCGAGAGGCTGCAAGTCTTTCCGGAATGGCTCAATCCTTCGGTTATATGCTTGCGGCAGGAGGTCCATTACTATTTGGCTTAATGCATGACTGGACCAATGGATGGACTCTCCCGCTGCTCGTACAGGTTCTGCTTGCGATTGGTCTTCTTATGACAGGACTTCAGGCGAGCAAAGACCGAACTGTTTCTTAGTTTTTGACTTTGTTAAAATTAGTTGTTGAAAATCAATGATTAACTGGCGTTCAACAATCAGAGCCAGGTTGTAGAATTATAAGGAGGGTGGAATAATGGATGATTTTTATACAGCACTAAATTATGTAAGTAAAATGATTTACGAGACAATTGATTTAACTGCGGAATCTGTCCAAGAAGAAAAACAAAATTCTAACTATGCTGCTGGTACATTTAATTTATCTTCTAAAACAGTTCGATTCAGAGTTGCTAATATAACTCCCACCAAAGTAGGTCAGTTTGTTGTATTTTGGGAAAAGGACGAAAATAATAAAAATCAACCCTATCTATATGAGGAAGCTCCTGATTTATTAATTGTAACAACCTTTAAAAATGAAAATGAGTTTGGTCAATTTATTTTCCCAAAAGAAGTTCTTCTAAAACAGAACATTCTTAGGTCTACTTCAACAAAGGGCAAAATGGCAATAAGAGTTTATCCTAACTGGGATAGTCCAAGTAATAAACAAGCGATGAAAACTCAAGAATGGCAGTTACCTTACTTTGTTGATATGCGTAATAAATTACCCTTAGAAAAAATAAAAGAACTGTATTCTTTTTAACCCTCTCGAATCAGGTGTTTAGTTGAATAAGGCATTATCGAAAATCAACAATAAAATTTAACAGAGCTTAGTTTGAAAAATAAACCACCAGGAGAGCGGATCTCGTTCCCTCCCTGTAAGCAAGCAACAAAAAATGGCCTCTTCCTGAACATTGCACAGGGGAGGCCATTTCTCATATCTCACTGTCGCCCTAGTCACCGGCTTAACGCCGGGACGAGCGAAGGCTTCACTTTTCCGGAAGCACAATCTGATTAGACTTCTTTACAGGAGACCTTCCCCTGATGATCGTTTACGGAACAGGAGTGTTATACTAGCTATATAAAACTTATATGCAATAAAATAGAAGGTGCGAGATCAACATATATTCGAACCGTAGCCTAAATTTGATCTACATAAGCAACTTTGTAGTATTTACTTTAAGTAAATTGGAGGAGGAATCATGAAACTCGTCATTGAGAAGTTAAAAGACACCGACTTTGAGAACTTATATAAATTTGAAATTGAAAACAGAACTTTTTTCGAGGAAATGATACCATCTCGAGGAGATGATTATTACAGACCAGAGGTTTTCAGAGTAAAAAGTGAACTGCTGCTTGATGAGCAAGCTAAAGGGCTCTCATATTTTTATTTAATAAAAGATGAAGATCGTTCTATTCTTGGAAGAATAAATTTAGTGGATATCAACTTTTCAAATAGAATAGGATTTCTCGGTTATAGAGTAGGAAAAATCCACACCGGGAAAGGTATCGCGAAACAAGCATTAAAATTATTACTCCAAACAATCATTGATTTAGATATAAAAGAGGTTCATGCCAAAACGACCACCCACAATATAGCATCTCAAAAAGTTCTAATGCAAAATGGGTTCAAGCATACAGTGACTAGTGATGAAGAATTTGAAATGAATGGACAAAAGCTGCAATTCACCAATTATATATGGATAAATAAACATCATCCCTCCCTGTAAGCAAACAATAAGAAATGGCCTCTCACTGTACACTGCACAGGGGAGACCATTTCTCATATCTCGCTGCCGCCCTGGTCACCGGCTTAACGCCGGGACGAGCGAGGGTTTTACTTTTTCAGACAACATGCTCTTACCGCGTTCACTTCACCTTCACCGTAATGGTATTGGTGTTTGTCACTCCGGCAGCGTTAACCAGCTCGGCACGGTACGTATACGTACCAGATGCTTTGCCTTTTACTGCGGTTACAGCAAATTGAGGCAGAGGCGTTGTAGCTTTGAGTGACTGTGTATCAATCAACTCATCATTCTCGTAAAGACGATACTCGGTCGCATTCGTTCCCCACCACAAGTTCATCATCACCTTGTAGTTGCCGTCCACATCCCAGTTATCATGGGAGAGCACCGCTTTGCCAGGCAGTGCATCGGTCACCCGTACAGTCAGCGTCTGACTGCGCGTAATGCCCTTGTCATTGGCCAGCTCGGCAACATAAGTGTAGGTGCCATTGGTTTTGCCTTTAATTTTCGTTTGAGCAAACTGTGCCCAAGGTGCGTTATAGGTCAATTTTTGCGAATCAACCAATACGCCATCCTCATACAGCTTATAGCTCGTTGCATTTTCACCCCACCACATGTTCATGGACACCGTGTAGTCGCCCCCTAACAGACCGTTCACAAAGCCGTTATTGTGGGACAACGTAGGTGTTCCAGGTGCTTTCGTAGCTGGTGTTTCAGGTTCAGTCTGCACAGATTCCACTGTAATGGTAGTGCTCGCCGTACCAGCAAGACCTTGTTCGTCTTTTACCGTAGTCTCAACAGTATACGTACCACCTTCGACACCCTCCAATGCATATCGGAAGCTGGCGTCTGCCTGAACATTAAACGTGCCTTCTTTCAACGTGGAGCCATCTTCCTTTTTCACCACGTAGGTAGCTTCCAGCGCTTTCGTCGGATCAAGGGTAATGCTCCACCCTTTAGCCAGTGCAGGTGCAGCGCGGAAATACAGATCATCCACCGTACCGTTAATCACGACCGCATCCTCTGCTTTGAACTCTAGTGATTCTGGAGCAGTTACTGCCGGAGCTGTCTTTTTAACCAAAAACGGAGGTGTATCTTTTTTATAAGTCTTGCCGTCCGCACCAATCGAAGTGATATCCACTGTATACAATCCGTCCGGAATTTCAGTGACTTCTTCCGTAGTGTAATCCGAATACTGGCCATCCCAAGCCAGCGTGTATTTTGTATTTGCATTAAAATTATAATAATTCCCAAAGATCGAGCCGATGTAACCATCTTGATAATGACCGCCCTCAGGATCAAGGCCGTTATAAATTTCAATCAGTGCAAATGTCATTGGATTATAGAACTCCATTGAAACGTTCAACGTGTCCAGTGAACCGTCTGCCTTCAACGGATAGTAAAACGGATTTTTGGCAGTCCCTTTGACCGTTTCAATATACTTCACTCCGCTGGATGTCACGTTAAAGTGTGCCACATAGGGTACCGTAAACGAATTTGTTCCATTCGTAATTTCAATGTAACCTTGTGCCTCAGTTAGTGCAGTAACACCACGAGGAACAGTAATGGTCACAGCAAGATCTTCCTCCCCGTTCAAGGTGAATGAAGTTTTATCAACGGCAACAGATACCCCCGGCACTGCACGAGTCGGATTCACATTTACCGTATACTCGCCGTTACTTCCGTTCAAGGCCTGAACCTTGATCGTTTTGGTTACTGTTTTTTCATCCGTACTCATAAAGTTGCCATAGTTGATACTTCCCGTGATGTTTTCTTTTTCAACTACGGAACCGCTCTCCGTATACTGGGTCACATCCATAACTTTGACAAAAGCGGCAGGATCAATGGATTTCACCGCTTGAATGCGGCCTGCACCCTGATCAAACACGTCATATTTGACTGTATCCATGATTTTGGCATTATTCATCAGAGCAACCTTGACATCAAAAGCAGTCCAGTCCGGGTGCTTTTCAAGAAGAAGTGCAGCGAGACCCGCTACGTGCGGTGCTGCCATGCTTGTTCCACTTTTGCGATCATACGCTTGCGCATAATCTGCTTCCGGTTCATCTTTGCCATAGGCAGGAATGGTCGACAAAATGCTGGCACCTGGTGCAACGACATCCGGTTTAATATCCAATGTCACCTTGGCAGGTCCGCGGGAACTGGAAGAACTCATCTCATCCCCAGGTGTCTGACTGCGTTCGAAATCACTGAAACTAATTTCAACTGCTTGACCCGCATCCAGTTCAGCTTTGATCACTTCGCCACCTTCCTTCGACATGCTGAGTGTCGGAATCAGGTCGAAGTTGTCACCAAGACTTACGCCAATCGGACCAGGAATATTGTTATACACAATAACTGCCACGGCTCCTGCTGCTTTGGCATTGGCAATTTTTTCAACAAAAGCAAGTTCTCCGCGTTGAATCAACGCGACTTTGCCCCCGAAATCCTTACCTTCGAAATCAGCAGGTTTACCCAGAGCTGCAAATTCAACATCATATCGATCTGTCAAAACTGCTTCAGGTTCAGCTGCAAGACTCCAGCCCATCACATCCAGACGGTACACGGATTCGGTCAATGACAGAGGCGTTTGTTCCTTATTCGTAGGTGATGCTGGTGCAGTTGGCTCTGTCACCTCTGACGTTGGAGCAGTAACTTCGTCCGTCATTACATTGTCAACATTCGCTTCTGGTGCTGTAGCCTGATCATTCTCAGGCTGTGCAGTTTGTTGTGACTTATCAGATGACGTTGCATCCGTTGTATCAGCATCAGTCGCATTGCCGCTATTCTGTGCAGGTGCAGCCTCTCCTGCTTCACTTTCAGGTGTAGTGGCTTCCGCCTCACCTTCTGGTGCGGTTACCGGTGTAGCGACCGGCTCCTGTGTTTCAGGAGCCTTCCCCAGTTCAGGAGTTTGCTCATTTTCTGGTACTGGCTGTTGCTCAGGCGCTGTTTTCTCGCCTTCTTCACCAATCCAGAAATGTGTGTTCACCGTAATGACCTGACTAGGACCTGTAGAGTTACCTACTGTAATCGCCATAGCGGATGCACCCGGTGAACCAAGAGTATAACGGCTAGGCCCACTGTTACCACTGGATACAACCGCAGCTACTCCAGACAGCATTGCATTATTCAACGCAACCGAAGTGACATAGTTTGGATCATTATTTTCGGCACCAAGCGACAGGTTGATGACATCCATTCCGTCCGCTACTGAGCGATCAATTCCGCCGAGTACCCAAGACGTCTGTCCATTGCCATAAGGCCCTAAAACACGGTACGCATAAATATCCGCTTCAGGAGCAATCCCGACAACCCCATAGTCTCCCGCTTCACGAGCAGCGACCGTACCTGAAACGTGTGTACCATGAGAAGTATAATAAGAGCTCCCTCTTTCATTAAGCTCAGGCTGACCTGATGCTTTCCATTCCTGATAGGTCGCTTCATATGGATCATCATCGTTATCTACAAAATCCCATCCGCCTTTATAAGCATCGCGCAGATTCGGGTGATTGTAGTCAATACCGGTATCAATAACGCCAACTTTCACACCTTTTCCTCTATACCCTAGATCCCATACTTCAGGAGCTCCGATAAAAGGCGCTGTATCTTTCATATGAGGATTAACCTCGCCTGTGTCAGGCGCAAGCGTCACTTCATAGTCAGGGTATACACTCACTACGCCTGGTATTTGAAGCAATTGTCCCAATTGATTCCCTTTTATTTCAAGGGATACACCATTAAGGGCATATGCATAATTGTCCAGTACTTCGTGTTTAATTTTTTTCTGAGTGAGGCTATGTACAAATGACTGTTGTTGGTCTTCAACTTGAGTCACAGCCTTGGTTTCCATCGAGGAGGTGAATGATCTTCCTGAGAGGGTTGATTCGCCTTGTGCTACAGCAACAGGTTTATTGGAAAGCTCAACAATTACCCGTGTGTTCTCTCCGCCAAGACCTTCCAGGCTTTTATCCAGAAAGGGATCTGCAGCAATTCGAGCTTCCCGACCGGCAAGCACCTCTCTCATTTGCTTTGCTTCGGTGCTGTTTAATGTGTTTTCAAGTTCAATTGCGGAATCCGCAGAAGCGGCTCCGGCCGCAGGCAGGATAAGGGAAAAAACCATTAGGACACTCATTAACATAGATATCAATCGTTTATTCAAGGCGATGCCCTCCTTCTTCGTGTATATGCCTCACCACATGGGATCTTGTTGCTAGAAGCACTGCAATACTCTCGACCATGTCACCGCCAATCTGCAAGATGTTTGACCCCTGGTAAATTATTCTACCAAAATATCACAAATTCCTTCTAAATACTTACATTATGATATAGAAATTACTTATATGGGTCTTTAGAACGATATGTATTCGCATTTGTATATTTTTGTCGTTTGGATATTTAAATTTTAAATATTCAGTTCAAAAACAAGGAAAAACCATGCTTTTCTGAACGAAAGAAAGGCATGGTTTTAAATGATTTGTATTAGAGGTTTCAAGATTCATTGGGATTAGCCTACCCCTTACTGGGGTGAAAATGGGGGGGGGGGAGAGATGTTGCCAATTAAGCTAATTAAAAGCAATAAATTCATATAACAATATTTTTCGGTTATTCACCTACTTAGCTTCGGGTTTAAACGCTTCAATTCGAATGCGCTTGTAATCAGCATAAATCGCATCATTTTTCCACAATTTTGGAGTCACGATCCGGCTGATCTCATGGCACCATTCCTCTACCTGCTCGGAGCTGAATCCCTGGAAATAGTCATCACCAAAATGAGCCAACCAGCCTATGATTCCCTCTTCCCCATCTGCTAGTTTGGTAGGACGGTCATAGTGATAGGCCTGTCGAACCATAAAGCCTCTGTTTTCCAAAAGAGTACTGTATTGTGCAATCGTCGGAAAATACCATGGATTACGCTCCGAAGCCTTGATTCCTGTATGCCGTTCCAGTACTTCCTCCACCGCATTCACAATGATCTGCACATTCCCTTTCCCGCCAAATTCGGCCACAAATCGCCCTCCTGGCTTCAAGGCAAGCCATACGCAGTCTACAACATTTTGTGGATTGCGCATCCAGTGCAACGCGGCGTTGGAAAAAACAGCATCATACTGGCGCTCTGTCTTAAACTGCTGGCCATCCGCTTCCCAAAACTCCAATCCAGGGAACTTTTTCCTCGCTTGATTGATCATATCAGAAGAGGCATCTATGCCTGCCACCTCTGCGCCTGATTGGGAAATCTCATGTGTTAAATCGCCAGTTCCACATCCAAGATCAAGAATGGATTCTCCTGCTTTCGGATGAAGCCAAGGGATGAGGCCTTTTCCATACTCCGATACAAAAGCCAGTTGATTGTCATACTCTTCGGCCTGCCACTGATTGATCGATTTCATCTGCTCCACCGTCGCTTTCACTGTTGATATCCTCATTGTGGCACAAATTCCTTTATTGATAAAATATATACAATCTATTTAACTTATAGGAAAAAACAATCAATCAACACTATCAACAGACCTAAAAGCCCGCTCGATGAAGGAGAACAATCTACATTTCATGGTTCGTACCCGTCAACAGGTAAGCAAAATAGATAGGATGTGTAAAGCAAGTATATAGGATGAGCTTACAAGAGGAAGAAGACTGCTCTGTAGTATATATTAAACGTAGGAATAGACAGCGTATCCTACCTCTTTTGTTGAACTAAATTTCTAACGATCACGAGAAGCCTTATTAGGTGAAGAAAAAGTTTTTTTCAATTCTAACGATCCTCAGAAACGCTATTCAGTTAAATAAACTCGAAAAAGCACAAAAAATGCCCTAAATCGAGAAAATAAGCTCTCTGATGATCGTTACAAGTTCAAAATGCCGAAAGTAGAGCAAATAGAGTCTCTGGTGATCGTTAGAATTATATTGGTACGGGGGCGAGGGCCCACCTCACTGTAAAATGGCTTACTCTCTCCCAAGAACAGCATTCTCCCTATAGGAGACTCATTCCCTGAACGCAAAAAAGCTTCCCGAAGGAAGCTTCTTGTTTGACGTCCCAGGAGGGATACTCTCCTTCCAGTCGAGACTGCGAAGTGAATGCTATCGATGTAGATGCTCCGACGAACCTTTGGGGGTTCTCATCCCCAGAACGCAAAGAATCTTCCCGAAGGAAGCTTCTTGTTTGACGTCCCAGGAGGGATTCGAACCCCCGACCGACGGCTTAGAAGGCCGTTGCTCTATCCTGCTGAGCTACTGAGACAAATATGTATAATAAAATTCGGCACGATCTCTATTATACTCCGATTTCTATTTTTAGCAATAGTTTTATTAAAAATTAATAATGAAGCCTAATAACAACCAGTACCGTATAAGTATGTATACTAAAGCAAAAAGCCGAATAAGGTAATCATATTGAGGTAATATTGAGTAACTATCGATCAGTACTAACGATAGTCCCTGCAGCCTTCAGAGAGAATAGCAGCACAGTACGCAACAGCATCTTTTTAACACTAGGCCTATATGGATCTATACATTTCTGTTGATGTAAATCCTATGCCTGCTACATTTCTGGACTTGTGTCAGTACTTACATATACCGTATCTTTACCTGTACTTATGTCTGTACTTATGTCTGCACGTGTACCTGTACCCATATGAAGTGCATAGTTATTCAGCAGCCCTCAAGCTGGGTAATTGGTTTGCATACATACCATGTGAAATTCCATCGAAGGAGAGAACATTTATGAGACAACTTTTATCGTCCCTATCCTATTTCAGCATTTTCTTCGCCCCGTTCCTGTTCCCCATTATTGTATGGATTGTGGCGAGGGATGAATACATCGCCGGACACGCAAAGCGTGCTCTTTTCTCCCATGTGTTCCCGTTTCTTGCAGCTATTCCGTTGCTATATTTTTTTGTGACCGCCCAAAGTTTGGGATCAGCGATCGGGTTCGTAGTTTTGTTCTTTGTCATTTATGGCCTGAGCTTTGTATACAATGTGGTGAAAGGAATTCAGGTTCTGCGTGAATATTACTGAATCACTGGATCACTCTAACCCACCTTAAACAAAATATGCGCTCACTTATCAACAAACCCGCCGTGATGCTACGGCGGGTTTATCCATCACTACTCTTGAATTCCCAATACGTCCCATTACTCTCTGTACTCGTGCTTCCTCTACTTCATTTCCTGTTTCTTGCAGTCCTCTAACCCTTCAATGTACGCTCTTCACTTTCAGATCTTTTTCTCTTTCCATTGCTGCTGATTGCAATAACACAATCACTTGTGCAAGTTGCGCTAGCTGCTTACCCCTGACCAATCAAATATCGCTGCAGTGTTGGGCCAAGCAAACCAAAGGCAAACAGATTGCTTTGAAACTGTGCTTTGTCCTCTTCTGCTGTGATGCCCTCACTATTTTCAAATGCTGTTTCTGTAGCATCTTCAAAAGCGGTATGCATATTGTTGTTATACCAGTCGATCGCGCCATCTGAGTGATTGCGCACAATGCGCACTACCTGCAGTTCATTGCCCGGCTGAGCCCTAGATACATATACAAGTAAAGACGGATCACCTGTATTACCCGGTTGTACCTCTACTTCAGCACAAGACATTCCATCCACTTCCGTTAATCTGCGTATTTTAGCATCCTGAATGGCATACATCGTTATCTTCTCCTTTTGTTCTGATCACTTTCACTTGCTTCATTCCAATCATCTAGCTTGCCTGTTCAAGTACTTTGTTCGATCTGATGCCTTGTCTCCGGTGTCCCTAATCGGTAAATTTCCCGATACACTTGCTGCAAAACGGCTTCATAAGCACGGTTCACATCATGTTCCGGCGTATCCGGCCAAGGAAATACCATTCCGGGAAAAGCTTCTTCTTCCTTTTCCTGCATAAGATAAAGCAATCCCAGTAAATGTTCGGCTTCCTGCGGTGTTGCCTGAATCACCCATTCATACGACGTTGTAGTTGAATCGGGTATGACGGAGCGACCCATGACAGACACGTAGTAGTTGATTCTGTCCATTGCATGTTCTCCCCTTCAGAGCCAGCTAAAGGCTGTTATCCCTAGATGTAGTTTCCGAAGAGGACAGACATTTTATGCCTGCATTCGGCATATATTTGTTACGACCTCTGACGAAAAAGACAACATTTGCTAGTTGCTTACGATTTTTAGCAGCATACGGATGAACGACTCGACCAAGAAAGGATGAACAAACCATGTGCGGTATAACCGGCTTCGTACAGTGGAATCGGGATTTGACACAGGAATCGGAGCTGCTCGTCCGAATGACGGATAGCTTGTCGAACCGCGGCCCCGACGCTTCAGGTACATGGATTTCCAACCCCTGTGCTTTTGGACATCGCCGCCTCAGCGTAATGGACCCAGAGAACGGGGCACAGCCCATGCATGCGTTACAGGGAGATACCTCCTATACCGTTGTGTATAACGGAGAACTATACAATGCACCCGAATTGAAAAAAGCGTTACTTCAGCGTGGGCATCATTTCCGTACCCAATGTGACACAGAAGTTCTACTTGCCTCGTATATCGAGTGGGGGCCTGTGTGTGTAGAAAAGTTTAACGGTATCTTTGCTTTTGCCATATGGGACAGCGGAAGAGAACAGGTTTTCATCGCTCGTGATCGCCTCGGCGTGAAACCTCTGTTCTACAGTAATACAAAGGATTGCCTCGTATTTGGTTCGGAACCCAAAGCATTGCTTCTGCATCCGGATGTGGAAGCTACAGTAGGACCGGAGGGACTCGCAGAAGTATTTATTGTAGGCCCTGCACGAACACCAGGACACGGCGTTTACTCTTCATTACATGAACTGAAGCCTGCCCACGCCATGATTTTTAGCCGTAATGGGATTAAAACCTATACCTATTGGAAACTCGAGTCCGTGAAACATGAACATAATCTGGAAGAGACAGCAGCTGAAGTACGTCGTCTGTTACAGGACACGTTAGAACGCCAGTTAGCCTCCGACGTTCCTGTATGCTCTCTTTTATCCGGCGGCCTTGACTCCAGCGCCTTGTCTGCTTTGGCTGTTGATTATTACAACCGGACGGGGCAAGGCCAAGTCAGTACGTATTCGGTTGATTATGTGGATAACGCTAAACATTTTCAGGCACATTCCTTCCAGCCCGGAGCCGATGGTCCATGGATTCAGCGAATGGTTGATGAGCTCAAAACCGATCACCACTGGATTGAGATTGAAAATGGAGAGCTTGTACACGCACTGACGCAGGCTATGCTGGTAAGAGATCTGCCGGGCATGGCAGATGTTGATTCTTCCTTGTATCTGTTCTGTAAAGAGATCAAAAAGGGAGCCACCGTCGCCATCTCTGGTGAAGCTGCTGATGAAGTATTTGGGGGTTATCCTTGGTTTCACCGGGATGAAATGCTGAACTCAGGTACATTCCCCTGGTCTGTAGCACCTGATATGCGGGCAGGACTGTTATCTCCAGACATTCGCGAGTGGATTAGACCACTTGACTACCTTGCAGATCGATATTCGGATGCCGTTGCCGAGGTTCCGTTACTGAAGGGTGAAACAGGAAAGACAGCGCAGATGCGTGTGATGTCTTATTTAAATATCACCCGGTTTATGCCTACACTGCTGGATCGCAAAGACCGGATGAGTATGGGCGCCGGATTAGAAGTACGTGTTCCTTATTGTGATCATCGTCTGATCCAATATGTATTTAACATTCCCTGGGAAATGAAAATTACCGGTGGAAGAGAGAAAGGCATTTTGCGAAAAGCACTTGAAGGCGTGCTGCCTGATGATGTTTTATATCGTAAAAAGAGCCCTTATCCCAAAACACATAACCCTCAATATCTAGCAGCCGTTAAGCAACAGGTGCTTGAAATACTGGATGATCCATCATCGCCAATTTTGCCGTTAATCGACAAAGTTCAGATTCGAAATCTCGCTTCTTCACCGGACGCCTCTTCGAATCTGCCTTGGTTTGGACAATTAATGTCAGGGCCACAATTGTTTGCTTATTTGACTCAAATCAATAGCTGGCTGAAGACCTACAGCGTCGCCATCCGATAAATAACTCACCCTCAGTTCATCTGTACTTTCGAACACACGGTGCACCCATTCTGCACAATGATGGTCACCAACAAGAATTCAGCAACTAAAAATGCCCCTATCCACCATTGACATGGCGTAGGGGCATTTTCGCATATTTCTTTTTTCCTCAATTAAGAAACTTTAAAACGAGCAACAGACTGCTGCAATACCTCCGCCATAGATGAAAGATCATTCGCAGCCGATGCAATTTCCTGCATTGCAGACAATTGCTCTTCGGTTGTTGCACTTACTTCTTCTGTGCCCGCAGCCGCGTTCTCCGTGACGTCCATGATTGATTTCATAGAGGCATTAATCTGCTCTACACCAGCATTCATCTGTTCAATGGAAGCGGATACCTCCTGTGCCTGCCCTGCAACACCACTCACTGAAGATCGAATCTCGTCAAAAGTAGATCCTGCCTGATGCACTAACTGAATTCCTTCTTGTACCTCAGATGATACCACACTCATCGAAAGCGCAGCATTCCTCATGCCTGTCTCAATGGAAGAAACAAGTCCGACGATTTCTCCTGCAGACTGTGCAGACTGCTCTGACAACTTCCGAACTTCGGTAGCCACAACCTGAAACCCTCTTCCGTGCTCTCCAGCTCTTGCTGCTTCAATGGCTGCATTAAGAGATAACAGATTCGTTTGCGCAGATATTTCCGAGATTGCATCTACCATTTTCACAATATCTGTCGAGTGCTTACTGAGTTCTTCAATAACTACTGCAAGGCTCGAAACCGTGTTCTGAATGGAATTCATCTGCCCCACTGCTGAGCGAATGGATTCACTACCGGAGATCGTCTGGGCAGATGCTTCTGCAGCCTGCTCCGAAACAACGGTTGTATTTTCAGCCACTTGCCGGAAACCGGTTGCCAGTTCATTCATCGTCTGGAATCCTTCACTGACCATACGGACCTGCGAATCCATTCCTGCTGCAATCTCCCCCATTGTCGTAGCAACTTGTTCGTTAGCTGTAGCAGTCTGTTCTGTACTTGCCGTTAATTCTTCAGATGAAGCTGCTACTCGTTCAGCACCATCGTTCACCTGATGGATCAGCCTACGTAAATTAACTGACATCAAGTTAAATGCCTCAGCCATCTCCCCAATCTCGTCTTTGTTACGAACCTTTAATGGTTCCCCTGTTAAGTCACCTTCCGCAATACGGCTCGCGGCTTGTGCAACAGCCTGTACCGGTTTGGCGATAATTCGGCCGATGATGATTGCGATTGCTAAGCCAATAAGAATAGAGATGATACCAAGGATGCTGATTAATCGAAGGACCGTAGCTGTTTGCTGATTGGCCGCAGCGACTCCTTCATCCATTGCCTTTTGCTGATGATTTTCCATTGATTGAACAATGTTTTCAAATTCAGTTATAAGCGGCGGGACTGTATTCTCCATCAACTGAGATATTTCTTCCACATTCCCTTGCTTGGTCATAGACATTATGTTTTTTGAAATTTCATAATATTGGCTCATCAATTTGCTGGAGTCTGCCAGATATTGTTTCATATTGGCACTTGCAACTGTCGCTTTTAAATCTTCGCTCAATGTTATGTAATCTTCATACGCCTGCTGAAATGCATCCTCATTATTCTGACCAGGTTGCATGATGTAATTCCTCAAAGCTACTTGTTGTGATTTAAGATCAATTGTCATGTTTTTGATTTTAAGCAATTTGCTAGTTCTATCATTTATTAAATCGGTGTACGTTTTCTCCAGGCTTACAAATTGAAAGTATGAAATAGATGTAACCGCTATCAACAACAATAGAACGGATGAAAAACCGATAAGCAATTTTTGACTGATGGATACCCTTTTCACGTTGAATTCCTCCTGAGGTTCAATGAAATTATGTAAAACCAAATACACTTTGACGTATTTACCCCTCCCACATTAAAGACTAAAGACCTATAATAAGATATAAATCGATATTATAAACGCTAATATCATCTATCAAGCAGGTCTTTGTTCCTAATTTATACTAACCCAAATTGAACCAAACTTGAATCAAAAATATTTAAAATTCGCAAATAAAAAAGTCAAGACCTATTCAAAAGGAGGGAATCGTGATTTTTTTCATCGCAAAAAACAAAAAAACATCTTTCAGTGCACTCGCAAGCAAACCTTTGGGTTTGATACAAGTACGTACTGAAAAATGTTTTTATTGATGGATGAAGGCTGGATTCCGTTCCAGCAGCCCTGTGCCAAATGTTTCTCTAAACGGGGCATCCTGCATATGAATATAACCGATATAACAACCGCATTTTTTCATACTACAAGGTCGGTCTTTCGCCAAAGCCTGTAAGCCGTCACGATAGAGATGACCAATGATGCGGCGATCCTTGTAACACCTTTTCACATGTCCCGAGCCTTGCACGTAAAATACATCTGATCCTGCGGCACAGCTTTTGCCCAAACTATCATAGTCTTGCAGATTCCCTTCAAACAACGGGTCGATTCCCTTGAGAAACTTTATTTCGTCCGGGGTATAGTACTTGGGCCGATCTTTGAACGCATTAACCCACATATATACATCGTCCGGCAGAGCTTTTCTCATGGTTTCTATCGCTGGAAACGCACTGCGCAAACCTACCGTACCTACACTGAAAGACAGTCCCATCTCACGTAAAGTCATACATTGGTTTACAAAGGCTGTCTCTTTCGTCTCACGGGGATGATATGTTGCCCAGAAGGCGGCTTTGCCCACATGCAACTCACGTGCCCAGTCCAGTTTGACTGACAGGTTCGTCTGAATTGCTACTTTTTCCACATGGGCCATATGTGACAATTCAACCATCGCTTCCCGATACCATCGCCGCACCAAGGCTTCTCCATAGGGGTTGAAAAATATAGAAAAACGATGCCCATGACTCTCCTGTTCCCTCACCCAGTTAACAAATTGCCGTAACTGTTGTTCATCCACACTCAGCGTTTCTTTGGAATCAACTGTTTTACTAAACGGGCAATAAGGACAGTCATAGTTACAGGAGGACAACTTCCCCCGATAATATAAGGTCGCTTTCATGAGAAAACAAATCCTTCCATCTGCTCCCGAATTTTCGCAGAGATAAGCCAATCTCCTATGGCATCAGAGTATCCCAGCCCCTCCTCTGTCAAACGCAGCACTCGCCCTCCAGCATCAACATCGAAACTTGCCATCTCTTCTGCCAGCAATTCGTTTAGCCAAGGGTAATCAGACATAACATCAGTTCCAAACCTCTCCTGGTAGGTGGACAATAGGAGTCCCTCCCGATGTAGCAATGCTTTTAAAATGAATCGGCGTCTCTGCTCTTCGAGGTTTAATACGATGCCATAATCTGCAATGTCGTAGCGTTCAGCGTTTACATAATCGGCAATAATGCTCTGCGTTGCTTTATAAGTCACACCATACTTTGAGGCATAATGCACCTCGCTCGTATAGGATCGAGCACCACATCCGAGACCAACCATACCTTCTTCCTGACAGCTGTAGGGTAAAAGTATTTTGGCAGAAGACTGTTCCTTCGCAAACCTACGCATGGAATATTGCACATATCCTTTGCTTTTTAACAGCTCACGTGCAGCTTTGTACAGTTCCATGCGAATATCGGGCCCTTGACGTTGTATATCTTCTGGCTTCACAATCGTATTCTCCCGCGTATACAGCGGATAAATAAATATTTCACCAGGATCATAGGCCAGCACACGTTCAAGGGAATAGATCCATGTTTCCACGGTTTGACCTGGCAGACCATAGATCAGATCCAGATTCAACAGCGGGAAATCATAACGAACCAACTTCTCGAGAGCCCGCTCTACCTCCTGCGGTTTTTGCGGACGATAGATGGCAGAAGCCTCCGCTTCAATAAAGCTCTGAATCCCCATACTTACTCGATCCACTCGTCGTTCCTTCAAAATGCTCAGTTTCCCATCCGTAACCGTGTCAGGCGATGTCTCCACCGAAATAGAAGCCTGCGACGAATCCAGTCCCATCGTATACTCAGCAATGTCGAATAAGCGGCTGAGTTGCGACTCATTCAACAATGTTGGTGTTCCCCCGCCAATAGCAAAACGTGAATACGGTCTACGCGATGTAATTGGCGCCCACTGCTTTGCCTGACGTTCAAGTGCATCCACGTACTTCTCATGGCTATCCTGCCTTTTGTCCGGCAATGTGAACAGATTGCAAAATCCGCAACGAGCGGCACAGAAAGGAATATGCATGTATAAAAAGTAAGTTTCCGTATCCTCCTTTTCCCACAAAGATTGCAGTGGAATCGGCGGATTCAGTTCACGATACGCTGTCTTATGCGGGTAGGAGTACAGATAAGAACGATAAGGGAATTTCAGCACTTCACGAAGAGTCGCTGTTGAATCGGAGCCAGATTGCGGGGCACTTGCTGTAGTTCGCTCTGCATACTCACTCATCGGGCTTCCCTCCTTATAAAATAAATTCACGGTACGGCACCGTCCAAACGACATCGTGTGCCAGACGATGACCGTGATATCCATCCTCACCGTAGGCGGTACCATGGTCAGAAAAAGCAAGACAGAACGTTGGCCGTTCGCGTTTTCTCATCGCTTCAAACAAAGGTCCTAACGCCTTGTCCACATATCGCAATGCAGCCCGCTGCGTCTCTACCGAGTCCTCTCGGGCTCCCTCAACGAAGTATCGGTTGGGGCCGTGAATAGCGGAAACGTTTATGAAGAGAAACAGCTTCTCTTCTAAAGCAGTCTGATGAAGCAGCTTTAACGCATGGTTTACTTGATTCTCTGTTGACCTTGGATTGGTAACCCCAAAATTCATGCGCCAATAACTTTGCTGAAAATAACCAGGCAGCACTTTGGCGAGAGGATTCTTTTTCGTAAAAAATATGACGCCACCGATACAGATCGTTCGATACCCCTCAGCGGCAAATCCGGACACGATATCTGGTGTATCAAACAACCAGGTGTGAGGATGAGTTTTAAGTCCGGTATTCCGAGAATGGAACAACCGGATATGAGATGCTTTATCTGTATTCACCGGTGTAGGCATAAAACCGCCAAAAAAAGCATGATGCGCAGCATATGTAAAGCTGCCGGGGGTGTGCCGTTTTTCCCATGGACCTGAGCCGCACAGATTAGGGCAATGTTGCTCCTCCAGCTTGGCAACGTCATATCGCAGTGTATCCAGTGTAATCATTAAGATGTCATGGGAGCCTACAATGGTGTTCATATCAGGCATGTCTAACAGGCTCCTTTCGCAAAAGCTTCATTTCCCATTCATAAGGGCTCATCCCTTCATATTTGACTCGGTATAACAGGTCTCCAAACGGATTCACATCCAGCACGTACGCACGAGGGTTCATGCCGCTAGTCAGCATCACATCAATACCTGCCGACCATGATTTAGGGAACACTCTTATCGTATCCTGAGCCGCCTTCTGAATCATGGACAGATGTGATTCCTTCAGACCAGCTTCTGCTGGCAGCATCCGCTCATTCCGTAGATGAAGATTGGTGATTGGTGTATGGCTAAGGCGCATGACCGCATGACCAGCCTGCCCCGCCGCTACAAGTTGACGAATATCATAAGCGCGTTGATTCAGCGTTGCTTTGGGCATCCACCGTTCAATTTGAGCCCCTTCAGCACAAAGCCAGTCCAGCAGCGTACGAATTTCCTCATGGCGAGTATATTTCTGCAGTTTCCCTTCGTTATAAAAAATCGTTCGACCCTGGAGGGTCTCCATACCTACAGTTGTCACAGCGATCTCCGCACCTGTTCGCGGATTCACCTGATATGCAACCACACCAGAAGCAGCCGAGCCGCAGGCAAGCTTGACAAAGACGCGATGCATCCGTGATGCATCCATCCCTGCTCGTAACATTTCCCAGCTCCTAATCGGCTCGGAAGAAGGTAATATCGGTGGCACCGAAATTCCATAACGCATGAGGTGAAGCTGGCATTCTCTTTTATCAAACATCATCCCAATCTCATCAGGATCGTTCCAGAATTGCACATCTGGCCACACTACACGCGCTTCTCGGGCAATCCGGTCAAGACAAATCTTCCAGCCTCTGAACCATTGGGCCGGTGCGTAAATTCTACCCCACTGTTGTTCTAATATGAGCGCTGCTTCGGCGGAAAAAGATTCCCGTTTCACCTTTTGCAAGGAGGACGGCAGATCAGTTGCAACGCACGCCTTCGATCCCTTAACGCTCGGCTCTGAATCAGTCCGCACCTTACCATCCGATACTTCGTAGTCGGTTGCCCCGAGATGTAACAGCCCGCGTTCTACCTCCCAATCTTCCCCAGGAGCATCCAGCCGAATGAGCGGGCTAGGTGAGCTGGATTTCACAAGTTCGGCAAGACCGCCTCCCCGTCTCCAGGTTTGGAGCAGATTCTCATAAGGCAACACCGTCGCAGGTTTCATGCCCATTTGACTTCTGGCTTCTTGTATTCCTGTCGTTCGTCGGTTACCTGGATGACCGATTAATAATAGATCCTTTTCATGCAACATCATTTATTCTGTCAGCATCGGGAAACGCCAGTCATCCTCATCAATTTCTTGCTGGTCACTGACATCCACCGACATGCCTGATTGTTTAAAACGCTCCATCATTTCGTCCGTCATGAAGTGATAGCTCAGGTTCAAATGTTTTAATTGTTTGATTTTATCGCTGGCAAGCAGCGCCTCTGCGCCTTCATCGGATAATGTGCCTTCGGAGAAATCAAGTATCTGAATCTGCTCCAAGATCGATGCATCTGCAACAGCCTTGGCTATCTCATCCTGTATTTCGCTGTCCTTCAAACCAAGGTACTCCAGTTTAGGGAAACGCCCTTTTTCAAGCAATGGCAGTACGTCCTCTAATGAACCGTTAAATCCGTAATCTTCCACACCCAGATACAGTTCGAGCTTGCGCAATTCAGGCAATTCAGCGGCCGCAATGGAATGTAGCACTTTCTTCGGAAGACCGCCACAGATAATGATTAATTCTTCCAGCTTGCTGTGCTGGAGAGGTTCCAGTTCAAGTCCGCTGCTGCCTTTGATCACAAACGAGGTCAAATTCGGAAAAGCTTGTAGAATTGGCGCAAGATTCGTCTGAACAATCCAGGAAACTTCGCACTCTTCCGACTCCATATCTCCGATAAACAATTGTTTTAGAGCCGGAAAACTTGGTGCAAGCTGAATTAACGTATCTTTGAATTCCTGCGGTGAATTTTCATAAGCTTGTCCCCAATCTCCAATGATCAGACTTTCCAGCGTAGCCGCTTCCGGTTTCGCTGCCAAATCTTGAAGAAGTGTCTCCATTCGTATACCTTCTTCATAGTCATCGTAATTTACAACCAGCTTCACTTCTTGCATGCCAAATCCCTCCCGTATAAGGTGTATCATCTTTCACTAATCTGAATGTTAACCCATACCCGGCATGACTTGCAACTTCTTCCAACCCCAGTCCCAATGCCATTCCCAATCGTGCAAACCACCTCCTGTTCGGCATAGGAAAAAGAACGCACGTTCCCCATATCTGAAATCCTTAATCAGTCATGATATCTAGGTATATGGAAGGACCACGCTTGATTAGTACAACTACGCATATCAAAAAGACGTTAACAGAGTGACAACCTTATCCCACAGGAATGAAAGTTGTTTCCATTAACGCCTTGATGAATTCAATGCTTCTCTTGCTTGCTTCATGCAATAAAGAAAGTCAATCGATTCAGCACACTAGCGAAGCATGCAGCCTACCTCGCCTTTTATGCTTTCAGCCGAGAAATGAGTGCTCGCAGCGCTTGACCTCGATGACTGATGGCTTGTTTTTGTTCCAACGTAAGTTCTGCCATCGTTTTCTCATATTCCGGCACATAGAAGAGTGGATCATATCCAAAACCGCCTTCGCCTGCCGCATCAGCTGTAATCCAGCCGTCTGCTGTACCTTCGGCTTCATACTTGTCTCCGCTTGCTGGATCGTACAACACCAGTACACAGACAAACTGTGCTGGGCTTAGCAATGGCTGCTGGGAATCCTCTCCGGACTTTAATGCAGCGAGAGCATCCAGAAGCTTGGCATTGTTCTGTGCGTCCGTTGCACCTTCACCTGCATATCTTGCCGAATAGACACCCGGCTCTCCGTTCAGCAGTTCCACACAAAGTCCCGAATCGTCTGCCAGAACGGGCAGTCCAAGCGCATCGCCAACTGCTTTTGCTTTTTTCCATGCATTTTCAGCAAAGGTAACGCCGTCTTCCACGACATCCGGCAGCTCCGGGTAGTCAAACATGCTTTTAACCTCTTTACCCAGGGAAGCGAAGGCATGTGCGAATTCCCGCACTTTACCCGCATTGCGGGTAGCAACAATAATAACCGGGCTGTCCAGGCTCATCTTATGCCTCACCTAATCCGCGTGAGCCGATTTTGAGCGCAATCGGTCCAAGTACTTCTTTTTGACGCTCAATCATTTCCAAGATCCCCTGTTCACCAAGTTCCAGCATCGCGTTTAATTCACGGCGATCAAATGGTGCTTCCTCACCTGTTCCCTGAAGCTCGACATATTTACCGCTGCCGGTCATTACCAGGTTCATGTCTACCTTGGCTTTAGAGTCTTCTTCATAGTTCAGATCCAGCACTGGTTGTTCTCCCACAACGCCTACACTCACGGAAGCGAGGAAGTCTGTAATCGGGAACACTTGCAGTTTGTGCTGCTGGGCAATTTTGTTCACTGCGAGCGCAAGCGCAACAAATGAACCGGTAATCGACGTTGTGCGTGTGCCTCCATCCGCCTGAATAACATCACAGTCCAGCGTAATGGTGCGCTCCCCGAGTGCCTGCAGGTTCACAACCGAACGAAGAGCCCGGCCGATCAGACGCTGGATTTCCATCGTACGTCCCGTCAGTTTACCCCGATTCGCTTCACGCTGGTTCCGAGTGTGCGTGGCACGCGGAAGCATGGAATATTCTGCTGTAACCCAGCCTTTACCTTGTCCTTTCATAAAAGGCGGAACACGTTCCTCCACCGTTGCGGTACAGATTACCTTTGTATCACCAACTTCAATCAATACAGAGCCCTCGGCGTATTTATTCGTGTTAATTGTTAAATTCATCGGGCGCAGCTGTTCGCTAGTTCGTCCGTTAGATCTCATATTTTCTGCCTCCTACGACTTAAGCATACTGTAATGTTGAACTTCTTATCTCTTACAGCCATCCTTTATATTTTACCAAAGAGTTCAATTAAAAGCACCCTTAGGCATCTCCTATCCTTTAAATCGGGATTTCGTTAATATACTCCGGCTTCGATACAGGCGTGCTGTAATCTCGGTTATCATCGCCTTTGACCGTTTTGTGCCCGTTCCATTCAATCTGCACTTTGGCATCCTTGCTGACTGTGTTCTCTGCAGTTGTCAGGACAACGGACTGCAAAAGTTCACTAGGTACAACATCCCCTTCAGTAAACATGTCGTCCTTAAGCGCAACCGTTACCGTTCCATCCTCAGATATTTTAACAGATTGGAGTTCTGTTCCACCTGTCATGACTTCTTCCAGTTCTCCGCCTTTGGCTGGTCCCTTGATCAACTCATTTAAAGCAGCCTGAACTCGGTCTCCACCTGGAGTTACGAGACGTGTAACAGGAACATAATACTGTACACCAGCAGGAGAAGCAGCTGAAAAATAAACCGTCACCGGACTGCTGTTCGTTGTAAAGGACTCGCCCAGATCCAGATTAATGCCTACTGCACGATTCAATGGCTCCGGTAGCGGAGTACTGTTCACAGGCATTTGGCTCAGCTTTTTGCCATCCACCCAAATCTGTACATTGTTTACGTCTGGCGTACCCGTCAGTGTCCACGTCACCGCTTCCAGCATTTTACGCTCATCTTTGGCATCATATTTGGCAAAGTTACCCGAGAACTCGACAACTGCCAGCTTGTCGTCTGCATGAATCGTTACATTTTGCACGACCGTACCTTGTGGCAGTACACCTTTGAAACCTTCTGGTAACATGCCTGCATATGCTCCGCCCGTAATTAATGTATCTAATGCAGTCTTCGGACTGCTCACATCCGTTCCAGACGGAAGTGTTAAAGAGACTGGAGCGAGCAGCCCCTGCTGGTCTTGCAAATATACGGTCGTGAGTGGGAGCGTTGCGAGCGTTCCGTTCCCTTCGGCTGCCTGAATCATAGCAGCTTCCTGAATACGTGGCGGCGGATCAATAGCTTCTGAAGATTGGGCACCAAACATACCACAGCCAGTCAAAACTACAGGAATACTCAGCAAAGCTGCTGCTGATGCCTTACGCAAAGATGGGATTTTTCTCATGATCACGTTCCCCCTCATCATTTTTACAGTTTGTACTACCATGTATACGAGCCTTTGATCAAAAAATAACTACTTTTTGCACAAGCCCTTACTCGAACTGACGATCTTCTTGTGAAACAAACATAAAAGCAACGCGATACGGTTAATAACGTATGTAAGTTAGATGTATACAATCATCAATATATAATCCGTATATAATCGTTATATAAGTTGAATGAATTTTTTTACACCAGAGGAGGAATCGCCCATGGAACATCCGGAGCAGGAAAAAATCCCTTACAGTCTGAATAGCCGTAAAGTTGCCGAAGCGACAAGGGAATGGTTGCACAAACGTGGCGTCACGATCCCTGAGATTGCAGAACTGGTTATGCTGCTTCAGAAGAAGTACTATCCTGGACTGACGATGGAAGAATGCATTGAAAATGTAGAGATGGTTTTGAAAAAACGCGAGGTGCAAAATGCAGTGTTAACCGGCATCCAGCTTGATCTTCTGGCAGAACAGGGACAACTGCTCTCTCCCTTGCAAGAGATGATTGAGAACGATGAAGGCTTATATGGCGTAGATGAAATTCTGGCCTTCTCCATTGTGAATGTATATGGCAGTATCGGATTTACCAATTACGGTTATGTGGACAAGCTGAAACCCGGAGTATTGGAACGTCTCAATGACAAAAGCCTTGGGCCTGTGCATACGTTCTTCGACGATATTGTCGGAGCCATCGCTTCAGCCGCCAGTAGTCGTATCGCTCACCGTAAACAATCCGAGATGGAAGAGGCGCTGGGAGAAAAACCGGTCAGTGACGATAAAATTTAGTTCCTTTATTAGCGTACCAGTAACAGAGGATGAATTGGCACGGAATGGATTCGTTTTCGCGTGAATACATATCTGCCTGATATACGTTGTTTCATAATCAAACGTCTCAGAAAAAAAGCGGCCTCCATGGCCGCTTTTCTATATTAAAATTACGATGATATATAGTTGAAAATGATGGAAAACCATACTCGAACAAGAGAACCTCTACTTAACACGATATGATAACATGCCTATTTGAGCTGCTCTTGTCCGAGCGGCACGGCTAATCCATAGGCTTCTGCCCACTTTCGATCCCGCATGGATTCTGATTCGATTCGTTTGGGTCCAATCGTAATCTCCGGTCCTTTGCGCTCCCGTAACAACCCACGCAATACCGTAATGCCTATAATACTTATGCCCGTAAATACATACATAAGGCGCATGATGACATGATTGGAATCACTCCCCGTAATCATGCCATGAATCAATAAACTGGCGAACACCGGGTAGGATAACATATGGAACATAAACCACCATCTGCGCCCCAGCTTGTTTCGTAGATCACTGGACAACAACACGATCAGCAAGCCGTAGAAAGCTAACGTGCCCAGTCCCGTACCAATCGGGTGCACCGATGCTGTAAAAGGAATCAACAATTCACTCCAAGTAAACGGGCTATAGTGATCAACAACCAATGTGAGCGCATGTATTATGCCAAGTCCAAAAGCTAGCCAGGTTGTCCTTGTGTGCCACGTTAACATAACAGCTTTTGGTTTCCCCTTTGCCATAGGCATCCCTTGAGCAATACCTAGAAACACCCCGGCAAAAAGCAGCAAATATGCGGCAATTCCACTTATTCGAATAATGTTCCACGTTGGCAGGTAATCTACAATCCACTGCGCCATAACCGGCTCCCCCAAATCTACTGGATTTGTCCCGTTCCTATTCGATCAAGCTGAACCGATGATCCGGGTCGAATCCAGGCCAGCGCTCAGCAAGCGTTGCAGTATTCCCTCTAAAATATACATTTCCGTCCCTAGTGATCCAAAGAGCATCATGTCGGTCATAATGCCGATTAAGCCAATTCACTGCCTCCGCACTTCCCAAGATACATACGGTCTTGGCTATAATTTCGCACTGCGAAGCATGCTGACCGACCACTGTGCATTGCAAAATGTCTGTATGTGAGGGTTCCATCGTCCGGGGATCAATAAGATGATGTGCTGTAAGACCATGCTCATTCTGCCACTGTCTGCGTGTAATGCCTGATGTAGCGACAGCCCCTCGCTGCAGCCTTACCGCCCCATTCATACCTTGCTCCTGTGAGAATGGACTTTTTATTTCAAGTGTCCAATGTTGATGATCTTTCGTTCCCCATACCTGGACATCACCGCCTGCATTAATCATGCCCGCAGTAATCTTCAACGTCTTCTGCAACCAGTCTGCAATGCGTTCTACAGCCCAGCCCTTCACGATTCCACCGAGATCAAGCTCGGCTCCCGGATCGAGATGAACCATCCGGCTACCTTCCCTTTGTATCCAGTTCGGACGACTGTAATCATACCCATGTTCGCTCATACTAAAGGATTCATTTTCTCTTGTACGAAACAGACGTGCCAGCAAGGGCAGCTGGAATCCTCTCTGCTGCATCTTCTCAAAGCTTATATCGTATCCCGCTGATCGCAGGGCCTGCGAGATGCCTGGCTGGAAAATGCCTTCCGTCTGTCCAATATATCCGTAAGCCAGACTGAGCACCTCATCCATCGCAGCCGACACAGGTACCCATCCTTCACTCTTATTCAGACGATTCAGTTCACTGTCAGCCACAAAACGGCTGAAGCGCTGCTCCTGTGTTTCAAACCAGTTCTTTACGAGGCAGGCTGCATGTTCCGCTTGTTCTCTATCTGCCAACAGCTGCACCTCCACCTCCGTGTTCATCGCGTAGAAACAAAATCGGAGCGGACTTACAGCTTGCTCTGTGCGGCTCATGATACACCTGTGTGTGACTGATAATGACCACGACTGCTTTCAGAGCCTGAGCGGAACAATTTTGTCTGATCCTGATTCTGATTCTGATCAACCGAGTCTCCATCTGCATCCCAGCTAAACTGATCTTTACGATCTGGAGACCATTCATCCATCACGTCGTCGCGTGAATCAAGCTGTGTTGAAGCCGTCACACCAGTGTCTGTTCCATTCGCAGCCGCATAAGCAGCATCAAATGCATCCGAGGTTCTTACATATTGAAAGAGTGCAGCCACCGTCAACGTTGCTGCAGCCGAAGCTTGCCATTTTCTCCATTGGTTCCTGTTACGTCTAGCCATCGCTTATCCCTGCTTTCTATAGCAAAGTTCATAATTGTATGATAGGCAAGCAGGCTTAAAAGAAGCTGAATAAACGGTTAAGCGTGCCTAAAGCTTTTTAATATGATGCAACAAAAAAGCCCCGAACAGGTACTTCCTGCTCAGGACACAAAAAAGTTTATCATTGAGATATATAGATAGATAGTAGTATCGATGCAAAAAGATCTTAATTAGCATATCATATGATTTCCGAATACTTATACTGATGTTGATATATAAATGATGCCTTCAGGTTGCTGTTCCTGTCTCGCTAAGCCCCGCCGGATTAATTCTTGCAAGTGAGCCAGTGTTTCACTCATGGCAAAACGCAACTGATGTATACCAAGCCGATCGCCAAACAGGTACAAACAGATATCGTAAGCGTGAGCAGGGCTTTCCTGCAAACGTTCCGTCAGTTTGCCCAGACGTTCTTCATGATGAGCAATCAATTCGATAGTGCGTTCCGTAAAACGGGTAAACGGATTTCGATGTCCTGGATATGCACGCTCCACTTCAAGCGCGTTCAAACGCCTTAAGCCGTCCATGTAGGATTGTAAAGGTTCCGGATCGCTGTCCGGCTGCAAACTAATATTGGGTGAAATCTGGGGTAAAACCGCATCTCCGCACAAAATCTCTTTGGACTCGGGAGCATAGAACGACAGATGGCCTGGAGCATGTCCCCCCGTTTCCACGGCGATCCAACCTTTTCCACCCATATGGATAGTATCACCATCTGCAATGATGGTTACCTTCGGAAGCGGTGTAATCTGTGAAATAAACGTTCTCATATGTTCCTTGATTTCAACCGTTTTTTGTTGCGGCATACCATGAAGAAGGTAATACGCTGGCAGTCTCTCTTCAATACTCGCCCCGGTTCCCCACATGAAATCTGTTTCCTGGCGGGAGCGTGCTGACATTAACACCGGCGCACCCGACATCTGCTGCATCCATCCGGATAATCCCAGATGATCGGGGTGATGATGAGTTAACACAATTTGATGAACATCCTCAAAGGTCAAATCTCGCTCTGCCAACGCTTCCTGCCACTCCTGCTCCGTCCCTGCTGATCTTGGTCCCGGATCAATAATGCTTACCTTCCCATTCGGTTCGGTCAAAATATAGCTGTTCACCCAACGAAGCGGAAAAGACATCGTGATTTGGATACGGTGCATCCCTTCTGGCATCGATAACTCTTCGGTTCTTGTACGTTTCATGGTCTTTCCCCTCTCTCATTCATAAGTTGAACTAAAGATATTTACATTGAGCATGCTTTTGCTTTTAGTCCGCAGGACGATGTCCCACAAAGATCATGCGTGGCGAAGTCTGCTCGTCATACTTCTCTTCATCGTAACCCCCGTGAACCTGATCAACCTGAAGATCCGCAGCCTCCAGCATCTCACTAAGTTGCTCACGCGAGTAGAGCTTGACACTTTCCTTATAAATTCGCGGTTCCGTCTCGGCTGCAATGTCCTTGATTCGAATTTCCTTTTGCACAAATCCGTCTTGTATCCTGCGAAACTCTTCAATCCGCTGCCCTTCATCTTCACGAACGGAGTGTGGCACCAGATGTTTCTTCACATGAGCTGTGTTGATAAAATCAATAATGAAGCTGCCTCCCGGTCTCAATACATCATGCATTGCATGCAGCACCTTCAATTGCTCGACATCCTCAGGAAAGTACCCAAATGAAGTGAACAGGTTAACTACGGCGTCAAAACGAGCGTTGGGCGGAAGCCTGCGCATATCGGCATGATACCACCTGACCCGATGATCGGTATCGAGTTCCCTGGCTTCGTTCAGTAGCACATCCGACAAGTCTACTCCTGTCACCTGAAAGCCAGCGTCCGCAAGCGCAAGAGAGTGCCTGCCCATGCCACAGCATAGATCAAGCACTTCTGCATGAGGGTGGAGCCTTAGCCAGTTAATCATTTTATGTACTTCCTCATAAGCACCATGTACATCCCGGTGTTTGTATACGAGCAGATAATCTTCGCCAAAACTCTTTTCGTACCATGCCGTCATGGTCATCTTCGCCCTCCGTATCATCATTCGCACAGCTAGCTATATACTTTGGACTAGATATTACTAAGACTTGCACTCCAATGACAAAACAACCTGAACAGTCGCTGTTATCAATAAATATAGACTGGTTATGCTCTATGTATCATTCCAAATTATTGTAACGTTTTATGCCTCAAACTCAAAATAATCCTCTATTGTCACTCATTGAACGCTTCTATAACGCACGATATAATGTTAGACATATCATGCTCCTGCGAATCGGTTAAACACATACAACAGGAGGTGTTCTTATGATTCGTATCGGACTTACGGGATGGGGCGATCAAGAAGACCTCTATCCTAACCGTACCCAAGCGAAAGACAAGCTTCGTCTGTACGGACAATATTTCTCCACGGTGGAGGTAGACAGTTCATTCTATGCCGTGCAGCCTCGCGACCGTATGGCCCGCTGGGCTGCGGAAACGCCTGAATCATTCTCTTTTATTGTGAAAGCCTATCAAGGAATGACGGGACATCTACGGGGCAAACCGTATTTTACCAGCACGTTCGAGATGTACAAAGCTTTTCGTGAATCGCTTGAACCTGTGATTGAGGCAGGCAAGATGCAGGCTGCCCTGTTTCAATATCCGCCATGGTTTGAATGCAACCGGGACAACGTCAATGAACTGCGGGAAGTGAAGCTCCGTATGGAGGGTATTCCATGCGCAATCGAATTTCGTCACCAAAGCTGGTATGCAGACAACATGCGTGAGCGCACCCTTCATTTTCTAAAAGAGCAAGAATGGATTCATAGTGTCTGTGACGAACCACAGGCAGGGCCAGGCTCCATCCCCATTGTGCCCACCGCAACGGATTCCCGGATGACACTCGTTCGTATGCATGGACGCAACGTATCCGGCTGGCAGCAAAACGGTGCCTCAAACTGGCGTGAGACACGTTATCTGTATCGGTACAACGAACAGGAATTGCTGGAGTGGAAAGTTTATCTGGAACAACTGCAGGAGCAGAGTGAAGATGTATTTGTTATTTTCAACAATAACTCTGCCGGAGATGCAGCAACCAACGCCCAGATGATGATGGAATTGCTAGGTCAGCCTACCAAGCCATTCCCCGACCGCACCGAGCCAGAGAAGGAAGAAGGCCCTGAGCAGCTGGAGTTATTTTAGAATAAATACTATGCTTAATCATGCTGCCCTGCGGGGGAGCATTTTTTAACCAATGTTTTATTAACAGGGCGAAATGGATTACAATAGATTGAAAGCAGATTTGAAGGAGGCCTTTTTCAATGAACGAACAAGCATATTTTGAGCAAAACCGGGACAAACATCTGGCAGAATTGAACGAATGGTTATCCATTCCAAGTATTTCCGCCATTTCTGAGCATAAAGAAGATACTCAACGTGCGGCACAATGGGCAGCGGATGCACTTACACGTGCTGGTATGGAAAATGTCGAGATTATCCAAACAGCAGGTCATCCGATTGTTTATGCAGACCATCTGCATGCTCCGGGTAAACCGACAGCCTTGATCTATGGACACTATGACGTACAACCGGTTGATCCACTTCACCTGTGGGAAACCCCTCCTTTCGAACCAACGATTCGTGATGGGAAGCTATACGCCCGCGGTGCAACGGATGATAAAGGACAAATTTTCATACATATCAAAGCCGTTGAAGCACTGATTGCCGCAAATAAAGAGTTGCCGATTAACGTGAAATTCTGCATCGAAGGCGAAGAGGAAATTTCCAGCCCGAACCTGCCGATTTATTTGAATGACAACACCGACAAATTGCGTGCAGACATGGTGCTGATCTCAGATACGTCCCTTTTGGAAAAAGGAAAACCTGCCATCTCCACGGGCCTGCGCGGCCTGTGCTCGATGCATGTGGATCTGTTCACCGCCAATACCGACCTGCATTCCGGTTCCTTCGGCGGCGGTGTACCAAACGCGCTGCATGCCCTAGTTTCCTTGCTGGCATCTTTGCATGATGAGCAAGGCCGCGTGAGCGTGGATGGATTCTATGATGGTGTTCTGCCGTTGTCCCCCGAGATGAGAGAAGAATTCGTGAAGCAAGGCTTTAATGAAGAACAGCTCCGTCAAGATCTGGGACTTGAGCAACTGTATGGTGAGGAAGGGTATTCCTTTGTAGAACGTGTCGGCGCACGCCCAACACTAGAATTGAACGGCGTATGGGGCGGATTCCAGGGCGAAGGCAGCAAAACGGTCATTCCAAAAGAAGCTCACGCTAAAATTACTTGCCGTCTTGTTGCAGATCAAAATCCGCAGCATGTACTAGATCGCATCGAAGCTCATCTGCGTGCACATGTGCAACCAGGAGCGACATTGCAGATCAAACAGATTGAGAAGGCTTTTGCTTTCAATACCGATCCGACTGATCCTATCCTGCAAAAAGCCGCAGACGCTTACGAAAAAGTATATGGCGTGCGTGCTCTATTCACCAAAGATGGCGGGTCCATTCCAATCGTTGAGAAGCTTTCCCGCGTGCTTGGCGTTCCTGCCGTAATGATGGGCTTTGGTCTGCCAGACGAAAATTTGCATGCACCAAACGAACATTTTAACCTGGAGAACTTTGATAAAGGTTTGCTGACCGTCGTAGAATTCATGAAAAGTTTATAATCGTTAAAAAACACGCTTACATGGAGGTCACTACGCAGGGAGAATAAGCTTTCGATCGCTGTTATTCCCAGATTTCTTTGATCCCTTTTCTAAAGGGAGAAATCCGGTAATAAAGGCGAGCGCTTCGCTTCTACAGCTTTTTTCTCCCCACTCCGTTTAACGTGTAAATTTTTATTTAACCCCTATTAGAGGATAATCTATAAGAGAGCGTGGTTCGCTTCTTCAGAATCGATTTCGCCCCCTCCACTTAAGTTAAGCGCGTTCCCATAAGTCGTTTTAAAAACGTAATCTAGCTTTTACGGGATGTGTAAAAAAAGAAAGGGTGCTTTCGTGGACTTTCCGGTGCACATCATTCTTTCCTTCGCTGTTATTTTCGCTTCAATAATGTAATAACGTAATAACGATGGCCTAAACGGTCATCGTTTTTTTATTTTTCTGTGTTTGCAGTGATCAATACAATACCATATTTAGGTAAAATGTGTTAGCCTTCTTATGTACGATTTCAGTAGTAAACCATGTCATATTACGACCCCAATCTGAATGATGAGGTGAACGGTAATGTCTGCTTCCCATTTGACCAAAACCGCGCTGGCTCATTCGCTTAAATGCCTGATGGAACACATGCCCCTCAATAAAATTACAGTGAAACATCTGGTGGATGACTGCGGTGTAAATCGGCAAACATTTTATTATCATTTTCAAGACATTTACGCCCTGCTTGGTTGGATTTACGAAACGGAAGCAGTAGAAAGCATCCATGCATACCGCAGTTATGATATGTGGACCGAAGGGTTCTACAAAATTTTCTGTTACATCGAAAATAATAAGGCTTTTTGCTGCAATACTCTTGAATCCCTTGGACGTTCTCATCTGGATGGTTATCTCTATCAAGTGACTCATGATCTGATTATGGGTGTGATCGATGAACTGGCATGCGGGATCAAGGTTCGTAGCGAGGATAAGGAGTTTGTTGTTAATTTCTATACACTGGCTTTCACAGGCATGATTATTCAGTGGATGAGAAATGACATGAAAGAACCGCCAAAACAGATTATTGATCGGCTGAGTGAACTGATTGAGGGCAATGTGCTCAGGGCGCTGCATAAGTATGAGCATAAATATGTGTACGAGTAAGTGCATCTACAATGAAACCAGTATTAGTAACCAAGAATAGCCGAACATTCAGCGCACTAGTAAGAATGCACACAATGATAGGCGCAGAAGAAAATAACAAGCTGCCATCCCGTTTAGGATGAGCGGCTATTTTGCCGTTATCGGGTTTGTATTGACGAGTTTGGCGATTGATTAGGCTGGCTTCTCTATTTGTGTGAATAACTATACGCTGCATCGGCATACCATTTGCTCGATTCAACGACCTAACACTAGACATTTTTCCAAAAGTGACTAAAAACCAGACAGCTCTCTCCTTTTGATCATACCTTCTTTTCCGGTGCAGGTTTACATTGGAAATGTGAAGAATACACCATCTTTGGAGGCGATTGATCGTGAAAAAAGAACATGGCTCTAAACAGGTTTATTTTGTAGGCGGCGGTATTGCATCCCTCGCGGGAGCGGCTTATTTGGTCAGAGACTGTGACTTCCCCGGCGAAAATATTCACATCATCGAGGAAATGCCCATTCTTGGGGGGAGCAATGACGGTGCAGGTAATCCAGAGCAAGGTTACGTCATTCGCGGTGGACGGATGCTCAATGATGAGGCATATGAAAACCTGTGGGAGCTGCTGGAGACCATCCCTTCCATAGAACATCCGGGTATATCGGTCAGAGAAGAGATTACGGCTTTTGACAACGCTAATCCCACACATTCCAATGCACGGTTAATTAACCGTGATGGTCAGGTGGAAGACGTATTGTCCATGGGTTTTGATATGGCCGACCGCCTAGCGATGGGCAAACTCATCATTACGCCTGAAGACACGCTGGGTAAATTGCGGATCAACGACTGGTTTGCACCCCACTTTTTCCAAACGAACTTCTGGTACATGTGGGCGACGACGTTTGCCTTTCAGCCTTGGCATAGTGCGGTGGAGTTCAAACGATATATGCTTCGCTTTTTTCACGAGTTTCCGCGAATTCAAACGCTCGAAGGGGTTACACGTACACCCTATAACCAATATGACTCCATCATTCTACCGCTGCACCGATATTTGGAGCCGTACGGCGTAGATTTTACGCTGAAATGCACCGTTACGGATTTGGACTTCAAAAAAGGCGACGGAATCACGGTCACAGGTATGCATGTGCGGCGGAACGGTGTCGAAGAAGTGATTAACATTGACGAAGGGGATTTAGTGATTGTCACGAACGGCTCCATGACAGAGGGTGCCGATCTGGGCTCCATGACATCCGCTCCAACATTGAACGGCAAGGGCAGCTCTTGGAAGCTGTGGGAGAACATCGCGGCGAAAAAACCGATGCTGGGCAATCCTTCTTCGTTTAACGACCATGTCGATGAGTCTAAATGGGAGTCATTTACTGTCACCTTCCAGGACTCGGTCTTCTTTGATCTGATGGAAAAATTCACACGCAACCGTGCAGGTACAGGCGCACTGGTTACATTCAAAGATTCGAGCTGGTTTATGTCCGTTGTTTTGGCTTTTCAGCCCCATTTCCGCAATCAGCCTGAGCACGTCAAAGTCTTCTGGGGTTATGGATTATATCCTGATAATGTAGGGGACTATGTGAAAAAAAGAATGTGTGATTGCACCGGGGAAGAGATTATGCAAGAATTGATTGGCCATCTTCATTTTCAGGAGCATCAAGAGCAGATCATGGCAACAGCCAATTGTATCCCATGTATGATGCCGTATATCACCGCGCAATTCATGCCACGATTGAACAGTGACCGGCCTCAAGTTGTGCCGGAAGGTTCAACGAATCTGGCATTTATCAGTCAATTCTGCGAAATTCCGGACGACGTGGTATTTACGGAAGAGTATTCGGTGCGTGCTGCCCGGATTGCCGTATATACGTTGCTTGGCATCAATCGTCCCGTTGAGCCGATCCATCAATATCAATACGATGTGCGGACGCTGTTCAGCAGTTTCGTGACTTCGTTTAGATAGTAGTTGAATAGTTGAAGCTTAGATTGATGTGATGTGATTCATTTTCTATGACTGTTAAAATAAAATATCAAAATGTTAAATCAAAATATCAAAAGAGCCCTGTTAGATCTAAAATGTACCCTTGGTAAAGGACATTTTAATTCTTTGACAGGACTCTTTTTTGGATGTATCTTTTGTAAAACTGTAAAGTATGTAAGAACAACCACCATAAATAGAAGTACCAATGCTGGGCGGCACAACTCTTTCGCGAGAGCAGCAAACAAAAAAACAAAGAACAGACTAAAAAAACATAGAGCAAACCGAAAAACATAGACAAAAACTAGCTACTTGATGCTCTAACGATCACCAGAGAGCTTATTTCACACTTTTAGAGTCTTTTAAAAATCTAACGATCACCAGAGACCTTATTTGCGATGGAACGTCTCTTTTACACCCTAAAACTGCTCATTTACATGAAATAGTGTGTGTGGTGATCGTTAGAATGGTGAACACTGCAAAATAGGTCAAATAAGCTCCCTCAGGATCGTTAGAGTTCAAGCATAATTGTCACAGTCTTGACTCGCTACTCGCCACTTGCCGCAACGGTTTAAAGTGTGAACTATTCGCACTGCTTGCAGCTCCCAGCACGCAGCGCCATGCTTCATGAGGAGGGTGGGCAACTCCCAGCACGTAGTGCCCTGCTTCATGATGAGGGTGGTCAGCCACAACTAAGGACGTTTTTCGATACTTCTTCGACATATTTGGATTATTACTTGGTTCCCCACTCTACTGTTCGTCAGGATAAAGTTACAGGCATGCATCATCCATCCTTGACCAACTCAGCCTTTATTCCAACGTTACGGACGGAATGTCGTGAATTTCAGCATGTGCACCAGTTTGGAGAAATGGGTTATCTCCTGATCTACATCTTTGGTGTCAGTGCCTGCCATGGCCTGATTGGCTCGCAGCGTTCTGCGCGTATTCAGCATACCTTCGATCAGCTTCATGACCGTGTTGCGTCCACGATGATCCACAATCATGTATTTTTTACGTTTATCCAGTTCAATCCATACGATGTTATTAAAGGTTATGAACAAATGTTTGCGGTACTGCTCCATATCCGTCTCGTTGTAATGCTCGCCATAAAAAGCATAATATCCGTGAATGTGCAGCTTCTCCGCCAGCATAGGGATAAACGGATCATGTTCCAGCATGGCGTTACGTTCCATGGTTCATGCCTCCGTTAATGATCCGCAGATCTCATTTTTGAGATCTATTTTAACATATTGTTCAGCGTATTTCCTCTCAACTACCGACCCTTCTGCCTTTCACCCACACCGTATCAATCTCCAAATCCTCATTCAGCAAAACGATATCTGCCTGCTTCCCCCTCGCCAGGGAACCAGTTCGGTGGTCGATCCCTAGCAAACGTGCTGGCGTCAAGCTGGCTGCTCTGGAAGCAGCGATCAGACTCAGCCCTACCTCCTGCACAAGATATCGGAAGCCGCGAACCATAGTCAATGTGCTACCTGCCAGAGCGCCGCCTTCTTTCAACCGTGCCTCACCGTTCTTCACAATAACGGGCAGATCACCAATCTTATATTCTCCGTTCTCCAGCCCTGCTGCCGACATCGCATCGGTAATCAGCACAAGCTGATCATTTCCCTGCTTCAATTGAGCAAGGATTGAAATTGCGGCAGGATGCACATGTATGCCATCGGCAATCACTTCGGCACTGATACGGGGATCACTTAACACGGCTCCTGCTGTTCCCGGCTCACGATGGTGTAGCGGTGTCATCGCATTAAATGTGTGCACAGCATGATGCAATCCGGCCTCCACTGCGCGCTGTACGTCATCGTAAGTTGCATCCGTGTGACCTAGTGCAGCCGTAATCCGCTGTTCCCGCAGCCAGGAGATGACCTCCAGTGCCCCTTTACGTTCTGGTGCCAGCGTCACCTGGCGAATGAGGCCGGGGTATTGCTTTTCCCATCCTTGTAGCCAGCTGACGTCAGGAAGCACGATATGATCGGGATTTTGCGCACCAGGCCACTTCGGACTGAAAAATGGCCCTTCCAAATGCACACCTTCCAGTTGAGCATAGGGCATTTCCTCCGAACGGTAGCGATCTACTTCAGCCAAAACATGATCCAAACGTTCCTTCGGAGCTGTCATGGACGTCGCCAGCATCGCCGTTGTTCCCTGGGAACTATGAAATGAGGTGATCTTGTCCAACACATCAGGGCTGGCATCCATGAAATCTTCACCGTTACCGCCATGCACGTGGATGTCGATAAATCCAGGTACAATAAGCCCTTCACCTTTTACAGGAAGTGATCCAGCTTCCCGACGAATCTGTTCAGGCAGACCTTCCGGTATGCCGGCATACATGATTTTTCCAGCACGCCAGGCGATCAGGCCGTCTTCCAGCAGTTCATCGGCAAGCAGCAGTCTGCCGCGGAGCAACGTTATTTTATTTTCTAACTCACTGCTACGGTCTGTAGGATTGGTTTCGGTCATCTAACCAGCCTCCCTGCCGCTCGATCCAGCAATACAACCACGTTTGGATGACATTGCAGCAAAGATGCAGGACAGGAGGTTGTAATCGGACCCATGAACGCTTCGCGGATAATCTCCGCTTTTTCCTCTCCACGGGCAATAAGCAAGATCTGTTTCGCTTTTAAAATAGAACCGACTCCCATCGTAATCGCTTGTGCTGGTACTTCGTCGATGCTATCAAAAAAACGTGCATTCGCTTTTCTCGTCTCTTCCTTCAGTTCCACCACGTGGGTACGCCCTGTCAATTCCGTTCCAGGTTCATTAAAACCGATGTGACCATTATGCCCGATCCCCAGCAATTGCAGATCCACTGGCCCCCGCTCCTCCAGACGTTGCTCGTAACTATCACATTCGGCTACTAAATCTGCAGCCTCGCTATTCGGCACATTCGTACGGGATAGATCAATGTCAATATGATGGAACAGCTGTTCATTCATGAAACTGCGATAACTTTCACGATGTTCTGTAGGCAAGCCTACATATTCATCCAAATTAAAGGAAGAGGCCTGTGCAAAGCTCACCAAACCCTTTTGATACATCGTAATTAACTGCTTGTAAATGCCCACAGGTGAACTTCCCGTTGCAAGCCCAAGTACGGCACGAGGTTTCGTTTGTAGCAAGCTGGCGATTAAGCCTGCACCTGTCGCGTTCAAATCTTCTTCATTTTCAAAAATACGAATATTCATCTGTCAAGCACCTCCGGTGTGATGGAAACGATAGGACTGCACATTGTGATACGACTGCTCAAGTTTAGGTATAAATTGATCAAAATCTGCACTGACCATGCCTGTAAACAAAATATCAATCACATGCAGCAGCGCAATGCGTGAAGCCATATCGCCGCGCCGCATCCCTTCTTCGAGAGAAGATGTGAAAAGCGGAATATGGGATACGGCAGCAAGTGAGTTACTGCCATATGACGTCAGCGAAATGGTGGAAGCTCCCGCCTGTTTGGCACAAGTCAGCGCATCAATCGTCTCTGGTGTTTCACCTGTATACGATACGGCCAGCGCCACATCTCCTTGCCCCAGCGAGGAAGCGGACGTAATCTGCATATGGGAATCGGAAAACGCGGTACAGCTTTTACCGATCCGCACCAGCTTCTGATAAAAATCCTGTGTAACAATGGACGAAGTCGCCACACCGTACAGGTCAATACGCCGGGCCTGGCACAATAGCTGCACGACTTGTTCTAACCTGCCCAAATCCAGTAACCGTGTTGTATCCGCAATAGATGCGAGATGATTCGCTTCAATAGCCTCGACGATTTTGGATAAAGGGTTGCCTGCAACAATATCCTGATAAGCTGTTTCATTTGGTGCGTGCGACAGCTCGGCGGCAAGTTTCATTTTGAGATCGGGGAAACCTTTGAAGTGAAATGATTTGCAAAAACGAGTCACGGTCGCCGCGCTCGTCCCGCTCTGTTCAGCCAATTTGTTAATCGTCATTCCGGGAACATCCGACGGCGATTGTAGAATCACCTCGGCGATCCGCCTTTCTTGAGACGGCAGATGGTTTAATTCTTGCTGCAACGCATGTAAGATAGCTGCCATAAGCACCTCTTTTATTTTTAATATGAAAATTATTTTTATTATTTTTATCATTATTAAGAAAATAGTTTTTACACCTTTATTCTAATCAAGCCGCATTGGCAAAGCAAGAGGATTTTTCGCTTGAATTGATATGCTGAATTACTGGAAATCATGTAGGCTGTAACCAGGTACGCTTCATTTGAAGTTTTCTCACAGTCTGCTAAAGTTAATCGTATGTAATTGTTATTCCATTCGCCCGTATTTGCGCTCATACTCTTAGTTTACTCTTACCTTACTCTTACTTTTACTTTTTCCTTAGTAACAGGAGCAGAACAAGTGACGCGTCTATATGGGATGATTCGGGGATCAAAAAAGGAGCACTGCTTATGAACCGCAGACAGCGTAATAAAATCGTTCCAAACATTTGGATCATTGCCACTAAGTGTAGTGACACCGTCGACAATTATATTGCCCTCTATGCGATGGATTGGAAACGTGGAGCCAGGTTGAGCTGGGAAGGTTGGAAACGCTACGAAGACGTCTTGCAATTTCACGTGCCGATCAAGCGAAAAGTGGAAGGACGCGCCAACTCATCGCAGCCTGCCGCTAAAATTGCCAAAAAGGCGTTGTACTTACAGTTAAATGAAGCACAGTATGAGGAATTGGAGCAGTTATTTTATCAACCGTTTTCGAGGAAAAGATGGAAAGCGTTTATGAAGGAACATACTTGTAAAAAGGAGGTTTAATTGAAGTGACCAAAAAGTGGATTTGGATTGTTGCTTCTATTATAATTGTTGTTGTGTTAACGATCCCAGCGTATATGGATTATAACGATAGGCAGAATGAGTATTATGTTTTTATGGAGAACAGTTCCAAACATATGACACAAACGTTAGAGAAAAACGATATTCCGTATCTGATTGATGAACGTGGGCGATTACTGATTAAAAGAAAATACGACGAAAAAGTTGTCGTGTGTTGCACTTAATGTATAAGCGTTATTTTCAGCCCTACTCGTAAGAAAAGTCATTCACTTTTAACGTTGTGGAATTATGTTTGTTATATTTAGATCATCAGATTCATAGCGAGGTGAAGCCAGTGAAATGGGAGGACATTACTGAATTGCATTTGAGTCGTTTTGTGCTAGTTGAGGCAATTGAGGCGAGCTCCAATAATCAGCTGCGTCAGTTGGAGGACATGTCAGTTATTCAAGACTATGATGATCCACAAAAGGCATGGAGTGGGTATAAAGAGATGCATAAACTTCACCCCTTACGCGAGTTGTATGTTTTTCATACAAGTAGAAGCGATGTTGGTGTTGTTGAGGAGTTTTTCTCAGGAGTAAGGCAAAGGACATGAAGCTAAAACTTATTAACGGCTTACTCATCATTTCCATGACTGTGACTCATAGGTATTGATCATGATTTCGAATCCATGAGTATAGCGTTTGAAAAGCAGCTGTATTTGTTAAAATACAAACATAAAAGCCTTTCCCCATGCTTCATACTGAAGGATAGAGAAAGGCTTTTGTGTTGCCTCATTTTAACTGTAATTCGCAGGCTAAATCTTCAGTTCTCCGAGCTTAATAAGCTCTACAACTGCCTGCGAACGACCCTTAACATTGAGTTTCTGCATCACATTGGAGATATGGTTACGCACCGTTTTCTCGCTGATGAATAACTGCCCTGCGATGTCACGCGTTGTTTTGTCCTGAACCAATAATTCGAATACTTCGCGTTCACGGTGGGTTAACAAAAATTTGCTTTTATGATGATCGATACCCTTCAATGTTCACCCCTCCTTGCTCGGGTTGTGTTGGTGTAACAAGGTTAAGGGGATACAGTCAACTCATCTTATGTCAGATCAAGGGCGTTGGTTCAGTTTTATAAGAAAAATGGGCAGTTGAATGGGTATTTCAAGTGGGCCAGCACATAACAATCAATTTAAGCAATCACTGCTTGCTCCATTTTTCATTGTGAAAGAATAAGTAATTCTGTATGTTTGCGATATTTCAAATATGTCCTTACTACTCTTTTATTCATTTTCTTCAATCGAGAACCGATATACCTAGAACAACTTGTATTAAAATTAATAGCCTTCCATAAAAGGAGCCACCATTAATGGACATTATTCAAGCCCTAATTGAAAGCATGCCTTATTTTCGGGCAGCCATCCGACAAGATGTGACGTTATCCTTAATTGATCGAGAGAAATATCTGTACTTCTCTTCAGGAGAATCGCTGAAGGAACTGAATTTTAAGACGGGAGATCCAGTCCCTGAGGCAAATCGGAATTTTGCTGATCTGCGAAACGGCACAACAACGACATACAGTCACTTTCCGAAGGAGGTATTTGGCGTTCCCTTTGATGTGGCTTTCATCCCTGTCAAAAATGTCACTGACGAGATTGTCGCTGTATTTACCCTCGTATATAGCATGGAAAACCAGGAAAAGCTACAGCAGTTAATGAACATCGTTGAAGGACTAACCAACCAACTGGTGGACAGTGTGCAACATGTTGCAGCTCATTCGGAAGAGCTGAGCGCTACCTCCGAAGAGATGCTAGGCAATACTAAAAAAGCTGTTCAGACTTCTGGCGGTGTAACTCAGGTGGCTGGATTTATTCGTGAGATCTCCGAGCAGACGAACTTATTGGGCCTTAATGCGGCCATTGAAGCCGCACGTGTCGGGGATGCAGGAGCCGGTTTTGGGGTAGTAGCCAAGGAAATTCGCAAACTGTCTGTTGATACTAAAAATGCCACTAACGAAATTGAGAAGTCCTTACTGACAGTGAGACAGTCCATCCAATTGTTAGATAACGACCTTGGCGAAATTACGGCAAGTTCACAGGAACAGGCTGAGCTCGTCAGCGAATTTATGGAAACGATTAACCACTTGAACGAAACGACCAAAGAGTTAAAGCAATTCTTACAACAATTAATTAGTATTGATGAATCTTAAATAGATATTTAGTGTTTTTTGACCAAAGTAATGTACTTATGTAGAAACAAATATGCCCTTGCAGTGGATAGACATCCTCCGCAAAGGCACAATTGTTCATTCCACCGGCCCTACCGATTCATACGGTTCATCATGCCGCCATCATTATGGTTACGATTCATTAAACCATCATGGTTGCGGTTCATCACACCATCGCCTAAAATACCATCCCGGTGATTGGTGTCGCCCGCATTCGTTGGGAAGATACGTTCTACCATCGATTGGAACGTGTCGATCATACCGCTGACTGGCTTACCGTTACGCAGATCAGCTGCATAGTTCTCAACCTGGCCTACGAAATCTGGGTTAGCCGATACATATACGTTCTCCACGTTTGGCGCGAATTGCTTAATTTTAGCTGAAATTTTACCTTTGATCTCCTCCGGCGTGTTATCATCCGAACTGTCCATCATACGTGGACGCTCACTTCTTGTGCCATAATGACTTTCGTTCATCGGACGCGCCTTGCCACTATCTGTCAAGCCACGCATCATACCGATTGTGCCCGTGCCCATCGTGCCATAGATTCCGCGGTCATTGCCCATATGGCTGCGATCTGTTGCTGTACCCGTATTAAGGCCCGGAGCAATTCCGCTTGTGCTGTACGGAGACATCGTGCCCGATCCGCCATGGACACGCATCCCGCCCATATCCTCATTCATCAAGCCGCCACGCATCGTATCACTGGCATAATTACGCATCGTGCCATTCAGACGACCACTCGGTTGACCTGTCGATTTGCTCTCCAGCTTGCCTGCATGTCCATGAGCCAGACGCACTGCAACATAAGCGTTACGATCCGTCAACATGACGTGAGCGGACTCGACTTCCTTCATCTCGCTAATACGCTTTGCCAGCTCATCGCTGGATCTCAGGTCTGTGACATTGTGCATCCGGTAACTTTTCGCACGAATACCATCCATACCGTTAGTTTCAACACCGTAACGATTGATGCCATGCGCTTGCTCACGAACACTTTGTGTATGCATGTTATTATCGCGATTCCCACAACCCGTCAAGCCGGCCATTACAAAAATTGCAGTAGACAATGATAACGTAATCGCTGTTGCCTTTTTGACTGTTGGCATGTAATGTTCATCCTCCAATGTGGTTGGTTTGGTTCACATGGATAGGATGCGCGTCTGCTGTGATCGATATGCTGAAAGGATATGGCACTTTGACTTACCAAGTTAGCACATGTTTGCTTTTTGTCTAGGGAAGTTCGACTCGGAAAATTTTTTCGATAAAACAACAAAGAACAGTACTGCATTACGACAGTACTGTTCTTTTCCCCAACTTACTTTCTGGAAGAAGTCGCGAATGATGTTGAATTTTTTTCAGATGCAGCTGAATGTTTAGAAGCTGTAGAAGCTGAATCTTCCCCCGATTCTGTAGATTACTCTCCAGACTTCGAAATGGTACTGGATGTTTTGAGTTTCTCCGAATACTTCTCCACTTCTTTCAGACCAGCCGCATCCATCGCATAGGCCCACCCTTCATCCGGAGTAATCACCCAGATCGTATCTGGATCCAAAGAGGTCGTCAACAACCGATAAACCATAGCCGTCTCTTTTCCGTTCACTTGTTGCTGGACTGACAAAGTGGAGCGAGGAATCGCATCTTTTAAATCGGACGCCTTACGAACGTCATCGGCGGTAGTCAAATTTTTAATTTGACCGATCAGCGATATCGCATCTTCTGCCTTAATGGATTTTCCATTGATCGTCCACGTATGTTCAGACGCCGTATCCCCTTCTGCCGATGCCTTTAGCATCCAACTCGCCGCTTCTCCTTCCCATTCCAGCGTACGAACATTAGACTCATCCATGTTAAACGGGGTGGTGTCCATTAATCCACGGCGTGTGAGAGCCATATTGGTGACCGCTTCATTTTTCACAGCAACCACTGCTCCTGAATTCACTTGCACATAGTGCGTATCTCCCGCAGGCAATTGGCTACCAATGGCAAGCTTGAATTCACGCCCATCCTTCACTTTGATATCCAGACGTGTAGCCGCAGAGCCCAAGCCGTACTTCTCTACACCCTTTGGCGACTCTTCGACAATCATCTCCTGGTCTGCACTACTCATCGCATCAAGCAAGCTGCCAACACTGTATTCATTTAGCGGATAGTTTTTCGGCTCTGTCATGTGCCAGACTCCATCTTTTAGTTCTAACGTTGACACCGCATCTGAATCCGAACCTGTACCGGACTTATCTCCAGTCCCCTCATGCAGCGTAATAGCCTGAATATCTGATGATGATATACCCAGAAGTTTGGCCCGTACCGCCTCTTCTTCCCGAAAATAATTCTGATTGGCTGCATACACCCAACCTGCAATTAATATAACAACGACCACTATTGTTGGAATTAACCTTTTCATACTCGTCTGCGCCTCCACCATAAGAGTACACCGATAATCACAAAGACAAGCGGGAATGCAACAATCGCTGCAAAAAATATGACTCTGGCCTGCTGACCATTCAGATATGCGGTCTCATAACCAGCCTGTACGCGTGGACGGATTGTTAGACCGTCTTGCTTTTCACTCAAATAATTCACAATGTTCAAAATGAAATCCCGATTGCCGCCATTTATTATTTCCGAATCCTGCATGAAAATGGACGACCCCAAAATAACCGCTTTGGGCTTGCCATCATTCGTATCTGCGGCATAGCCAAGATCTACAGGCCCCTGGATGTCCACATCCTTATCATTATTCGTTTCATTTTGCAGCAAACCGCTAATATTGGTCTCTCCGTAACTTTCATTCGAGGAATGCATCAACGGAGACAGCTTATACTTGTCCTGCTCCTTGCTGGTTAGTGCAATCGACAGAGACAGCATCGGGTATAGCTTGTTCTGAGCAAGTTTGTCTGTGATCGCATGACTTCCGTACTCAGGGGCAAGCCACAGCGGACCCATTGTACTGGCTTGATTGTTATCCACCATAACTGCATGCTCATCAACTACGCCGTAGTCTGCGATCAACGCATCGATATTTTTCCAACTGGACTTCATATCTTCTGCAAAACCGAGGGATAATAACAGCTTACCCCCATTGCTCATATAAGTACGAATAGCTTTCAGCTCTGCGTCACTGAGATCTCGCTGTGGCCCGATTATAGCGAGTACATTGGCATCATCAGGTACTTTGTCAGCCTGGTTAAGCTGTAACTCCTCTGTTGTGACATTATTCTGTTCCAGTGAAGATCGCAAAGTCCCCATCTGATCGAGACTCAGTTCTTCATGTCCGGTCAGGAATGCCATTTTTTTCGTCTCCGTGGAGGAAAGATTCATCAGTGCCTGTGTCAATTTCTCTTCACCTGTAAACTGGTAAGACCCATCACTTCCGTCCCCGTTCGCAGTGAACAAGCTGGCAATGTCGATGACCTTATGCCGATCTCCCTGCTCGAGCACGATTGAGCTGCCCGTAATCCCGTACTTGGAGGCAAGCGCAGGTTCCTGCGTCAAGTTGTACTGTTTCATTTTCAGCTTGCTGCTGCGTTTGGCATACTCTTCAATCATATCCGCTACTTCGCGGTTCAGGACGGTATTGTTTGCATTTTCAACTGTTAATACGAGAATATTGACATCATCTTTGACATTTTTGATCGCTGTAAGGGACTGGTCAGATAATGTATATTGTTTATTTGAAGTCAGATCGAGTTGGAATCCGCCAAGCGAATTCAGGAACAGGGTTAGCAAAATAAAAATGCCAATCACCGCGACGGACAAGACGGTACTATTGGTATGACTTAACCATTTTTTCATCTTCTCACCTCCACCGCTTCCGTTCCACAATTTGAATGCTTAACAGTAAAAACAAACCCGAAAGTGTTATATAGTACAGAACATCCGGGCCGCTGAGCACACCTTTGGTAAAATTGTCAAAGTGCTTTGTCAGCGCAAATGGATCAAGCCACTTCTGCAAAGCAGATCCCGTATTGCCAGCAAATGAATCAAGCATCCACAAAACGAGCAACATAATAAAACCCGCCACCGCGGACACCATCTGATGCTGAGACAACGTGGAAGCAAAAAGTCCAATCGCCATCATGCTGGCACCGAGGAAGAACAAACCAAGGGCAGATAACCAGACCGACGTAAGATCCAGCTTCCCGTAAAAAGACATGATAAACGGATACACCAGACTGCACAAAATCAGCACGAGCAAAATGGCGAGTGAAGCCAAATATTTTCCGAAAATAATCTCGGTCACTCGTGTTGGTGAAGTCAGTAGCAGTTCGTCTGTTCCTTGCCTAAACTCCTCTGCAACGAGCCGCATCGTTAACAATGGCACGACAAAAAGCAGCATAGACAACGTATCACCCAAGACAAGGCGGTAGTCTACAATGCTCGGCTGATAGTATACAAAGCTGGAGTAAAATAACAGACTCGTCATGAGCACGTATACGGCAAAAGAAAAATAAGAGGTTGGTGACAGGAAATATGCCTGCAACTCCTTGTTACAGATGGCCATCATTCGTCTCATTTGCTTCCCTCCCCTTCATCGGAAGTTGAATCCAAAGAAGTTTCTGACCCTGTATCATCCGCATCCTGTAGGTTTTCCCCGGGGGTTAATGCTTCCTCGGTTTCAGTAATCTCCGACGTTGTTAACTTCAGGAAGATTTGCTCCAAGCTCAGGTTCTCACGTTTCATCTCCAGAATAGGCAAGCCTGCACCAGACAACAGATAAAATAGTTCTTCCCGGTAATCCTCGGACGTTTCCCCGGTAAGCCTTACATGAACGGTAGAAGGCGCGCTGGAGACGACCTCTCCTGATGCTCCAAATTGACTTGACGTTGCTTCTAAGCTTCTTTCAGAAGAAGCGGAAGAAGATGTAGCTACAATTGGAATAATCTCCGTTTCTGCCTTCTCCCAAGGTGACAATACCTGTAACAACTGCTGCTCCGTTGCTTTAACTTCAAGCGACACCTTGAAACGATCCCCCATGGCAGAGCCAAGATCCTGCGGAGAACCATCCAATACAAGTTTTCCCTGATTAATGATCAGCATGCGATTACAGAGTGTACTTACTTCAGGCAAAATATGCGTGCTAAGCAGCACGGTATGATTTTCGCCCAGTTCCCGAATCAGATCCCGGATTTCAATAATTTGGTTCGGATCAAGTCCGGACGTCGGTTCATCCAGCACCAGCAGATCGGGCTTATGTATGATCGCTCCGGCTAGCCCGAGCCGCTGCTTGTACCCTTTGGACAATCCACGCACCAGCTGTTTTTCCCTACCCTGCAATCCCAGCCTGCTGACCATCTCGCTAATCCGAAGTTTGACCTCACGCGCAGGCACATCCCGCAGATTGGCGACAAATTTAAGATACGACTGCACCGTCATATCTGGGTACAGCGGCGGCGTCTCGGGCAGATATCCAATTTTGGAGCGGACGCTCCGTCCCTGATCATGGACCGATACACCATCGACCAGAACTGAACCTTCAGTTGGATGCAGATACCCTGTAATCATTCGCATCGTCGTCGTTTTGCCGGCACCATTGGGTCCCAAAAATCCAACAATCTCGCCTCGCTCCATGGTGAAGTCCAATTGGTGCACACCGCGCTGGCCTTCGTACACTTTGCTCACCTGTCTCACTTCGAGCACGTCCTTCATCCTTTCCCGTTAAAAATACCCATGCAGCGCTATTAGACACAACACGGGAAGTTATTTGTATGATAGGAGATGTACGCTAGCCTCAGCTTAAGATCACTTAAAATAAAGCTTAATTTTTTTTGTCTAAATTGTGAACTTTCAACATTGTACCCACACCCCGCCCTTGTGTCATACGTAACATACAGTACAGGAGAATGAGCTCCTGACCATAAGTCAGAGGGTGAATCGTGTGAAAGTATTGTTCACGTTTTATGTTCCAAGCGGCGGCGTGGATACGCTGAATCGGTTGCGGACCGCTGTATTGAAACGTCATGGCATAGAGGCGCATTTATTGTATTTGAATACAGGCTCAGGTTTGCAGAACAACAGCGATACTCGTATCTTCACCGCCTCCAGTGACCAGGATATACACCATCTGATCCACAGTCAGCACTATGATGCCATTATTACCACTTCGGATATTGCCATGCCTGGCCGTTTGAGAGGTCTCGGTTACAAAGGTCGGATTATTTTTGAGGCACAAGGCCTAGGCACGCGGGAACAAGCACTGGAAACCATTGAAATGGCCGTTCCCTACCTTCAGGCTCACTGTGATGCTGCTGTATTGCCGCCAACCGATCATCTGCTGGATATGTTCATTCATATCTGTCCATGGCTTCATCGTTTTGTCATTCCCAATATGCTGGACACAGACAACTTTGCCCCACTTGCTGTTGACACTCCGCCTTATCCCGTACTTGCGTGGGTCGGGCGTCTGGAGCATAACAAAAACTGGCGGGAATACCTCGAAATTTCCCGTGCGATTATTAAAAAGAAACCAAAAGCCAGACTGTGGCTCTTCCACGATCCCACTTTGGCTAATCCGGAAGATGAGGTCATGTTCCGGCATCTGCTCGCCGAGTATGGGTTACAAGATCGCATCGGGATCTTTGTAAACGTTCCCCACTCAGAAATGCCAACCTTCTATTCCATGGTTGCTGCTTCAGGAGGGATTATGTTATCCACTTCTTTACTCGAAGGTTTCGGTTATGCCGTAGCCGAAGCCATTAGCTGTGGCTGTCCCGTCCTCAGTACAGATTCGGATGGCGTTCGTTTATTTATTACTCACAACAAAACGGGAAAGTTCTATCCCATCGGTAATGTGCCCGCTGCAGTAAACGAGGCCATGGATCTGATGAACAACAAGAAATTGCGCGAATATATTCGCATTCAGGGAAGACAACATCTGAGCCTGTCCTTTTCACCCGACCGATACGCAGCCTCTTTCCGCGAAATGATGACGGCTTTGAGAATTTTTCATTGAAGGTTGAATAACTTGAACTATGGATGATTTACATGGACCACTCCGATGACAGAATAACCATCCAATCGCTGTTATCCCCAGATTTTTTGGATTCTCTTTTCCAAAAGGAAAAATCCGGTGATAAGCGTATGCTTCCGATGTAGCTTTCTTGCAGAAAGCTTTGAGGCGAACGCTCCGCTTTTCCTGGTTTTTTCTGTCCTCTCCGTTTCTGTGTAAATAAATTAGTGCAAGTTATTCGAGAATTGGGTAATCAAAAGGCAGTTCAGAAGCGTATGCTCTGAACTGCCTTTAATTTGTTATATATTGGAAATTCATTAATGTCCCATCATCATCGCCGGGTCAGGACTATCTCCTGTCTGCAATTCCGGTTCCGGTTCAGCCATACGCTTCGGTTTGCGCAGAATCAGACTAAGCACGCAACCGAACAGCGCAATACACGCTGCGAGCAAAAACGTATCATTGAATCCACTCACTAATCCGTTTACGATGTCCGCTTTCTCCGTGCCCATTGTGTTACTCGTCACACGAGAGGTAAGGAACCCCGTAAGACCCGCTACCGCGAAAGATACTACGACCTGCTGCGCAGCAGCAGTCAATGGTGTCACACGTGCCACCAGTTTACGCGGTGCTGCATTCAGTACATGTGTGTTCAAAGGCATCATGGACAAGCCCATGCCAAATCCCATCATAAGTAGTGCCGTAATAATAAGACCAAGGCCTGTCGTTGCTGTAATCGTAGACAAAATAAACAACGCACCTGAGATAATACCCAGACCTACAAAGGCCAGTGGTCTTGCTCCGATCTTGTCAAACAGTCGACCACCCAGCGGCATGGAAATCCCGGAAGCCAGCGCTTGTGGGAGCAGGATTAGTCCTGTCTCCAAGGCCGTGTATCCTTTGATTTGCTGTAAGTAGAGCGGAATCAGAATCATCGAGCCGAACAATGCCACTTGGGCTACCCAGGCCAGGACGATACCTCTGGAGAAATCGGAAGAGGTAAACACCCGAAGCTCGAGCAATGGATTTTTTTGACGAAGCTCAACGATAATAAACAGGATAAGCGCTACTCCACCGACAATGACGCCCGTAAGGGTTGTCGCAGACGTCCAGCTCGTGCCGCCTTCACTTACACCGTAAGCCAGCATGGAGAAAGCAATTGGTGCAAGAATCATGCCGAGCAGGTCTAGAGAAGGTGTACGTCCACGATCTGTATCCGGTAAGAAGCGAACACACAAAATGAAAGCTGCGATACCGATTGGCAGATTAATCAGGAAAATCCAGTGCCAGCTTACCGATTCAATAAACCAGCCGGACAACACTGGCCCAAGCGCAGGAGCAAGCAGCATTGGAATACCGAGCATCCCCATAATAGAGCCTCTGCGTTCCGGCGGAGCCAGACGAAACACCATGGCCATCCCGATTGGCGCGACCATGCCTCCGCCAAGTCCTTGAATGACACGATATAAAATCAACTGCTCTGGTGATTGAGCAATCGAACACAAGACAGAGCCAAGGGTAAACATGGCAATGGTGAATAAAAATACTCTTTTGGCCCCGAAACGGTCAGTCAGCCATCCTGCTAGTGGAATTACGGCAGACAAAGCCAGCGTGTACCCTGTAACCGTCCATTGAATCGTTTTCAGGTCAGTCTCGAAGTACTGTACAAGATTCGGAATAGCGACGTTAACGACCGTGCTGTCCAGAATGACCATGATCATTCCGACGATAATCGATAGAAGGGGCAAGATGATCGTCTTGAGTGAAAATGCCTCGGTCTCCTGCGGTACTGTTGTTTGTTGTTTCACGAACTCACTCTCTTTTCCGGCGTCGCCATGGCATCAGGATGAACCGGCCTGCGGACTGCCTATAAATACGATTTTTCAAACCATCGTTTTAAATCATTGTTTTAAACTTTCGTTTTATACTGGTTTAATTTTAATGAAAATACCTTTACTGTCAAGCTATTTTTTATGGGGTTATTTTGCAAAGCAACGACAAAAAAAGGACCAGGCCTCTCGCCTGCTCCTTATCGTTGTGTATACATTAATCCGCAAGTTTGATCATTTGATGCTCTGATAATACACCGATAAGCAGTCCTTCCCCGCTGCGACAATAGATTCGAATCACCAGATGGTTAGGTACAGAACTATTACTTATCATTTTCAACTCACATTTTTCGACAGGCACATTCAGATTATGAATGACATAACTATTCGCTGTCATGCCTGAACCTGGGTTTATATGAAATAAGTTTCGGTACATTTCTCCGTAACTTCCGCTTACTCCAACGTATACATCTGTTCCTTCCCCATCTCCAACATAAGCAACTTCCACGTCCATGTATTTCACAGGAATAAACGTCTGAAGCAAATTTTCATGCATCTGGATGATATATGCGGCCATCTCGTATCCCTCCTGCGGAGTCTGAATTCTTCGCAATTCTCCCTGTAGACAGGATATGTTTCTTCTCGTCCATTGGCATGTATAATCACCCAATTTTAAGGATTGCAACGGATGCCCGGCCTGAATCCTCACTTATTTCATAGAATAACAGGATAGGAGTTCGGCCTGCCCAGGCCGCGACAAGGAGGTCGTTATGAGAGTTCTGCTCGTTACGTATTGGGAACTTACACATATGGGAGGCATCTGGACATATATTAAACAACTCGCCGACAGACTCGCTGCCCTCGGTGTCGAAGTGGATATCATGGGCACCAACAGCGCCAGAAATGAAGTATATGTCCGTAATCTCAATCGTTCATTCTCGAAAGACCTGGTATGGCCCATGCTACAAGCCAAGCTTAACCCAACCGACCTGCCACAATTCACAGCTGACTCACTTCTGGCCTATTACGAATTGAACAGATATGCTTTTGAGATGGCTGCATCCTATCTTGGCGTGGAGCATTATGACGTTATTCATGCACAAGACCCTGTTGCAGCCGTAGCGATCAAACGCATTTTGAAGCGAAATATTCCTCTCGTCACAAGTTACCATGGAGCACTCGCCCGTGAAGCGTTCTATGATGCACAGAACTCCAACCCGCAACTGACACTGCCAGACTATCTTCAATCCAAAAGAGGACGTTATTTCCTCTCACTGGAGCAGCGAAGCGCGGCGCAGTCTGAGCTAATACTCGTATCGAGTCATTGGATTAAAAGCACGGTGACCGAACTCGCGGTGCCGGAGTCCAAATTCAGACAGATTCCGTATGCTATCGATCTGCCCAAGTATCGTAAAGCTGCGGCCGCCAGGTTCCCCCATCGTGCACCTGCTGGCAAGAAGGTCATTGCTTTTACCGGAAGACTTGAATATATCAAAGGGGTTCATGTGCTGATCAAGGCGCTCGCCAGCCTGAAGACCAAACGTTCGGATTGGGTGTGCTGGATTGCAGGAGAAGGCAATCTGCTGGGTGAGTTGCATGGTCAGGCTTCTAACGCTGGTATTGCCCAAGATATCGTATTCTGGGGCAAGCTGGACAACATCCCTTCTTTTCTCAAACAAGCGGACATTTATGTGCAGCCAAGCCTTCAGGACACACAGCCTTTTTCTGTTACCGAGGCACAACTTGCAGGTGTTCCGGTCATCGTCAGCGGCACAGCGGGTATGCCCGAAATGGTTGAACCTGGAATTACCGGCTGGGTCGTGCCTACACAGGATGTCGATTCTCTCAGCGAGCTGCTGCATGCATTACTTGAAGACGATATAACCCGTAAAAAGGTAGGCGCAGCGGCCAAATCCTGGGCTGAACAGCATCGTTCTCTGGAAGAAATGGGATTACGTACACTGGATGTATATCATGAAGCGATCTATAGAGGAGGACTCCGGGCATGACACTGCTTGTTCCAAGTGATCTGTATAATCGCTGGTTTTCCGTTCCCGTCTCCACACCCCACATTGAGGTGGATTACGAGACGATGAACGCACTTATGCAAAAGCTTCCGAAAGGATATGTATTTCCCGATCCGGTATCCATGGTGATTTTGAATGAAAAAGACTAAAAAATCACTCTCCGGGTCTCCCCTTCAAAGCTAATGTGCAAGCATGTACACAAAGAAGCCACAGATCTAAATCTGTAGCTTCTTTTTTCATACTCTACTCATACCTCAACTCTTTTTCTAATTAGGTCGGATGCCAACTTTGAATACATATACAGATCATTAAACGTATCCATCGAACCTGGTTCTGCTCCACTTCCTACTCTCTCGTAACCTCTCAGAGTTCCTTCCCTTGTGAAATCTAGCTTTTCCAGCAGTTTAATAGAGCTCATGTTACGGGGATCAACTTTTGCCTCAATCCGATTGAGTTTCAAAGAAGAGAAGCCATGAGTTAATAGAGCAGATACAGCCTCCATTGCATACCCTCTACCCCAGTAGGCTTTGGCCAGATCGTACCCGATCTCGGCTCTAGCTTGTTCACCATCAAGGTAGTTATAACCGCAGGAGCCTATAATTCTACCTGACTCCTTTTCGATGATCGAGAATCGGATGGCCTGATTTTCCTTAGCCAGATCAGCGAGCAACTGAATCATCTCCAGCGCTTGTTTTTCATCCGAGAATGGGGAAATATTCATAAACCTGGCGACCTCTGGGTCAGACCATACCTGAAAGAGCTCAGTCGAGTCGGAAGCTTTCATTTGGCTTAAATTTAGTCTTGTCGTGTGTAATTCGGTAATCAATACGTTAACCTCCATTATTAGTAGTTAATAGTCCGGTTATCCAATATTGATATCTGCGCATCATTCAGTCCCTTCTATGTACAAGTCACCATTCATTATACAGGAATTTCGCTATCTCATCCTTCTCAAATAAGAGCGGCACCTGAGCAGCATCTTCACACTGCTGCTCAGGTGTTCGCTCCCCATACTCCGTATTTTAGCTAATCATCCTGCTGATCCATGTTGCTCTGCTAGATAGACCTACAATTGCAATCATCCATCATTTCCAATACCCGCCAACATGCAGCAAGTTAAGCAGGGTCGGACGGTGCTTCTCTTGAACGCGTTCCATCTCCGCAACCAGTTCCTTGAAATGTCGTTTCGTGCCCATCGACTCGTGCAATCGATAACACATCAGCGGCTCATTGAAGTAAAACAGCTCATACAGCGGGAACAGTCTTAGCCACATTTCGTAATCATGCGTATACCGAAAATCGGTGTCAAACACCCCAAAGCGCTCAAACGCCTCCATCTCCACCATTACCGTACATCCATTAATCGGGCAGCCTTCCATCAGTACTTGCAGCATCTCCAGACGGCTTCCCACCTCAGGCTGTACCGTATCTAACCATTCGCCATGTTCATTCACGTAATGATACGCCCCATGACAGAACGATGCTTTGACATCAAGCATAAACTGTAACTGCTTCTCCACCCGATTCAGCAGCATCACATCATCCGAGCTCAGCCAAACAAAATAATCCCCTGTTGCATGTTTGATGCCTTCGTTGAGGGCGGTTGCTGTACCGCCGTTCTCTTTGCGAATGTAATGAATCTGATCCATAAATGGCTGCAGTCGTTCTACATGTTTGGTTGAACCATCATCCACCACGATCACCTCAATATGGGGGTATGTCTGGTGAAGGGCACTGTGAACGGCTTGCTCGATATATGGACAATTATAAAAAGGAATCACGATCGATACCTTCGGCTCCATCCGGGCATCCCCTTCCTCCACAAATCTCTGCAAAGCAAACTCTTGCGTCTCCTCCAGTATATGAAGCTTCCAAGCAGCGGCATCGGGCATTCGCGGTATGATGAACGTACATTTTATACCTTTTGTACTGTATAACAGAGCAGTCGCACCTTCTGATATTAAATCTAACTTATGGCACACATCCGGTTACGTATCTCTTGATTCCCCTCGCAAAAGGCTACGCCAAACAGGCCGCTATTCAGCACGCAGCGCGGCTTCATAACGGCCTCCTTCGCTATCCGCCAAGCGCAGCAATACGCTGCTGCAACGGTTCGCGGTACCTGGACCAGACCATGGACGCTTCTCTGCCGATCACGTCCGCATGACGCACTGATCCCATCCCTCCATGCCAGCGATACGCCGTTAGCGGCTCATTCAGGTACGGGAAGCGATGACCATTAAGCAGCATGCGCAGCCAGAGATCGAGATCATGCGTATAAGGCAATAGTTCATCAAACAGCCCTACGCCGCTGAATAAATCCTTGCGAATCATGACCGTGCAGCCATTGACCGGATTGCCGCCATTAAACCGGCGTAGACAATCCAGTTCAGACATTGGCTCAGGCCCGCCATGCATTTTGGTAACTGCCGAATGTTCATTGATATAGTGAAAATTCGTATGGGAAACCAGCACATTTTCACGTTGCATGAATTCAAGCTGGTAACGGATTTTGTCAGGATAAAAGAAATCATCTGAACTCAGCCAAGCCACATAATCACCCGAGGCATGCCGAATACCATGATTCAGCGCGGAAGCAGTTCCACCGTTGCTTTTGCCAAGCACGTTGATATGCGACAAATAAGGCTGGAGCAGCTCCGCATGCCTCGTGGAGCCGTCGTTGACGACAATAATCTCCACCTCAGGATAGGTTTGATCCAGCGCACTCTGGATCGCCATCGGCACGTACGGGCAATTGTAAAACGGAATCACAATGGATACTCGCGGAATCATCCTGTCGTCCTCCCTTGCTGGGCACGAACATCACTCAAAATATCTCGCAGCGAAGCCTCAAAAGGGATCTGCGGCTGCCAGCCCAGCTTACGCAGTTCCGACATTTTCTCCTGCTTCCCTGCTCCGTCCGGCCCGGAGGAAGCTCCATCCCAGCGGATCGGCACCTTTGCTTCTGTCATGGACAACAGCAGATCCGTTATCTCGCCAAGACTCCGCTCCACCCCGGACACCACCGGATACACTGTACCGATTGTGCCATGCAGTAGTAAGGAAGCGTATGCCCTAACTGCATCCCGTACATCCAGAAAGTCACGTGTGTTATCCCGACCGGACAAGCGGAACGCTTCGGTTTTGCCCATCTGCTCACAGGCAGCTACATGACGGGCGAGCAGGGAGCAGATGCCTGTGGATGGCCCGGCTCCGATCAGATTACCCGGTTCGGCTAGCATGATCTGCTGACCGAACAGGGACATCCAAGACAGGGACACCATCTCCTCCAGCGCTTTACTCAAGCTGTACGGATGAGGCGGCTGAGGAATGCGTCCAGGTTCCGGGGTATATTTGAGCCTTGAGCCCACAATTACGGTTCGAGCCTCCGGACAACTACGTAATGCATCTAGCAGATATAACACTGCCATGACATTGGTTTCAAGCACGAGCAGCGGATCGGCCCAGGAATCTGGCACCGAGTTTTTTCCAGCAAGATGTAATACGTAGTCTGGCTGAACCTGCTTAATCATGTCGCGGACTTGATGTTTATTATTCAGATCACAGACATATACACCTACGGTTTCACCAAAGGAATACACATCCGGTCTGCGGACGACCGCTGTAACCTTCGCTCCGATGCTTTGAAAATAAGTTACAGCATGCCGCCCCGTAAAACCGGAGGCGCCTGTAATCAGTACTTTTTTACCCGTCAGCTCTGCTCCATCCATAATGCCAGCTCCTTCAGCATAGTTGAATAGTCCGGCAGGTCTGTCTTCACATCCTCACGGGTGGATACGAGCGTGCGATCCTGTACCATGCTATCATCCGGTATAATCTTCACATCCAGTTTGTTCCAAACCTGCTGGAACAGCACAAGCAAATCATGTTTGCTGACTGGTTCAGGATGAGCAAGATGGATCAGGCCACTGACTGGAGAATCCAGATAATGGTCTACCCATTTGGCAAGCTCAAGTGTGGTTACACCATTCCAGAAGACACGCGTATACCCGCCAACCTCACCCGTACTGGACATAAACCACTGCATCAGACCAATACCACCCTGCCGGATTTCAGGTCCAATAATGGAGGTCCGTATCGTCAGATGTCCTTCATCCTGCACTTCACCGAGTGCTTTTGTAATCGCGTAGGCAGACGTACCGTCTGTCAAATCATCCTCCCGATATGCCCCACGATCTCCGCTGAACACACAATCTGTGCTGATATGGATCAGACGTGCACCGATGGAATCAGCCATCCGCCGCAAACGATGCGGTAGAAAACCGTTGATATGATAGGCGCCAATCTTATCCTCATCCGCGAAGCTGTTCAGCACACCAACCGCGTTAATGATAACGTCCGGGTGCACCGCTTCTACAAGCCTGTCGACCATGAAGCTATCATTCACATCCAGGACCAAACCGTTCGGGTCAGTCACATCCCGGGTGGTGTAGAAGACACTGTGCACACCTTGACGGCGGAAATAGTCGACCAGAATATGGCCGGCCATTCCGTTTCCCCCAAGAATCAGCAGCTTCATGACAGAAACCCTCCGCGCTTCAGAATCTCACGAATCTCCTCTTTCGTCATGAGTTGGTGCTCCGAACTAAAGCTGCTGTATGGCACCGGTGGGCAGTTGGTGTAATGTTCACGCAATCCTGGAATGCCGAGCGTAGGCAAAATCACCAGATACTGTTCGTCGTAGACAACAGTCGTCATGCTTTCGAATTCACTCATCAGAATTTCGTGAATTTTCTCACCTGGACGAACGCCACGTTCTACAATCGCTACGTTTTCCACACCGGAATCTTCAATGAGAACCTCGGCAAGATCGACAATCTTGCATGTTGGCATCGTCATGACAAAGATTTCACCGCCAACACTTTCTACCGAAGCTTTGAACAGTAGTTTAATCGCGTCCTTAAGTGTAAGAAAGAACCGGGTCATGCCCATATCGGTGATAGATACCTGACCTTTTTGGCGAATCTGGTTTTTGAACAGATGCACAACACTGCCGTTCGTGCCAAGCACATTGCCGCCCCGCACCGTGACAAACTTCGTATCACTATGAAGCAGGTTCGCATAAACAATCAATTTCTCACCGATCGCTTTGGTCATTCCATAGAAGTTCGAAGGATTGGCCGCTTTGTCAGTCGAAATATAAATGACTTTTTTCACTTTATTTTCAATCGCCGCTTCGATGACATTCTGTGTGCCGATCACGTTTGTTTTGAGTGCTTCATAAGGCTGGTCTTCACATACCGGTACATGCTTGAGTGCAGCCAGATGGAAAACATAGTCCACATGCTGGCAGGCTGCCGTCAATGCATCCCTGTCACGAATATCCCCAATGCGAAAGTGAAGGCGCGGGTCTTCAAAATCACGACTCATCGCTACCTGGCTAGACTCGTTGCGAGAGTACACAATAATTTCTTTGGGCTGCTGAGGCAACAGTTGAGCGACAAGCTCATACCCCCATGATCCCGTACCGCCAGTCACGAGTATACGCTTATTTTCAAACATGTATTTTCCCTCCAAGCAGAAATTTGACCACTTTACTGGACACATCCGTTGCCTTGTAACCTTGCGGACAATCCCAGTCATTTGGCAGTTTGGTCATCACGTTCACGCAATCTGCAATGCGCGCGGCTTCCAGGCCGGAGACCACATTGCTGCCACAATCTACCGTTTCGGGACGTTCTGTCGTGCGACGCATCGTCACGGTAGGCACCCCCATGATGCAGCATTCCTCCTGAACCGTTCCGCTGTCTGTGAGTGCACAGCGTGCATGTCGCTCCAGCATGACAAAGTCAAAAAATCCAAACGGCTCATGGAATTCCACCAGCGGGTGCATCTCCAGCTGCAGATGTTCGGCAATTCGAATCGCTGTTCGCGGATGAATGCTGCATATCACCCGTTGACCATGCTCCTCCGCGACTTGATTCAGTCCTTTCATAATCTCCAGCAGATGAGGAGGATGATCGACATTTTCAGCCCGATGAGCGGTAACGAGAAAATAGTGTCCAGGCTTCAGCTTGAGTTTTTTTAAAATTTTGCTGGCATTGACCTGTGGAGCATAATGTTCCATCACCTCGTAGATCGGATTGCCCGTAAGCACAATACGGCGGCTGGGCACGCCTTCACTGACAAGATGTTTCTTACTTTGTTCGGTGTAAGGCATGTTAATGGTCGAGATCGCATCAATAACGCGGCGGTTTTTTTCCTCCGGCACATCCAGATCGAAACAGCGATTCCCCGCCTCCATATGAATAACGGGAATGCCCATACGTTCAGCGAGTACGGCACACAAGGCACTGTTCGTGTCTCCGAGCAAAAGCACCTTGTCGGGCTTCTCCTGCCGGATCAAGTCCTCCATCTGTGTAAACATGGAGGACAATTGCCGTCCCAATGAGGCGGCTTCATCCTGAAGAACGTAATCCGGGGCACGCAGACCCATTTCCTTGAAAAAAAGACCGCTGAGACTCTCTGTGAAGTTCTGTCCCGTGTGTACCAGAATATGTTTGGACGCATACTGGTCCAGCTTGGAAATGATCAGGCTGAGCCGAATAATCTCAGGTCTCGTACCCAGCACCGTCATGATCTTCATCATCATCCCTGCCTTCTATCGTGTATTAGAAACCCCTTTTTCTTGTATTGGGATCCCACTCTTTAACGTGTATTGGGAACTTTGTCTCTTATCGTGTATTGGAACTTTTGCGTGCCGTACGGCGGCGTCCCTTACTTCTGGAAGAGCGTCTGCGTGTAGACAATTTCGAAGCAGATGCGTGCCGGCTTTTTACTTTACGGGCCGTACGGCTCTTCTTCCCGGTTCGGATTGTCCGTTTCACCGCTTTGAGCTTACGGCGAGAAGTCGGAACACTTCTCTTGCGGCGGCGTTTTCTCACGCGGATTACCGATTCAATCCGTTGATCTTCTTCGCGTAGTTTTCCGGCTCCCTCCCCCTGCTGTGTCACGGTTACTGGCGGCAACGAAGAGCGAGGTAGAAGCTGCACAATGTTTTCTGGGAATAGCAACGTCCGTATAAGGGCTGGATCGGAAATCAGTACTGTACGAAGTCCGCCATCCCCCCAAGTCAACACAGGACCATTCGGTGGCTGGATATACTTGAACCATCCGGGAAAACAGAGCAACCACTGTGTGACCATCGTATGCAGCTTCACTCGGTAGGTTTCGATTCCATACAGCTTTTCCGCTTCTGTCCGGTTACGCCATCCGGTATCGGAAGCAAGCTCGGAATCATTCAGCAACGTTGTAGCCAGCGTAACGAGTGCATCACTATCCCCAGGCGGAGCCAGAAATGCACCACTGCCTACGGATTCCATCAATTCACTGAGGCCACCCTGAGCAAAGGCAATGACCGGTTTGGCAAAATAAAGTCCCTCCAGCGCAGTCATGCCGAATCCTTCTTTTACCATACTGGGGATGACAACGATATCCATCGCAGCGTAGGCCAGAGATACATTTTCCTCGAACGTGGTAAAAATGAAGCGCCTTGCGTACCCGGATCTTTTCACCCGTGATACACATTCGTCGTAATACTTTTTGTCTGATGGTGCGCCAATGATCCAGAAGCGGCAGCGCGGATGAGTCTCGCACAGCTTCAGTGCCATATCTACAAAGGGTTTTAAACCTTTGGCATCATATATAAAGGAAGAGATATAACCGATACAGGTATGTGAGGACTTGAAGCCAAGCTCCCTGCGTTTTCGCTCACGTAGATGAAGCCAGCGATCCGGTGCAGGCAGGGAAGGCTCCCAGGTCGGGGGAATAATGGTTATCCGGTCACCCATGCCTGCTTCTTTGAACGGTACCGCTGCCGTCTCAGAAATCCCGATAATCCAGTCCGCATACCGGCCGATCATCTGGATCGCTTCGGCTGTGTGTTCATTCGTCTGAATAATCTCGGTAATTTTCCAGATGACCGGAATTCCCAGTGATTTTGCAGCCACAGCGGGCATCACATTCACACAGGTATTAGTTAGAATCATATCGGGCTCGTGACTTCGAATCAGCCAGAGCGCATCCTGAAATGCCGGGGTGTGCCGCAGATGTTCTGCATCTTGTGCAATGCCCTGATAGGGGGTGTACACACCGTGAAGCATCGGCAAATTACAGATGTGAACCTGGATGCCAAACCTTCGTGCGAATGAAGTAAGTTTCCCTTCTTGGGGTGCGACGAGCACACACTCGAAGATCGCACCGATCTCTCTCATAAAATGAAGCAAAAGCTTCTCCGCCCCTGTAATACTGCGGGTATTGCATACATGGGAAAACAGCATCAGTTTTGGTTTCATTGCCATGGCCGCACACGGACCCTGCATACAGACAAGCCGATACAGGGTACTGTGCACACCTCCTCCTGGCCGAGATTAAGGGAATACAATGCTTAACAATTGATTGATTCTTCTGCCGTACGTGTGATCTTTCAATGTCCGTTCCAGCCCTCGCAGGGCAATCTCGCGCCGTTCCTTCTCATGTGTGAGGTAATAATCCACCTTCTCAATCAATTCCTGCGGTGAAGAATACGTCTCGATCTCCACCCCTGGTTTATAGAAACGTGCCAGATCGTCGCGTGCATCGGTCAGTTGCAGTGTTGTGCTAGCGGCAATCTCAAACGTTCTCGGGTTTGGTGAGGCTGGCGGAATTTTGATCTGGTTATTGTTGACTGAATCATCCTCATGGGAGCGATGCAGATTGATGACGATTTTGGTGCCGTTATATACGTCATTGGTCTCTTGCGGACTCATCCAGCGACCCAGCTCAATTTTCTCGCCATAGGCCGTATAGTCAGGCAGACGATCCCACCAGATGCCGTTAAAGACGGTATTGTGCGACATAAGATGCGGCATGATTGGATTGAAGAAATACACGCGGTTCCAGTATGCTGAGCCGATAAAGCTAACTTCCCGTTTGAGCGGGGAAGGGGTTGTGATCGGGAAGTAGTGGTTGGTGAATGCGGCAAAAGGCATATAATGCACGGACGCACAGCCATGCTGGCGATATAGTTCAATACAATTCAGTTCCAGTGTGAATACATGATCATAATGCTTCACAATCTCCAGAGTCATGTCGGTGTAATACGGATCGTCTGTAAGCCAGATTGCCGTCTGAATTCCCGCTTGGCGTATGGCATCGATGTGCTCGATAGGGATATCCATGCCATCCAGCACTAACACCAGGTCAGGACGGGTTTCGAGCGCAACTTGTGATACCGGCTGGCGTGGATCAGACAACGTCACCTGAGCAACCATACCCTGAAGTGTAGACATAATCGCTTCATCCAGCGGAGAGTATGGGAAACCTTTCCCCGAAGAAACATAGAGCACGTGAAGCTGCCGGAAAGGCAGGGGCTCTTGTGCACAATTCACAATATAGTTGGCGCGGCCACGCAGGTACCCTTCTTCTTTACCTGCATCAAATCCGGCCCGCTGCCCGTTTTTTCGCGCCTGATCTGCCAGGCTGACTACAGGTGGTTGATGAACCTTTCTCGTTTTACGATGTTTGAGAGACATACCGCCACTCCTTTTTATTTGGGATAACGTGCTTCCTGATGCTGCCCTTCCACAGAAGGGAGACTACAGATGTCCTAACAACTCGGTAATGCGGCGGTTAAACGTATGGCGATTCATGGTGGTGAGCAGACCTCGCCAAGCGATGATCTGGCGTTCTTCTTCATGATGCAGATAATAGTGGATCTTGCGCTGCAGTTCTGCCGCTGTGCTAAATGTCTCGATGTCATATCCAGGCTGGTAATACCGGGGCAAATCTCCACGAGTATCGGTAATCTGCATTGTGCCGCAAGCACCGATCTCATAGGTGCGTGGATTGATCGAACGCCCCGATATTTGATGGGTATTTCGATTATCCTCCCCGTTCTCACAGGTTCGGTGTACGTTAATTACGATTTTGGCGCCATTGTAATAATCAACCGTTGCCTCCGGATCAATCCACCCTTCATGAATGAACTGTCCCAGTACATCGAGCCTCGCCAGGCGGTTCCACTGACTTCCGGCAATGAACACCCTTTTATCCGCAAGGTACGGAGCGAGCTGATTAAACAAATCGATACGATTCCAGAACCCAGTGCCAATAAAGCAGATATCGTACTGATATTGCGGCTCTGTGCGGCGTGGATGATACATGCCAGGATTTACAGCGAGCGGCATGTAAATGACCCGTCGTGCTCCTTGGTTTGTGTAGAAGGGCACGGTCGCCTCTTCATGAGTAAACACGATATCGTAATGCTGACAGATGGTCGCGGTATCCTCCGTGAAATAGGGATCATCGACAAACCATACAGCTGTTCGAATCCCCAGTTCACGTATTCCCTTCACCTGCTCCAAGTGATTCTCGGGAAATACGTGCAGACCGTTCATCACAAGAACAACATCAGGCCGGTGCTGACTGGCTTCTTGCAACATCGCTGCTGGCGATCCAACAACGCATTCTCGAACCGACTGTTGCAGTGCCAGAATGACACCCTGATCAATGGCATCGAATCCCTGTGGGATATACAATATCTTCATGTCCCGCAAGGTCGGTTCAAATGGCTGCACCCGCTCCATGATAGCCTGACAGCCGCCAAACCTGCGGCCTTCTGCATATCCGCCGCGGTAGGCCGCCTCCGCTTCAGTCAGCGGGCGGTGTCTTCGTTTTGCCACATTCTTCACCCTGTCTTCCTTCAAGGAGATCTCATTTCCTGACTCTCCACGAGATTGGTCTTCCCTCTAAAGGATATGCCTCGGGGTCAGATGCATCATGGACGGGTGTCCTGCAAGGCTCAAAATTGGCGTCTGCCCTCCATATTCGCCTGCACGGGCATGTCCGCTACTGCGGTCATGCAAAGAGCCCGGAGGGATGTGTCCCTCCGGGCTGTAACCTTAAACTGTATGTTAACCATAGGTATAAATTATACGTCGTCGCGCTTTGCTGTTTCTTCGACAACAGTTTCATTCATGGCTAGTTCTTGAACGGCTGTATTTACTACTGTGCTTTGTATGCCAATTGGTGTCCGTCCTCGAATCCCTTGGCGAAACCCGCGTTGAATCCCTCGTTGTACGCCTCGTTGTACCCCTGGCTGTACGCGCTGTCCGGGTTTGGATCGGTAGGGGTAACCGGGGCGACAGGTCGAACGAGTCCCTTGTTCCGGTGCCTCTGCACCGTACGTTTCTTTTTTTTCAGCCACGCACTGCGCCCTTTGCCTGTACGTTTGTGAACAACACGCTTGGATTTCAGCGCACGCAGCTTGCGAATTTTGCGCAAACGGGCACCGCGGGCTACTAAAGCCCGTTTGGCTTTGAGCCTAGATTTCTTTTTTAACATATCAGCATTCCTCCTGTAGGTCCCCGGCAGTACGAACGACACATCCGGGGTCTTTGAGCCAAGGCAGACCTGGTTCCCCATAACGAATTCGGGTCAGCCTGATCCCCGTGACCATACGAGACATCTCTTCCTGGTAACGGCTAAGCAGACGTATGTTCTCTGCGAGACTGCGGGCAGATACTTCCGAATGAGAAGATACACTGGCTACACTGTCCAGAATGCGGGCGAGCGCCTGCTGGCTGTGTGCGATTGATTCGATCAGCGCCAGTTTGACCTCCTGCTCACGCTGCAACAGACTCATTTCCCCATATCCCCGAGATCCATGCCGCCAAACATGCCCCCGTCCATTCCGCCGCCATCTTCGCTGTCATTCTGTACCATCACCGCTTTAAGGTTGTTGCAAAGTCCCGTCTCCATACGAGTTAGTCCTTCCAGCAGCTCCACCAGTTGCTCATGCATTTTAAGTGGTTCTCCTACCTGGTCACCATGGGTTAAAAAGCTATCCCCATTCAGATGATTCAGTGTCCAGTTCCGTACTTTCTCGGCCTCAATGGCTTTGGCCTCCAGAATCAGCGCAATATTCCACTGCATCTTGGCAGCTGCATCCAGCATCAGAATAAGACTTTGTTCTCTGCTCATGTTTCATCACCCGCCTTCCGGGCTTATTCTTCTTCTTGTACCGCGATCTCCCGCATAACCTGGGTCAGCGTTTCGGCCACAGCTTCTTCCAGGTCAGCAAGCCCGCCCAGGTAGGAGATAATGCTTTTGTTAATCTGTCCCGAGCTGTCCAGCAAACCTTCCACTCCATCCAGTTCCGGCTCGTTATCCGGCAGATGGTGGATGATCTCCGACATGCGTACAGCCACCTGGCGTTTGGCATCCAATACCCGTGCAATCTGCTGGTGTGAATGTGCAATATGGTTAATAATTTCATCGATTTTACTCTGCATGGTGCTCCTCCTTTCGGTTAAGGCCTGCTTCACCCATAGAAAACCCGGCCTATCAGCATTTGCCTGCTACAGCATATGCCGGGCCGGGATCGTCAGTTCCTCCAGCTTGCGCCTATTCGTTGAAATCACATCATTCCTGTATACCATTAAATTACGTAGCTCCAATTCGAAAAGCAACGGTGCCGTGTTACCAGAGGGAAGCAGCTTTAGCTTTTAAAAGCAAAAAAGCCACTCCCCGTTTAGCACTGGAGAATAGCTTTGTTCTACAATATGTTATTTCATTGTGTTACTTCAATGTGTTACTTCCAAGTGAGCACTTGATCTGGGCAAGCGAAGAGGATCGTGAATTTTACGCAAGTCTGAACTATTATCCGTGTTATTTCATAACGACTTCTATCTGCGACTCGCCCACTTAATTTTCCGGGCTACTTCCACCCGCTGTAATTGCAACACACCTACACGTTCTTCGAACTTTTTACGTTCATCCAGAGAGTGAGCGGCATGAATCTGATGACATAGGCCTGTCAATTTACTATTGATATAATCAAATCTCATCCATAATTCTTCTTCAGGAGTATGTTGCTGCTCCGTTGCCGTTTGAAATATTTTGAGTTGCTGGATAAGGGACTGGCGCCATTCGTGATCTTGAATTTGAATGGCAAAATGCAAAAGATCCAGATAATCATCGATTTGCAACGTTATGTCGCAATCAAGTTTAGTCTTCATCGTCGTCTCTCCTTATTTCAATGCTTGGCTGGAATCAGTTACCTCCTATTTTACAGGAACAAGCCCCCGGAAAGCGAGTACTGAATGGTACATTTTTGGAAAAAAATTTGTTTTTTTTCGCCGAAAAGGGCTTTACTTTTCCATTATGATCATTTTCATTCCTCCTGAGGACATATGTCAGCTGATCCATAATAAAAACCCGCTATCCGAGAATAAATTCTCCAAGCGGATTTTACATGCTTTTGCCGATTGTTGCGAGATATTGCAGATTATTTACAAGTTATAAGATACTGTTACGAACTTTATGTCGCTCCGGTTTATTAGATTTGATTTGAACTAAAAGGATGATTTGCTGTCGCGCTGCTGTCTCGTCATGAGTAACATGAGGAAGGATATAATAATGATCGATATCGTCCAGGCCCAGGCCATCGTCTGATTTCCCGAATCAACAGCGACATAAATAGCCGTTGGCACCGTCTGGGTTTTGCCGGGAATGTTGCCTGCAATCATTAGTGTTGCGCCAAATTCCCCCAGCGCACGGGCAAAGCCCAGAATAAAAGCGGTCATCAACGCTCTACCTGCCATTGGCAACGTAATGTAACGGAACACCTGCCATTCACCTGCTCCGATAGACCGTCCTGCATCCTCCAGGTCTCGATCCACCCCGTTAAAACCGGATTTCATCGTCTGATACACCAGCGGGAAGGCCACAACGACAGAAGCAATGACCGCAGCCCACCACGAAAAAATGACAGGTGCCGAAAAGATCGCCTCGATCCAACGTCCGAGCAAACTTCTGCGACCTAGGAGGACGAGTAACAGAAATCCGACCACCGTTGGAGGCAGTACGAGTGGTAGCATGAGAACGGTCTCCAGAACAATCTTACCTCGAAATGCAATACGTGACATTTTCCAAGCGACAGCTACCCCCACCACAACCGCTATAACACTGGATAACAGCGCCACCTGAAGGGACAGACGCACCGGGGGCCAGAACATGGACCAGTCGATCATGGTCATGTTCATTTCGGAATCGAGAATCCGTATTTCGCAAAGATATCCAGCACTTCAGGTGTCTGTAGATAAGCATAGAATTGTTCAGCCTCTGAGCGATGTTTCGTGCCTTCAATGATGCCTAGCGGATAATTCGCTGGTGTGTAACTGGTTTTATCTACTTCAAACGCAATTGTCACTTGGCTAGAGGTGAGTGCATCGGTTTTATACACAAATCCGGCATCCGCATTGCCTGTTTCTACATACTGAAGCACTTGTCTGACGTCTTTGCCTTGAACAAACTTGCTCTCAAGCTGATCCCACAGCTTCGCATTAGTCAAAGCTTCCTTCGCATAAGTACCCGCAGGTACACTCTCGGGAATGCCAATGGCTACCGTTTTGATGGCGTCACTGGTCAGATCTTTCTCACTGGTCACAGTGTTTGTCCCATCCGCGGGTATAATAGCTACCAGTGAATTTTGAAGCAAGTTCTTCTGGTCGCTTGACGCAATCAGATTCTCATCAACTAGTGCCTTCATATTTTTGGCAGATGCAGATACAAATAGATCTGCGGGTGCTCCCTGCTCGATCTGCTGCTGTAATGCACCGGACGCCCCGAAGTTAAAGCTCAGGCTGATATTGGGATTGGCTTGTTCAAAGTTCGTCTGGATCTCCTTCATTGCATCGGTCAGACTTGCTGCAGCGGAAACGATCAGCTCGACTTTTTCCTGTGGCTCTGTCGTTGCTGGCGTTGTATTCTCCCCAGAAGCTGCTGGTGTAGAGGCTGCTGGTTGATTTGCAGAAGAAGCCGCATCTTGCTTATTCGTATCTGCGTTTGCACCACAGCCAGCCAGTAAAAGCGCCAGTCCCAGTGACATAGTTCCAAGTACATATCCGATTCTTTTATTCACTTGTTCTCCCCCAAAACCCATAATTAACGTTATGTTTAGTTATAAATAGATATAATTGATTATAAATAATTATACACAGAACAAATAAAATAGGAAGGTGATATTCATCACATTCCGGGTTTAACACAGTATGACGGCTTTTTTTATTGTCCGTTCCCAAGTTTATGCGTATGTTCAAATAATGGTATAGTACAAGAAACACCCTTTTATATGAAATTAGATGTTTAGGGTTTTACGGCCTTTATATTATAGAGGGAGGTTCTTCATCAATGACGGAGGAGCAATCCTACACAACCGAAGAAATTGCCAAGCTACTTAAAATATCAAAACTGACCGTCTATGACCTGATCAAAAAGGGAGACCTGGTCGCCTATCGTGTGGGCAAACAGATGCGCATTGATGCTGCCGATCTGGACGCTTACAAACGACGTTCCAAGCAACTTCAGGCGCCAGCACAGGCGCAGCCAAATGCAGCGCCTGGAGTGACAACCGAGCAACTATCGAGCGAGGCTATCCAGAAGCATAGCCCGATTGCTGGCTCTTCCACAGTCATGGGTCAAGGAGAGCCGCAGCATGCGATGACATCTCATAATAGGATTACATCCGCTTCTCAAACGGCTTCACCTGCATTCGCAAGTTCTCTGGCTTGCTACGGTCAAAACATTGCCGGTACGGCTCGCCATCTGGTTATTACAGGACAAGATGTCAGTCTGGATATTCTGATGCGTCATATCGAGAAACAATCTCGGGAGATTCGTCCACTGCGCTCTTTTATGGGTAGTTTGGATGGACTAATCTCGATGTATCGGGGAGAGTCCGATCTGGTTAGCACCCATCTGCTGGATGGGGACACCGGAGAGTATAATCTGCCGTATATTCGCAAAATTTTAACAGGCTGGTCCTATATTGTAGTCAATCTGTTGTCCCGCCCTGCGGGCCTGTATGTTCCACGCGGTAACCCCCGTCAGTTAAACAACTGGACAGATCTAAACCAATCAGGCCTGCGTCTCGCAAATCGGGAAAAAGGTTCTGGCGCCAGGGTGCTGCTGGACGAGCAGTTGCGACTACACGGGATATCCGCTGCTGGACTACTCGGATATGATATGGAAGAAACAAGTCATATGGGCGTGGCAGCGAAAGTCAGTTCCGGCGAAGCCGATGTAGGTGTTGGCATTGAGAAGGCCGCTCGCCTTGTCGGACAAGTCGATTTCATTCCTCTCGTGCAGGAGCGCTATGACTTAGTCATGCTGAGAAAACAAGGGAACGAGGCCTGGATTGAATCCGTTTTACACATCCTCCGATCTCCAGAGTTCAGACAAGAGTTGCGAGCGTTTGAGGGGTATGACGTATCACGTACGGGGGAAGTTTTATTCGAGGCTTAGCTGTGGGAGAGTTGAGTAGCTTGAAGTGTGTGCAGATGAAGGAATGAGGGACGATGTGAACGGAGAGATGGGGAGTGAGGGGCGTCGGTGAGGATGTCAGCAGGGTAACAGATTGTACGGTGTATGGGCTGTACGGTTGTACGGTCTAGAGCTGCACGGTTATACGGTCTACAGGGGCAGGGAACCAGTGTACTCCACTCCATCCAATGTTTGCTCTTCACCAGTTGTTTGCTCTTCACCAGTTGTTTGCTCTTCGCCAGCTGTTTGCTCTTCAACAAATGACCGCTTCTCCACCTGCACTCCTTACGCTAACGATCACCAGAGATCTTATTTAGCCACATTTCACAGTATAAAAAATCTAACGATCACGAGAGAGCTTATTCCGCTGAAAATCACCGATTCCCCCGTCATAATCGCCATTTTCAGCAAAATAACGCTTCTACGGATCGTTAGAATTTCAAATCCGCTTTTTTGGGGTGAATAGCGTTCCTGGGGATCGTTAGAATTTTGTACTAGAGATTTTTAGGGGCACGAGCCGAGCCTACTGCAGTAGTTTCTTTCACCTTCGCCACATTTCTCTCCAGCCAAGTTACTCTACCCTCTCGCACCACTTTACTCTCACCACCAAGTTACTCCACTTATTCGCACCACCCATTTAAAACCTTTCACGACAAAACAAAAAGAGGACCCCAATCGTTGTCCACGATTCCGATCCTCATATAGCTAATGTGCGCTTCTCCAGTTATTTTAGTTATTTCAGTTCTACCACAAGACGCACCACAATTATGTTTTCAATCACGTTCACGCCAAAACACCCCGGAGTCATCTCGCTCCACTTGCTCCAATACATCCTCAAAGTCGGAGCATGGCATAACCATTTCCGCTGGACTCCAGCTGTGCTGATCATCGCTAGCAAATACCTTCCACTGGTCTCCCTCCCAGTAAAAACGAGCAATCGGCATTCGCTCCCACTGATATCGTTGTCCAGCAGGGCGCTCTTCGGTGAGAATCAACTCATTTTCCTGCATCTCGTAGGTTAACTTCACCATCGTCCGTAACTCTGCTGGTACTTTCTCATGAACATAACCGTTCATCAAGGCTACAATTCGCCGCTGCGTAAACATATCCAACATGGAAGAGACCTCCTTATCAAGAACTCCGCTTATAATACTTACCAGCTCGATTTGGTAACTCCCGGGATTTGACCTTGATGAGCCAGTTCACGGAATTTGATCCGGGATACTTTGAATTTGCGCAGATATCCACGCGGACGGCCTGTGACCTCGCAACGATTTTTCAATCTGGTTGGTGAAGCATTACGAGGTAGCTTTTGTAACGCCTCATAGTCTCCTTTTTCCTTCAGTTCGCGGCGCAGTTCCGCATACTTCGCTACGACCGCCTGACGTTGTTTCTCACGCACAACCTTTGATTTCTTAGCCATCTTCTACAGCTCCTTTGTTAGATTGAAATTTTTAGATGTTTTATGAAAAGTATCTCGCCCACTAAATCCATAAGGTTGTCCTGCTGTAACGCCCAGATCACTTATAGCTCCTACAGCCCTTCTTCCCTTACACCTTCAAGCCTCTATTACACAGCCTCGACAGGCCAAGGCAACGGGTTATCAAAATGTCTCCAATCTGCCAGCATCTCTTCATCACTGAGCAGACATTGATCCAGTTCATCCTCAATGATAGAACGCTCCATATCAATTCCGATCATGACCAATTCCGTTTGGCGATCGCCCCACTCGGCATCCCATTTTGCAAGCACATCCGGCTCTGTCCGCAAAATCTCTTCCTTGTCCGCTTCCGGCAGTGCAGCAACCCAATGCCCGACAGGCCCAAACTGGATGGATGGCCCTGCCTGACTCAGACTGGCAGCCACATCCCCTTCAGCCGCAAGCCATACCAGCCCTTTGGCACGTACAACCTCCTCCGGCCAGTAGCTCATGAATTCAGCCAGACGGGAAGGATGAAACGGCTTCCTGCGGCGGTACACAAATGATCCAATACCGTATTCTTCAGTCTCTGGTGTGTGGGACTCTTTTTCCAACTCCTGAATCCAGCCAGCCGACATACTCACTTTCTCAAAATCAAATCGTCCCGTATTCAAAATCTCCACCGGATTCACCTGTCCGTTCACCGTACGAATGATTTTGGCACTCGGTTGCAACTTACGGATTATGCCCTCCAGTTTGTGAAGTTCCGCTTCTTCCACGAGATCACATTTGTTCAGTAGCAACACATCACAGGTCTCAATCTGATCAATGAGCAAATCGACCACATCACGAGTATCTTCCTCTCCAGTCGCCTGATTCCGATCAAGCAAGCTTTGCCCTGAGGCATAATCATGCCAGAACCGGTTGGCATCAACGACAGTGACGAGACAATCCAGCTTCGCTAGACGTGTCAGATCGATGCCTGTCTCTTCATCGGCGTATGTAAATGTCTGTGCTACCGGAACAGGTTCGCTAATACCTGTCGACTCGATCAGAATGTAGTCATACTTGCCTTCGTTCACCAGCTTTTTGATCTCCTGCATCAGATCATCACGGAGGGTGCAACATATGCAGCCGTTAGACATTTCCACCAGTTTCTCTTCGGTACGAGAGAGTGTAGCCTCCCCTTTCACCATAGCCGCATCAATGTTGACCTCACTCATGTCGTTCACGATCACAGCAACTTTCAGCCCTTGCCGATTGTGCAACACATGATTCAGAACCGTTGTTTTACCTGACCCAAGATAACCGCTAAGAACGGTTACCGGTATTTGCTTTTGTGTCATATGATCTACTCCTTATAGGTACAATCCATCTTGATAGGTGGATTTTTGTTTAATAGTAATAATTACGATTAACAACAATGACTATAATCCTGCTTGGCGCCGTTGTCAAATCTTTTTTCGTGTCTCGTGCAAAAAAAATAATAAAAAAAGCTTATGACTCCCCTGCACATTCGCATTCGCATTCGTAATGCGCTTCGCAGAAGAACCCATAAGCTTTATCTGTAACTCTTTATTTGTAATTCTTTATTTGTAATTCTTTATTTGTAACTATTAATCAGTAAGTCTTTACCTGTAGCTCTTCATCTGTAGCTCCTGTTTGTATAACCCTATTGCTTGCGACCTGTGCCGCTTCCTTTACCTTCTTCCGTACCTTACCTAAATCTACACCATACCCTTGTCTTTCCTTCTGTCTTCCAACTCAACTCACTGACTCGCTGACGCAGTAATAGGCTTATTCCCGGCTTCCATCCGCTGTCTGAAAAACACCACGACAATCAATGCGGCAACAGAAATCATCGTACAAACCGTAAACATGGCTGAATAAGAGCTGATCTGCACTACAATGCCCATCGCCAGCCCGCCCAGCGAAAAACCGAGGTCGTACGAGGACATAAATATGCCCATAAGCACGTATCTCGAATCCGCAGGCAATACAAAGGATAAATACGTGGTCAGGGTGGGATATAGCAACGCCAGCGCAAACCCGCTAAACACTGCAGAAATATACACAAACGGCCCCAGTGTATCCATCAGGCTAAGCAGCTGTGTCCCGAGCGCCGCAGATAACATCAGACCTGCCATAAGCCACGTATTCCAGCTGCCGTCCGAAGGTATTTTTTTGCGTAAAATAAATCGGCATAGGATCACCACCAGACCCTGAATCGTCAAAAAGATACCCGCACTCGCTACACCTGTCGATACCATATAGAGCGGAAGAAACGTCGCTGTCGCTCCGAAAACACAGGAAGCAAACAGCATGACCACACTGCTGACGAGCAGGGGTGTACTGCGCCAGATGCCACTGAACGAGCGAAGCATATCCCCCAGCGTATACGTTTTGTTCTGCACCGTGCTCTGTGGTAAATCCACCTTGTATCCGAGCAACATGGGTAATGCCGCCAGTCCAATCATCAACAGCGTAAACGCAAGCTCACTGGCGTTTTGCCAGATTTGCACGGCCAGAATCGGGATGACTAGCGAAGGCACCATCGTAAACAAGGTGTACATCGCCAGGCCTTGCGCACGATCCTTATCCTCCAGTCTTTCTACAATGCCTGCCTGCATCGTCATTGAAAAAAATGCGGTCGCCACGCCCTGCAATGCCCGTAGCCACAGGTACGTTTCTACCCCGGATACAATAAACAGTAGCAACGTCCCGGCATGTAACATCAGCAGCCATCGCATAACCCGGAGCGGTCCATACTTGCCCAGCATCTGTGCCGCAAATGGTCGGAGCAGCATGCAGGTGAACATGTAACTGCCCATCATCAGACCAATTTCAGCCTGATTTAGCCCGGCCATTTCACTGCGCAAAGGCAAAATAATCGTCAACGCCGCATTCGCCGCAAAAAACAAAAAAGCCAGTATGTAAAACCCGATAAAGGAAAACGATACCGGGTCTAATTTTCCACTGGATGTTGTTGTTATAGAAGATTTCAATAGTTCATACCTGCTTTCTCTAACACGTACCCACGTACCCACGTTCCCGTTCCCTGGCCGTCAGCTCATGAGGTTCCGGTAGTCGCTTTACGCCGTTCATAGGCAAAAACGATCATTACCGCTCCTAGAATAGCACAGATCGTGTACATAAATGAATAGGAAGACATGTCAGCGATTGGCCCCATGACTGCACCACCCAGCGAAATGCCTAAATCAGCCGTCGCAATAAACAAACCCATGAGTACATTGCGGTTCAGCTGAGGCAAAACAAAGGACAGATACGTCGTGAGCGTTGGATACAAAATGGCTTGAGCGATCCCCATCAGAACGGCACCCGAATAAAAGAAGAGTATGCCTCCCGTAACGGAAAAACTCACACATTGTGCCGCAACAGCCAGCAAAAGCATCGTGGTCATGATAAACGGTGAATGCCACTTCCCGTCCGAAGGAATGCGTTTGCGGAGTGCGATTCGAGCCAGCACCACTGTACCCGCCTGCAGCATCAAGTATACGCCGGCATTGCCGCTATTAATCTGACTCGCATACAGCGGAATAAATGTAGTGACCGCGCCAAATACCACCGATGCACTCAGCATCAGCATACTACAGCGGAACAACAATGGATTTTTCACCAGCTGGCCGAAGGACTCCCACATACTCACGTTCTGCCCGGATGCATCTGTAGCGGACTGTAGTTGTTCCTTATGTTTTTCTATCTTGGCTGTATATCCGAATACACCCGTACAGACCGCGATTCCGATTAACACCACTGTAAAATAATCCATGCCTCCGGTCTGCCAAATGGCTAAAGCAAGCACCGGGCCAACAATGCCCGGAATGTAGCTGAACAGTGAATAATAGGAGATGCCCTGAGAACGCTCTTTCTCCGGTAGTGCATCAATGATGCCAATCTGCAGCGCCATGGAAAAAAAGGCCGTCGATACGCCTTGTAAAATACGGGCAATCAGATAACCACCAAGTCCTGTAAACGTGTAGAGAATCAAGGCAAAGCCATTGATAATCAGAATAAAACGCAGTATTTTGATCGGCCCGTGCTTTTGAATAATTTTACCCGCCCACGGTCTGAAAAACATCGTTGTAAACATATACGCACCCATAATCAGCCCGATCGTTGTGCTGCTAGCACCGAGGAATGCCCCCTGCAACGGAATAATCACATTCAGAATGGCATTGGCACTGAAGTAGAGTAGCACCAAAATGTACAAACGCAAAAAAGGCCATGACATTGCCCCACTCACAACAATTGTTCCCCCTTTCAATCACAACCGTCTCCCCTACTTCTCCACGCTATAGTGAAATGAGATGGCTCAACAATTGTTGAGCATAGTCGGACTGCACATGCCTTAACTGATCAACCGCAACCGTTTCTTCAATCTGGCCTTCTCTGAAAAAAACAAACCTGTCGCAGATATAGGCTGCCGCCTGAATGTCGTGCGTAATGAAGACATAACTCATCTTGTATAAGCTCTTCAACGATTTTAGCAATTGCAAAACCTGAATCTGAACCGACACATCCAGCGAGCTGACGGCTTCGTCCAACACAAGGTACTGCGGTTCCGTCGACACCGCTCTCGCGATGCAGACTCGTTGTGCTTCCCCACCGGACAGCTCATGCGGGTACTTGAGCCGGTATGATGAGTCCAGTCCAACTTGGGCAAGCAGTGTATCTACTTTTGCGTTAATCTGCTGTCCTTGTCCTGACTTTTGGAGTACCTTCATCGGCTCCATAATCGCATCCTGCACCGTAAGAAACGGATTGATGGAGGAGGTATAGTTTTGAAAAACCGCGCTGATGCGGCCCATCCGTACTCGCCGATCCTTCACATCTTCTCCATCCAGCCGGATAGCACCTCGATCCGGGCTTTCCAGTCCAAGCATCAACCGACCTAAAGTGGATTTGCCGCTGCCGCTTTCACCAATAATGCCGAGGCATTCACCATGCCGGCATTCCAAGGTCACCTTTTTCAACACCTGCTGCCGACGCTTCGAGAACAGTCCGCCTTGGACATATGATTTCTCAACCTGCTCTACCGTTAGCATCTATGATTCCCCCTGCATCAATGCTTTGAAATGATTGCTCAACTCCAGTCGGGTAGATACGAGATAGCGGGTATACGCATGTGCAGGCTCCTGCAAAACAGACAGTATGCTGCCCTGCTCCACAATCTTGCCGTCTTTCATGACCATAACATCATCCGCAATTTTCTGCACAACGCCGAGATCATGTGAGATAAAGATCATGGAGCACCCCATACGTTCACGCAGCTGAATCAGCTGCTCCAGCACTTCGTATTGGGAGATCGTGTCCAGCGCCGTGGTTGGCTCATCCGCAATAATCAGATCCGGTTCCAGCACAAGAGCGAGTGCAATCATGATTCGTTGCAACATGCCGCCAGACAACTGATGGGGATATTTGTTCAGGATGTCCATCGGATTTCGGAGCATGACACTTTCCATTGCGAGCCGCATTCTTTGCTCCAGCTCACGGGTGTTCCAGCGATAATGCGTCTGCAACGTCTCCCGGATATGTACACCGACCACACACGAAGGATCAAATGCACTCATCCCATGCTGCAAAATCATACACAGTCGCTTGCCTCTTCTACGCTGCATCTCTTGTTCCGAAAGTTGGTTCAGGTCCTCGCCCCGAAACAGCATCTTTCCCGATTGGCGCATATTGGGCTTATTCAGCCGCATCAGCGCTCTGCATGTGACCGATTTTCCGCTTCCGCTCTCCCCGACAATCGCCATGCAGCTCCCCTGCCGCACCGTAAATGAACTGTCATGAATAATGGCCTGATCTGTATGCGTATCCCATACTTTCAGATGCTCAACCTCGACTATATTCATAGGCTGCCTGTCTCACCTCTCTTTCACGAGATTTATCCGGATTGCCTGGAGAGGTCATTAATTTCGGGTCCAACGCCACCTGAAGTGCATCTGATAAAAAGTTAAAAGCCGATACCACCACAACAATCGCAAGCCCCGGCGCAAGCATCAGTTCAGGTCTGGAGAACATGACTTCTCTCGCCTCATTCAACATCATGCCCCACTCCGCATGGGGCGCCTGAATGCCCAGTCCCAGAAAGGATAGCCCCGACACCTGCAGCATCATGGAACACATCGCGCCACTGGAAATCACGGCGATATCGGCAAACGTTACTGGAATGATGTGACGTATAATGATGGTTAGGCTCGGTATACCCGAAGCTTTGGCGAATTTCACATAGTCCATGTCAGAGAATTGCATCACGGATGTACGAATGACACGCGCAAACCAGGCCCATTTTATACAGACAAACGCGATCAGAATATTTTCAAGCCCCGCCCCCAAAATACCAACCACCGCCAGAGTCATCACATATCCGGGAAAAGACAGCATAATGTCACAGATTCGCATCAACCACGCATCCACTTTACCTTTGAAATACCCTGCGACAAATCCTGCAGCCGCACCAACCAGTACAGAAAAAGCGAGTGCCGCCAGCACCCATAGCACACTCGGACGGATACCGTAGATCATTCGGGATAAGACGCATCGACCAAGGTGATCATTGCCTAACAGATAGGGCCAGGAAGGTGAGGCATAGCGCAGTTTCATGTTGACGGCTCCAGGGTCATGAGGTGCAACGAGAGGCGCACAGATGCCCAGAGCAATGGTCACGACAATAACGACAAGAGAGGTCACGGCAAGTTTATCACGCTTCAGATTTTTGAATAGTCGCATCAGATTTCCTTTCTTAAACGAGGATTCAGCGCTGCATTGATCATGTCCGAAAGCATGTTAAATAACACAAACGTTACTGCCAAAATAAGCACATACGCCTGAATGATCGGAAAATCCCGGCTCAGAATCGACTTTACACTCAGCCGGCCAAGACCCGGCCATGCAAATACATTTTCAATGACAACCGTGCTGCCTAGTACTATCGGAATCGCCATGCAGAAGATCGACACCGCGACTTGCAAGGAGTTACGCAGTATGTGCAGCATGACCTTCCGCTCGCTAATGCCGCTCGCGCGGGCATATAACACATAATCCTCATTCATGTTGCTCAGCATTGCACTGCGTACCGTTCGAAAATAAATGCCCGTATAACTGACCGTGATCACCAGCACAGGCAGAATGTAGCTGCGATAAGAGTCCATGCCACTGGTCGGCAGCAGGTCTAGTTTCACCGAAAAATACCAGATCAGGATGGCCGCAAGCCAATAAGACGGCATCGCTGTCAGGAAAAAGGACACACCTCTAACGGATTGATCCAGCAGCTTCCCTTCGTTCAAGGCACAGAGCACGCCAAGCCCTATGGATAACAGGATGATGAAGACGGATGATACGAGCGTAAGCTTTAACGTGTTCAGTAAAGCCGGCCCGATTAAAGACCACACCGACTCACCGGACACATAAGAATATCCAAAGTCAAACTGCACAACGGCCGCCATCCAGTCCATATAACGAACGAGGAAAGGCTGGTTAAAACCCAGCGCTTCATTCGTTTGAGCGATCAGTTCATCGGTGATCTGCGGTACATCCTGTGCCTGCAGCACAACGACTGCCGGGTCGAGTGGGGAGAGATTGATCAACAGAAATGTAATCAAAGAAATAACAATTAGTAAAGGGATGGTCAGCAGCAGTCGTTTGGCAATATAACTCCCCATAGCCCTCTCCCCTCTACTCGAATTTCATCTTCTCAAACGGCAATTCATACTGTGTCTGTTTAAAGGTAATCCCTTGCAGACGTGTCGGAGCAACAACGGTGACACGCCCGTTCGTAAGCGGGATGAACACCGCTTCATCATGTACGATGTTTAAAATATCCGCATAAAGTGCTTTTCTCGATTCTCCATGATGAAGCTCCGTTGTTGAGTCATCGTCGGTTGAACTCATCACCTGATCAATCTTCCGGTACAGTTCATCCGCTTCAGCAATGCCACTTGTCGTATGTTTGTATGCTGAATCCGATGTGAACGCGGCGATGGTGCTCTGCGGGTCATACGCAAGTCCCCAGGTCTGGTTGAACAACAGATCATATTCCCCCGTCGCTCTTCGGTTCGCAATGGAAGAGGACTCTTCGCCTGTCAGATCCAGTTCCATACCGATCTCTTTCATCGCATATTGGATGAACTCCGCCTGCATTTTCTGAGAGGACGAGTTGCTGTCATAATACAGTTTCATAACTAAGGGTTGGCCGTTCTTCGCACGTACGGTTTTGCCCTCTGCCAAAGTCCAGCCCGCCTGATCCAGTAGACGTTTGGCTTCTTCCGGATCATACGTTCGAACATTCAAGTCGACGTTGGCGTAGTTCACATTGGATGAAAATAAAGTATTGGCTGCCGTCTGTGTGCCATTAAAAATATCCTTGCTGATCGTCTCCCGATCGATACCGATCCATAACGCCTCCCGCACAGCTTTTTCATGAACCGGGCTGTTCTGCTTGCTGCTATTCGCGACAATCATCGCCGTATTCATCGCATCACTTCGCACCACCTGATATTCGCCGGATGCTGCCAGCTGATCCATCGCTTCTACGTCAATGCTGTCTGCACCGCGGTCATCCGTGAAGACAAAGTTGATTTCGCCTTTTTGCAGCGCCAAATATGTCGTTTCACCAGCGGGAAGCACTTTGGCCGTGATTTTCTGAATGGCAGGTTCACCGCCCCAGTATTCCGTATTGGCTTCAAAGGTGGCATTTTCTTCAACCTTATGCCCGGTCAACTTGTACGGCCCAGTTCCATGGAAACCGTTCACGCCGTCCTTGGTTCCACCGTTTTTGAAATCCTTTGGTGAGATAAAGACATATGGCCTGGTCATGGACAACTCCACGAGCGTCGGATAATAGGCATCTGACAGATCCAGCTCCACGGTGTATTCGTCCTTCACTTTGACATCCTTCAGCTTAGTGGAGAGCTTGATCCAGGCATGTTTCTCGGCATTGGCCTGAACCGCTTCGATATTCTGTTTGACCGCTTCGGCGTTAAAGGGCTCGCCGTCATGGAACTTCACCCCTTTGCGCAGATGAAAGGTATACGTTTTGCCGTCCTTGGAGATGTCCCATGATTCGGCCAGCAATGGTTTGATTCCCTCAGCCGTGTTCTCTACCAGAGATTCATACATCATGCCTTGCGCAGGCATCGAACCTGTGTACAAATGTGGGTTCATATCATTAATATCTTTGGCAGAAGCGTAGATGATTTCATTATTGACCTCGCTGTTTACTGATGCCGCTCGAGTATTCTCCTTGGCGGCATTCTGAGCACAGCCTGAAACCATCGCAATGACAGCGACCAGTGTTATTACCCGTATAAAAGTACGTCTTTTTCTCACCATAGTTCCCCCTGATAAACAAATAAAATTTAAATTAATCCTTTACACAAGACCACTCCTCGGTCAGAATAACCTCCGATCCCTGTTATCCCCTCAAGCCCGCGCAAATCATGCGAATATCCTGCCCAAACGACTGGATCACAAACGCAGTCGACAGACGCTGATCTGGATGTGTACGCGCCACTTCCTGAAGCTTAGCTTCATATGTGGCAATGAAACGATCTATCGTTGGACAATCAACTTTCACATGTCTCGCGATGCCCTGAATCATTTTGATGCGGTAGTAATCTTCCTTGGGCATTCTCGGTACATCGAGTTCACCCTCGCGGTTTATAAACATTCGGCGGAACGGCACGGCCGAGAAGTCAAAATATGTGCCAGCAGCATCCGGCTCCGAGAAGGGATCAATCAATAACGAGGCATACCGTATGTATAATAAAAACTCCTGATGGATGGCCTGTAACTGATCAAATTTCTCGATATCCTGACGTGATAAACTCTCTAATCGAACCGGATAATTGTCATCCGTCATAAACTGCAACAGGTTCACTCCCTGAATATGAAGTCTGTCTGTAATCTGCCGGATCTCCTGCCACTGTGACCGCATACTACAAATGAGCTTGGGTGTAATCGGCCCTTCGGGATAAAGCTTATAAACATATTTTTGAACACCTTGCTCACCAAAAATGGCCTCTAGCGAAAATTCGTTCATAAACAACGGTGGGTGTACGTACAGCGAAATATTCCTTGTTTCGGCTTCCAGTGGAGAAGACATGACGGCGAGTGAAATATGCAACCGCTGGAATAAATCTCTTAATTGCTGTACATAGGTTGAAGAGGGAACCGTGGAGCCAATGTACACCTTCCTTTTGACCCCCGTGGTGATCACTTCATTCGACGGTTGTTCATGCATCCAGCGAGTATCGCCCAGGTAGGTGGAAAAGCTGATGATTTCCGGGGAAGCATTTCGCTCAAGCAAATACTGACTCACCAGGAGACTGGAACCAAAGGTAGGGGAAACCAAAATAACGTATTTCAGTTGTTTAATGAACTCATCATTGATTTCTTGGAGTACATCGATATAAGCATCCGTGGTGACTGCCAATATTAGTGTATCCCACTCCCCTTCAAGGGTGTTGTATCCTTTAAATACTTGATCCACTGTACATCCCCCGGCGAAGGGTCGATGCTTCTCATTTTGAATCGTCACCTGAACCTGTTGCTGGCTCTGTTCCAGTGATGCAAAGAACGATGCTGACCGCACCGATTGCCTGCCCGCCATACCCACATGACAGCCCAGATGTATTTTCAAGATTACCGCAAGCTGAATGGACACAGGACCCGTGCCGCATAACAGAACTTTTTCAACGCCGTTCATACATACCTCCCTGTAAACAAATCATAGACCAAAGTACACTTCACTCGACGTCTTACGCCTTCTGATACAACGCGATATCGAACACATCATGCGGGCGTAGAATGTTATCTGCCAATCTCCATTTGTTGCCGTCCGTCTCTTTCATAGGATAATTAAACAGTGATTTCAACCCATTGCCATACCGCATAGCTACAACGACTTGTTCATTGGTCAATGCGTATAATTGATCGAGCAAGTCATACTTGTTAGCCACCGTGGAGCTGAAAATAATATGTGTCGCCTGCCTGGTATACGCCAGATCCTCCAGCAGTTGCTGCTCTAAACGAATGTTCAAGCCTGCCCCAAGCTTCTCCACCACTTTTCGCCCAAGCGTGATCGCCTCTGCATCGATATCAATGCCAACCACCTCGGCTCCGGTACGTTTAGCGATTAGTAAAGGGGTCATCGGAAATGAACCGGAACCCACCAGTAGCACTTTGGATTGAGGTGTCACCTGAAAGCTGCCAAACTCTTTGTCGATGCACTCTTCGATATTTTTAAAATAATCCGCAATCTGCACTTCTCCATCCTGCAGCTTCAATGCCCGATATTTCTCCATAATCGCGACGCACTGAGCGGACTTTTGTCTTAGAGCCTGAACTAGCGGATCAAGCTCCTGCAGTTCGGCTTGCCTCAACATCCCCCAAGCGATCTTGTGATCAGGGTCGGTCACAAACCATGCATACTCATTAATCACCGCTTCCAGTTCAGCGCTATGCTCAAGCGTCTGATCATATCTGACCGCAAGCTTGCCGAATTGTTCAACAAACACTCGAAGTCTCGTCTCAAAGTGCATTAACGTTATCAAAATCTCTCCTCCTGAACCTTGTTATGGTCAACCTCTTACATCTCAGTCTCAGGTATTCGCTCAGACCTCTACGACGCTCCTGCTCTGCTCCTGTAAGGTATCAATGAAAGCCGTGCCATAGGCAACAATACCAACAGTTCCCTCAATCGTAATGGCCTTCACTCCTTGGGCCTCCCACTGAGCGCTCACCTTAATTATACCTCCAGGTTGTTTGACCAACTGGGTGACTTCGCTCTGTCTAAGCCAGGCCTGATAAGCACCTACAGAGGCCGTACCTGATCCGCAACCTCTCTCCCAGATCAGACTGTCCAGCTGCGGGACATAAATAAGGGGCGCCATCTCTTTCGTAGCGGGGTGATATAACAAAACACCAATCATTTTATCTCCCATCGTGAGTCCCAGTAACCGTGCGAGATGTTCTGCCCTTCGCTTCATCAGGTCATCAACGTCCTGCACTTCAATCACGATGTGAATGAATTCGGCATACCGGACAATGACAATATCCAGCTCCATACCTTCAAACGTAATCTTCCGCCGCTCGATCTGATCGGGAACCGGCATCGTAACCCGGCAATCATACCGATGCTCTCGCCGCTTCACCTGACAGCTGATTAAGTGCTCTGTACCTGAAACATCCAGCTTGATATTCATAAACGCTTTCTTATCCAGCCCTGCTTCTGCTGCAATATGGGCTGCCAGTGCCATACAAGCATTGCCGCAAAACTCCCCTCCTGCCATCTCCAGACGGGCAACGGCTTCTGGCCTTCGTGGCTGCTTGATGAACCCGACTTGTTCAGCGTAAACGTGATCATAGGACATCAGGCTGGAAGCGATATCACTGTAATGTTCGGCTGCGTGATCCGTCCTTACCAGAAGGGTCATGTTCTGCGTCGGATTACATTTGATAAAATCAATCTCTTGTTTCATCGCGGCGGCGGCTCCTGTTCTTTAGACTCGAATTGAAGTTCTCCGTTGCTTGCTCTACATAAGTTAAACTAAGAAAGTTTACACGGAGCACTCCGATGACAGAATAACCTTCCCATCGCTGTTATCTCCAGATTTTTTTTGATTCCCTTTTCCAAAGGGAAAAATCCGATGATAAAGGCGACCGCTACGCTTTCTCAGGTTTTTTCTGTCCTCTCCGTTTCTGTGTAAATAAATAGGTCAACTTATGTATTTAATAGTAATAATTACGATTAAAGGACGAGAAAAATATAGCACACTCATTGGGGGTCGTCAACAAATATTTCCATCTATGCCTGTTGTACAACCCGATTTTACGCGTACACTCCGGTGTTAGAATAACTGAAAAGTCCCTGCGGATTCCCCGATTTTTGAAAATAAAACAAAACAGAGCTGACGACTAGCGCCAGCTCCGAAGCAAATGTTACAGATCGAGAACAAGAATACACTTTGAATTCAAATTAAACGTCTACTTTCTTTTCAACATCAGTGCCTTTTAAGCTTGCAGACGTTTCAAAGCCTGTTCAGCCAGCCCTGCCAGCAGGTATGCACCAATCGGTAGCGCCCGCTCATCTACATCAAAGCCCGGATGATGCCACTCGTGCGGTCCCGATGTCCCGAGAAAGAGAAACAGGCCCGGCACTTCTTTTTGATAAAAGGAAAAATCCTCTCCTGCCGGTGAAGGCAGCGGTCTGACATGATTTAACCCCAGCTCACGCACGACTTGTTCTGCATCCAATGCCAGCAATTCATCATTGACCACAGCAGGCGGCCCCTGAATCCAGCGTACCGTCGCCGTTGTGCCGTAGGCTGCAGCCACGCCAGCTACGACCTGATTGAAACGTTCCCGGATACGGGCGCGCACCTTCTCGTCAAACGTGCGTACTGTGCCGTCAAGTATCGCTTCCTCCGGGATGACATTCCAGGCCGTACCGCTGTTCATTTTCGTAACGCTGAGTACAGCACTCTCCTGAGCACCTACATTCCGGCTGACAATGGCCTGCAACGCGATGACGATATGTGAAGCAACCACAATTGGATCGATGCCAGCCTCGGGTACAGCCGCATGGGTGCCCACGCCCTGCACTTTAACGACAAATCCATCCGCTGCAGCCATCAATGCCCCTTCACGAATGCCCACTGTACCTACTTGCAGATCCGGTTTATTGTGCAAACCAAATATAGCCCGAACATCGGCGAATGCGCCGCTCTGGATGACTTGCCGTGCACCTATTGCCTTCTCCTCTGAAGGTTGAAAAATCAATCGCACTTTCCCGGGCAAACTGTATTCACGCTGCTTCAGCAACCGCGCAGCTCCAATCAAAATAGCGGTGTGCGCATCGTGCCCGCATGCATGCATTCGGCCCGCAATCTGCGATGCAAACTCCAGCTTGGTTTCCTCCTGAATAGGCAAGGCATCAATGTCCGCTCGCAGCGCAACGACAGGACCGTTTCCCCGCCCAACCTCAGCAACAAGCCCTGTCCGCAGTTTATACTCATCGGCAAGGTGAACACCTTCCTCTTCCAGCCAGTTGCGAATGGCTGCTGTCGTTTCCTTTTCCTCACCGGAAAGCTCCGGATTGCGATGTAGATGTCGCCGAATTCCGGTCAGATATGCCGCGAGCTCTTGCTCTTGCTCCGTATTCTGTACCCATGGCAGCACATGTTGGTCATCCAAAGTTTGCCCTGCTTCCTGCTGTAGCTCTCTCTGCTCAACTTGCTGTTGCTCTTCCTCCCGCTGTACAAGCTGCCCTTTCGTCTGCTCCAGATCACTTTTCATCGTATTCTGTGCCCTCCTTTCAAGCTTAATTTATCGGATATATAGCGGTGAGAACTGATTCACCTTTCCATCTACAATTGCCGCAGCAGTTCTCCAAAAGGCTCTGCAAATGGCGAATATTCTTCTTTTAAAGTCACCACACTGATCTGTAGTGATACACCTGCCACCTCATGGACTTGAATCGGGAACAGCTCCTGACGCTGTACCTCTTTCTTTACTGCTAACCCCGGGAGGAAAGCAATGCCCGCACCTTGCATGACCAGTTTTTTCGCTGTTTCCGAATTATCGACATGATATGTAATATCCGGCGGATACTCCAAGGAGTCGAAGGCTCGGTGAATCCGAAGCCAGTCCAGAGAGCCACATTCGAAAAAGACCAGCTGTTCATTCCGGATCGCCTCCATGCTGACATGTCCGCTTTCAATGAAAGGATGCCCTCTGTACACGTATAGCTGTATCGGATCTTCGTAAAAAGCAACGGTGCGGATTGAAGGGTGCATGACCTTGCGTACAAACGCCAGATCAATCTCTTGACCGAGCAGTTTGGCAATCAATTGATCCGTTGTGGCTGTTGTCAGTTTAATGTTGACTTCGGGGTACGACTCCTTGATTCGGGGCAGAAAATCGGGGATGACATAGTTGGACACTGACACAGTACTTCCGAGGCGCAATGCCTCAGGTGTCGTTCTCCGCTGCTGAATTTTCTGTTTGCCCTTCTGGATCACTTGCAGCACCTGCTGCGCATACGGCAAAAATTTGCGGCCTTCATCCGTCAGCACAATCTGCTTGCCTAGTCGGTCGAACAGCTTGCATCCCAGCTCTCTTTCCAGTGATTGAATACGTGCTGTCACCGAAGGCTGGGACAAGAAGAGTACTTCAGCCGCCTTATTGAAGCTTCCGTAATGATTGATATATACAAACGCTTCAATGTTTTCAACATTCATAGGCGCCTCCGCATCATCTTATTTCCCTATAAAATTACTTGGTTTTAGGATATCGTAATACCATCCTTTTCCAGTGTCAATCTTAATTCTTCCAGAGACCGATCTAAACGTGCAGTAATATCTGCTGCAAGTGTAAATGTTCCGTCCTCATTGCGTTCAATCGCTTGATCCACCGCGTATACGCCGCCAAGAATATGGCGCCCGCCGAGTGCTGTAAGCACAGGCTTCAATGCATAATCAATGGCAAGCAAATGTGCAATCGAACCGCCAATAACCAGGGGGAGGGTTACCTTATCCCGTAGTCCTTCTTGTGGAATCAGGTCAAGAAACAGCTTGAGTACCCCCGAATAAGCTGCCTTATATACAGGAGTAGCCACAATAACGGCATCCGCTGCATCGACAATGGCAAGTGCATCCTGAATGGCCGGACTGTCGAACTTGGCCTGCACCAGATCTTCAGCCGGCAAATCGGTTACCTGTATCACTTCAACGGAAATGCCTGCCTTGCTTAACGTATGGTTACTATAATCCGTGAGTCCCGTCAACCTTGAACGCTTGGACGGTGTTCCGGCGATAATGACAACATGTGACATGTTATTTTCCTCCTTGGAATAGCGGTCAAGCCGCTCCTTTTACTTTTGGATCGAGTCGATCGCGAATTTCGTCCCCAATCAGATTTACAGCCAAGACAAACAATGTAATGGCCAGACCCGGGAATGTGCAAATCCACCAAGCTACGGTCAAATAACCTCTACCTTGGGACAGCAGTGCACCCCAATCCGGAATTTCTTTCAGTACTCCGAGCCCGAGGAAACTGAGTCCAGACCCCGTCAGGATGGATGTACCTACACCCAGCGTTGCCATCACGAGTAGCGGAGACAAGGAATGTGGCAGCACATGTTTCCAGAAAATGCGGGCATTGGAACCACCTAGTGAACGTGTGGCTGTAATGAAGGGGAGATTTTTGACGGACATCACCTGACCGCGCATCACCCTTGCATAACCTGGTATCGAAGCTACTGCAACAGCCAGGGCAATATTCAGCAGTCCTGGCCCAAGCGCCGCAGCAACAGACAGGGCGAGTAATACACCCGGTACGGCCATGAGAATATCCACCGCCCGCATCGTTATCGTATCAACCAGTCCTCCCGCATATCCCGCAAGGATGCCAAGAGCACTGCCGACGAGACCGCCAACAAGCACGGAAGCAAAACCAATCAGCAAGGAGTCCCTGCTGCCATGCACAACCACACTGAAGATGTCCCGGCCGAAATAATCTGTACCGAACAGGTGTGCAACAGAAGGAGCCTGTAGAATGGCATCCGTCATCATCTGTGTTGGATCATAAGGCGCAATCCAGCCAGGCACGATGGCACAGGCCACAGTGAAGATGACGATGAGCAGGGCGGTATACAAAAACAATTGCGATACTGCGGATGAAACGCGGCGCTGCCAAGACAGGCGATTCCACCTCCACAGGCGTGCTTTTCCTACACTTCCTGCACTTGCTGCGCTTCCTGTCCATGCCTTTTTGTCACCAGCCAAAGGTTTCATATTCATATCTATTAACGCCTCCTTCCCTGCTGCTTCACATGCTGCATCCTCCTGATACGATGTTTCTGATCTATATCATGTACGGACCTCCCGCCGAACCCGAGGATCAATGTAGGAATACGAGATGTCTACAAGCAAATTCAACACGACATAGATGATGGATGTAAAAAACACAACACCCTGCACCACCGGCAGATCCTTCGCCATCAGCGCATCGGCAATAATACGACCGATCCCCTGTCTGGAGAATACGGTCTCTACCACTACCGTTCCTGCCAGCAAATCCCCTATCAACATACCAATGACCGTTACGGCGGGGATCAACGCATTACGGAGCGCATGACCATACATGATGGCACGTTCAGATAATCCTTTGGCTCGTAAAGCAATAATAAACGGTTCGTTAATCACTTCAAGCATGCTGTTACGCACCATCCGCAAAATAAATCCTGCTCCGACAAGTCCGAGCGTAGCTGCCGGAAGCACCAATGAACTGAATCCATCCGAACCCATCGCCGGGAACCAGCCGAGTTGCACGGAAAACAACAGAATAAGCAGAATGCCGGTCCAGAACGTTGGCATCGAGATGCCGAACAATCCAACGAGCCGAGCCAAAACATCAATTACACCATTCCGATGAATGGCTGACAGAACGCCAAGTGTAATTCCGATCGTGATGGCAATCAGTGAGCTGAGTGCCGTTAATGCCAGCGTTGCCGGGAAATGCTCCACAATTTTCGGCAATACCGGATCGGAGTTGACCATGGATTGACCAAAATCCCCGCGTAACATATCGCCAAAATAGTTCGCAAACTGGATATAAAATGGTTGATCCAGCCCAAGCTGTGCCCGGAGATTTGCAATCATCTCCGGAGTAGCCGAGGACGGGTCCAGCATAAGCAGCACCGGATCACCCGGCAGAAGATACATGATGCAGTACACCAGCACCGAAGCTCCAAATATAACGAGAAGCGAAGTTGCTAGCCGTGACAAGATCAGTTGAATCATACCGGGATGGCTCCTTTCTGAATCCGCAACAGGCTGTATGCCTTGTTGGAATGATGAGACTGGATAACCTAACGTGCACTATGGCTGAATACGTACATCATTAAAGAGTGGATAACCGAGTGAATCAAACTTAATACCTTCAACGTTTTTGGATGCAGCCACGGTATACGGAAATACGTAGATTGGCAAAATAACCGCCTGTTCAATGAGATATTTCTGAATCTGACTGTAGATGTCTACCCTTTTCGCCGAATCGGTCTCTACCGCTCCCTGCTCCAGAAGTTGATCGATCTTTGGATCAGATAAACCGGATAATGTCGGACGTTCCCCTTCCGCACTGGTGTGATAGAAGGCATACAAGGCATTCGGATCGGAGTTGACCTGGCTGTTGCCGTATAGATCATAATCCCAGTTCTGATAGATCACGGTAGCAATGTCTTTGGTAATCACCACTTCTACCGCAATGCCCAGCGGTTTCAGCTGTTGCTGGATGATTGCAGCAATGTCATTGCGTTTCTCCCGGTTAGGGGAGCCATCTACATAACGCAGGGTCAGCTTCTTCCCGTCTTTGACACGAATTCCGTCAGCCCCCTTAACCCAGCCCTGCTCATCCAGTAGCTGGTTTGCGTGGTTGATATCCGGGGTGATGCTTCCTTCAAGCGCTTTGTCATAGCCGAGAATGCCTGGAGACAATGCAGACCATGCACGTTCGTAGTTACCCAGATACAAGGTTTTCACAATGGACTCCACGTCTACAGCGGATTGTACCGCTTGCCTTACTTTTACATCATCCCAAGGTGCCTTGCGCAGATTGAAAAAGAGGGTATACGGCAGTCCAACGGTGTTGGCTTGCAACAATTGCTGGTTCGGATCACTTTTCAGCGCAGCGATATTTTGTGGTGGTACAGTCTCTGCGGCAAGCACCTGCTTACTCTGCACACTTCCGATGCGTGTTGCTTCTTCCGGTACAATCTTAAACGTGATCGTATCGATATGAGGAGTGCCTTTGTTTTCGACCGTATCCGGGCCCCAGTTGTAATCCTTGTTTTTGGCTACAACGATATCCGCATTTTCATCCCATTTCACAAAGGTATACGGGCCTGTGCCTACCGGATTTTTGCCCAGTTGATCCCCATATTTCTTCGCAGCGGTTGGAGATACGATTCCAAGTAATGCCTGACTTAGGTTACCGAGAAATGCTTGCGAAGGAGAATCCAGATTTACCTTAATCGTATATTCATCAATGACCTCCGAGGAGCTATAGGGTCTAATCAGGGCAAGGGAGTTGGCAGCTTTGGTGGCCGGATCAATCACCCGATCCAGATTGTACTTCACCGCTTCGGCGTTAAACGGGGTTCCGTCATGGAACTTCACGTCTTCACGCAGCTTGAACGTATAACTTTTGCCGTCCTTCGATACACTCCATTCCTTGGCAAGCCAAGGTTTGATGGAACCATCGGGCAGCTGCACCACCAGATTGTCGTAGATCGTGCGAATCGCTCGTACAGCTACCGCAAGACCGCTACGATGAGGGTCGAGCGTATCCGGTGAAGTCGCCAGCGCAAAGGTGAGGTTACCCCCTTCTGCATTACCAGCCTGACCCCCACCGGCAGAAGCCTGTGCCGCACCGCTGGTTTTGCCCCCTGTTGCTGCTCCGCATCCGGACAAAACCATCACCAATGCTACTGCCAATGCCACCATTTTTGTCCATGAGATAGACCTGTTCATATATCGCTTCCCCCTCTGTGTATACAGGTGTCATTAATGTGCTACGGTATGCAGATTGTATATACTTAATATTTCCCATGAGAAAAGTAGGTTTTAAGATAAAAATGACTCATTAACTTTATCAACTTTATTAGCCCTGTGATCCAGATGTATTTGTATTTCATTTTACGCAGATTAGATATATCGCATCTTTAATAGCATTAATGAAATCGATTGAATGATGTTCGATTTAGAGAACATTCGGCATTCGGTTAGATAACGTTCGACTCTTCCTGTGTTCTCGCTGCTGTATAACGGTTTACAGGCACCTGAACACCCAAATTGCCACGCAGCGTATCATGCTCATAGTCCGTACGATAGATACCGCGTCCTTGTAGAATTGGCACCACCAACTCCACAAAGTCGGACAATCCGCTAGGCAACTCCGAAGCAATGATGAATCCGTCTGCCGCTTCCGCCTCGAACCATTCTTGGACTTTGTCTGCTACCTGCTCTGGTGTGCCCAAGAATTGACTCCGTGGTGTTGCCGCCCGTAAAGCAACTTCGCGCAGCGTTAACCCCTGTTCTTTGGCATCTTTTTTAATCTTGTCTGTTCCACTGCGGAAGCTGTTGCTGCCTATGCCATCCAGTTCAGGGAACGGTTCATCCAGCGGATATTGGGAGAAATCATGATGCTCGAAGAAACGTCCCAAGTAGTCCAATGCTTTATCAATGGTTACAAGACTAGCGATCTCCTGATATTTCTGTTCCGCTTCCTCTGCCGTTCGTCCCACAATCGGATTAATGCCTGGCAAAATAACAATATCTTGTGCTGAACGCCCATAAGCTGCTGCCCGTGTTTTGACGTCCTTATAAAATGCCTTTGCATCTTCTATATTATCGTGTCCAGTGAATACCGCATCCGCTTCCTGTGCCGCCAGCGTTTTGCCATCCTCCGAAGAACCTGCCTGGAAAATAACCGGCTGTCCCTGCCGTGAACGAGCAATATTCAATGGCCCCTGTACAGAGAAGAACTCCCCTTCATGGTTCAGGGTGTGCAGTTTGGATGGATCGAAGAACACACCGCTCTCCTTGTCTCTTACAAATGCATCGTCTTCCCAAGAATCCCACAATCCTTTGGTCACTTGTAAATATTCCTTAGCAATACGATAACGCTCCGGATGGGTTGGATGATGACTTTTGCTGTAATTTTTTGCGGTACCTTCCAAGGGGGAGGTCACCACGTTCCAGCCTGCACGACCGTCACTGATCAGATCAAGCGAACCGAACTGTCTGGCGACTGTAAATGGATCACTGTAGGATGTGGAGAGTGTGCCCACAAGACCAATGCGTGAAGTTACCGCAGCAAGAGCGGAAAGAATGCTGATCGGCTCAAAGCGATTCAGGAAGTGAGGAATGGATTTTTCCGTAATATACAGGCCGTCTGCAATGAATACCAGATCAAACTTGCCTTCTTCTGCCTTCAGCGCCTGACGTTTGTAAAATCCAAAGTTTACGCTCGCATCAGACAAAACCTCCGGATGTCTCCAGGTTGTGTTGCTTCCCCCAACGCCATGAATGATGGCTCCAAACTTCAAACTCCGTTTTGCTGTCATGTGTACTCCGCCTTCCCTGAAATAAGGTGATTTGATGGAACAAGAATGTAGCGTATCTAAATCAATGAGCAAACAGCTTAAAACTTAAAAATTGATTATTCCTATGAGTTTGGTTTGTTTTAATTTCACACAGCTTATCACTGCCCGGTAAACCGGTCAACCGTGCTTCTAATAGATTTTTTCTATAACGTTATCAGAAGTGTAAATAAGGGGACACCCATACCGTCCATGTAAAATAATGCTAATATGTCCTACTGATTTAGCATTGGCAGAGTTAGACTTATTCCGTTCAGACAGTAGCAATCTCATCCTGCTGTAACAGAAGTTTAGCCACCTTTTCTAGATCAGGCACCAGTAAAGCTTCAAATTTGCCGTCCCGCCTACACCACTTTTTTGGATGATGACATCGACATAGCTCCTGAGTTTCATGATTTTGATCCAAGAGATTAGACAACCTAGACATACCAGATCAGTTTAAACCTCTAATTCCCATATGTTAAATAAGGATTATGGCTATAAATGTACTCCCGACCCTTTGCATCGTCAATGGTTCTGCTAATAGAACAATCCTATAACAAAATAGAAAAAATAAATTTAAATTTTGAGTTATACGTTCAGGATCATTTTTGATTCAAAAAAAAGGAGTGAGTTTAAAAACTCACTCCAATGCTTTTAACTTCTCCTCAATCATCTTGGCTGCTTCTAAATTTGTTGCAGGAGAAATTATGACTAAGCCTTCATTCTCATATTTTTCATTCGTTAATTTCATGTATAGTTCAGGTTCTGTAATAATAATTGCAAATTGCTTAGCCTGTTTATCTATATAAATATCTCCTAAAACTGTTCGCTCTGGGCCTTCATAAGATATTAGTAAAGATTTATGCATGAAGAGTACCTTCTTGAAAGCAATATCATTGATAGATAAAGCTCCCTCGAAAGTATTCTCATTCCTGTTAAAGATTCCATTTAAACTTACTTTTACTTCACTAGCGAGCTCGGAGTTTTCGCTAAACATGTAGGATGGTGATTTAATATCTATATTTTCGTGAGTATTACACCCCGAAAGAATGAATAAGATTAGAAAATTAATAAAAAGCGCTCTTTTCATTTTTCAGCCTCCAAACTTGTTAACATGGGGTACCTACAGCCCCCTGGAAGTGAGTTAAACCTTCAACTTTAAATATGTATTTACAGGTATACTATGCTTCTGTAACTTCCACCACTTCATTACTCCTGCCTATCATCACTTAATTAAATAGCCCTTGTGGAAAGACCTCATGCGGAATAAACAGATCCGTGCTCACGTTCAGCCTAAAAGCTGCGTAGCGTGCAGTATTGTTCATTCCGCATGTTTACATGTTGCTCCAGACCACGAACGATGGTCATCACAAATTTTCGTTCAGCAACTGGGGGGGAGCAATAATCGGGCATGCTTCCGGGATCATATGGAGCTGTTCGGTCGATATTTGTTGCACATGTCTGGAACGTATACCCCAACGTTCCGCTGCATAGGTGGACACAAACTTTCTGCGCCGGCCTTCGGTGACCAAATACCAACCTTCAGGTGCCTCAGCAGTAGCTACAATACTTGTATCTGTATACGGCACGCCTGGATCAGAAGTGGTTACAGCAAGAGGAGGATCAGATTCATGCGATCCGTTCCATATGTCCCCGGCGGACACCAGCGGTTCACCCTCAGGTATGCCTAGCAGATCAGGTTTGGCTACCAGCACCGGCGAGATGCCACGCGGAACCGGAATGTTCAGCTTATGGCGCTGACCACCTCTTAGTACATAGACATCCCCCTTAAGATCAACAAGGAATGCACCTTCAGGATAGAAATCACTGCTTCGTCTGAACGGTGATGTTACATGACTTTTTTCATAAGAGGAACCGGCAGCCTGCTGACGTAGATCCCCTTTTGCTGCTGAAGATACGTTTGCTTGAGATCGAGTTTGAGTGTCTGCATACTGAATCTGTGCCAGCCTGGAAGTTTCCGCGATGAGCGCTTGCGGATCTCCCCATTTTTGACTGTAAAATTGTTCATTGCCCTTATTCACGGTGTTAAAGTCCTGCTCTCCGAGCGCTTTCATGCTGACACTTCCAAAATGATGGATAAAGGCGTCACCTGCTACAGCAAGCCGGTATCCGAGCATTCGTACCCGAACAATCCAATCGTCATCCTCAAAATTGCCTACGGCGTAACCCTCATCAAGATAACCTGTGCGCTCAAACAAATCTCTGGAAAACAGCCAGCAGAATCCAACGAGCCGATCCGTCATCCGATGTTTCTCCGGGTCTGGACGGTTCTGACTGGCAGCGAAAGACCACATTTGCTCTACTTCGCGATAAGGCACTTCAATCTGTTGGTCTCCGCCGATGTAGTTGGTCACCGGACCCACGACACCAATCTGAGGATCACTGTTAAGACACGTCATCATATTTTCGAGCCAGCCCGGAGTAACCAGGGTATCATTGTTCAGCACAACGATATGCCGCCCTTTTGCCATCATCAGGCCCTGGTTGACTCCTCCGGCAAATCCTCGATTTTTCTCCAGTGCAGCTACCCTGACCATACCACCTTGGCGAAGCAGCGCCTCTGCTGTACCATCTTGAGAAGCATTGTCTACAACGATGATTTCATAAGGTGCCGGGGTATGTTTCTCAATGCTTGATACACATTGCAGCACATAACCCCGCTGATTGTAGGTAGGAATGATGATGCTGACCCCTTCAAAAACAATGCCGAATGAATTTTGCCCCTGACGAACCCCATCTTCGTAACCACGGTTATACCCCTGTTTGTATAACTTGTTGCTTCGAAGGATGCGTTTGCTTTTTGGGCCTTTCCGTAAGGAATGACGTCGTTTGCGACCACCGACTGCATGAAGAAGAACCTTAGTAGATGTTCCCGTACGTTGAGGATATGTGCCCGTTGATCGTGCTCCCTCTCTATTCTTAAACTGACTGCTCAGTTGCGAGCTGCTCTGATTATTTTTCCGTACACGATGAGGCTGTATTTCCGATTTCGTCATGTTGCTTCCTCCATTCCACTCGTGCCAGAAGCAGGCTTCCAGATATCCTGCCCCAGACGACTCACTAGAGTTGAAGCTCCCCTGTTACCAATTTGTCTGCCAAATGTCCAAAATCAAAAGCAACTTTGCCCAGTTCTCCGGCGATACGCCTGCATAGCACCACCGCTGGAATGCCCGCTGCGACCAGAGCGATATCAAAGGTGTACTCCGCTGTCAGTTGCATTACCCTCGGTATATCTGCCATGCCTGCTACAGCAGGGATGATACCTACGACCTGTATTCCATGCGGATGAAGCAAAGCCCCCAGCTCTGCCGCTCGGCTGCCGATAAGCAACACGCGCCGCCCTTGTAGCATTGGCAGCAGCAGACGAGACTGATGCAGACTGTAATTGATCGTGGAACTGGTCAATTTCAGGGTGGACCAGTCGATCCCGAAATGGCGCAGCACCGGGAATAAGAGTCCCTGAAACGTAGGTGCACGTGAGATGGGTACACCCACCCAGTCTGCACCCCGAATAGCTTCCGCAAGCATCGCGCGGATGTCCGGCGTGGAGCACGGCACCCCTGCATACGGCAGAAACGGTGCCAGCTCCTGCACTTCTGTAGCTGGCAGCACCGTATCCGCTGCCAGCGTAAGCAGTTCGCCATCTCCGAGGCGAACGACAGACAGGGGGCGCTGTGCATCCAGCGCCGCCATGATGTGACCAGCCATCTCATGAGGGCTGGTCAGCCGGGTCAGGCTGGGCGCATACTGGCGGAAGCCCGCCGCGATCAAATCTGCCGCCGCCACAGCGGGCAGAATATGATCCGGCGGGATGTGCTGCGCCACCAGCGCCTCGCCCCCGGCGAATACGCCGTCGCGGTAGCCCGCGGCGTAACCGCCGGGCCCTGCCGCCTGCACGGCATGCTCCGCAGCCGGCGGCGGCACGCCGTTGGCGCTGCCGGCACTCGCGGCAGCGCCTTCCCGCCCCGCGGGCAGGACGACACCCTGCGGGTGTGTCGTCTGGCGCGGGGCGGGGCCAGCACCGCTGGCAGGCATCGCCTGTGGCGAGCTTGCGTGCGGTGCTGGCTTGGGCGCACGGCGCATCGCCGTGCGCTGCTTGGCGCGGGCCGCGGCGCGCCGGCCCTGCGCGGAGGCGTGCCTGCGCTGAGCCGAGCCTTGGCGCAGGCGCCTCTGTGCTGCGCCAGCCAGCCTTGCCCGTCTGGCTCGGCCTGCCTTACCAGCTCTTATCCCGCCTCTGCCCCTGCCCGCTTTCCCCTTCTTTATCTCGCCTCCGGCGCTGCCCACTTTTCCCGCTTGGATCACATCTGTTGCTATGTCTGCCTTGCCCGTCCTTATCCCTTTTTCCACCCTACCTGTCTTGCCCACATTAAACATGTTTCCAGCTCTACCTGTCTTACTCAAACCCGACACCACTCCGGCCTGATCTGCCTTGCCTCTACTCTTGCTGCTCCTTGCTCTTGCTGCTGTACCTCCCACATGCCCCACTTCCCTGCATTATTCAATTGCACAGCTCTGCCTTCACACTTCACATCACCTGCATTACCTAGACCACTTCTGCTCCCTGCTCTCTGCTCTCACCGTACCTCTCACATTCCGCACTTCCCTAAACCTCTTCCCTTTCACCCTCTTGCCCGTGCGCCCTACAATGCTTCACACGCTTTCTCTCCTGCCGGCGCGGCGCACTTCACTCCCACGTGAAATTACAGATCTCACTCCACTCCCCGAGTATAGAAAAGGATGGCTACAGTCACTGCACAAAACGCCGGAGCCTTGAAGAAAGCTCCGGCGCAAGTTTCACTTCATTCATTCAGTCTAAACCATTTACTCAATGATCTATTTCAATCATCTGCTTTGTTCATCTGCTTCGATCACGCACCGCAGCTGTATCGTGTTATCTCCGGTTAAGGAAGCTGCCCTTTCATGCGTACAGCTGCCTCCTGGAGTGATTCAAATGTGCCCGCATCACTCCAATATTTTTGCAAAATATCGTACTCCAGTCCGCCGCCGGATGCATAATGGTTGTTTACATCGGTAATCTCCAGTTCCCCACGTGCAGACGGTACAATGTTATGAATCAGGCTAAATACATGGTCATCATACATATATATGCCCGTTACACAATAAGAGGTCTTCGGCTGACTTGGCTTTTCTTCAATGTACGCGATACGTTCCGGATGGTGTTCATCAAAGACAGGCACCCCGTAGCGACGTGCATCGTCCACCCCTTTAAGCAGTACACGCGCCGTCCCCGCAGGTTGCTGCATATACCGATCTACGTATGGTTTCAAATCATCGCTGAACAGGTTATCACCAAGAAGCACCACAAATTTTTCGCCCGGAAGAATAAACGATGAGGCCAGATCAAGCGCTTCGGCAATCCCTCCCGCCTTTTCCTGAATACGATACGTTAATCTGACTCCATGATCTGCTCCGCCACCAAGATACTCCGTATACAATCCAGCGGAATGTTTATTGATGACAATCAGAATATCCTCAATCCCTGCCTGACGAAGCCTGTCGATGCCATACATAATCATCGGATGTTTACCGACGGGAAGCAGATGTTTATTGATAAGCCGGGTCAGGGGGTACAGCCTGGTCCCTGTGCCGCCAGCAAGAATTACACCTTTCATTCCTTGTTCCCTCCTTCATCGGATATGTCCATAAATTCACGCGGATCGACATGCCATTTATTTATAAAAATCGAACGGTTACGTTCCAGCAATTGTTTCCATTCGGCTTGATCTGTCTTCTGAAAGCTCGCGCTCCCCTGATGATGTACAAGGACATCCCCGCATACCAGCAAACGGAAGCCCTTCAGCCTTGCCCGATAACAGTAATCGTCATCTTCATAGTGTCCAGGGGAATATGCTTCATCAAGCCACCCCACTGCCTCCAGTACACTTCGTCTCATCAGCATACACAGCCCAACAATTCGGTGCACTTCTTTCCACTTTGACATATCCGAAACATTATTGGCAGCTGCCAGTTCCTGAAAGTGCTGCACATCCCGAAACGTCATATCCACTTGCTGAATTCCGCTGGCATAATTCGTAACTGGTCCGATGATGCCAATGTGCTCTTCACTGTACAACGCTTTGCGCATGTTATCCAGCCAGCATGATGTAACGGTAACATCGTTATTCAGCAACAGCAGCTCATCTCCGCATGCAACCCGAAGGCCAGCATTACAAGCAACAGGGAATCCCCGATTTTCGGGTAAACGGACAAACCGGATGCGCTCCTTGGCACAATATTCGGCAGTACCATCTGTCGAACCGTTATCCACAACGATGATCTCGTACGATGTCGCTTCTCCCGTATATGTTCGGATGGCCCCCACACAAGGCTTCAGCAGTGAGAGGCCGTTATAAGTGGGTATAATGATGCTTGTCAGCGTCATCTCACATTCCTCCTGTACGCTATCTCTGTGCGGGAAGGGAGATTGGCGCGAAGCGCATGTTCACTCGTATCCATCCATGCCGCCAGTGCTTCCAGATGATCACCAAGAATTAGTCTGGCAACATCATTACCACTGCCCGTGTTGCCTGGACGCAACCGATTAGAGCGTATGACGTCTACCTGGCATGGAGCGGATACCCTCAGTCCCTGTTGGATTGCAAGCATCTGTGCCTTGGGGGGAACAGCCAGGGCAGCAGGTTTCACCGCTTGAATCATTCGCCGTGATAGAGCATGAGGCACAGCAGTCATCGAATTCGAGCCAAGATCCCGCCGACCTAACGTGTGATTCAAATAGGCCTTGATGCGGCTAACTTCATCCTGCCTGGAAAATTGCGGAAGCAGAGACGTCAGATCGTTTAATGCAACATCCTGCCCGCTGTCAATGGCGAACAAGAAGGGCGCGAGCTGTTCAGCAGGCAAAACCATGTCTCCATCCACAAACAAAACAGTCTCTGCATCTGTCATTTTGGCTCCAAGTGCACGCCCCACATCATGACCAGCCCGATCCGGTTCATATACAAGTGTAATGCCTGTATGTTGCAGCACGCACTCCAAACTGTTATCCGTTGTGCCGTTTAATACAACCACAATATCACGGAGGGGCAGACGTTTCAGCTGTGCCAGCACTTGCCCAATTGTGCGTTCCTCATTGCAGGCACAGACTACGGCAGCAGCAACATGTCGGAGGGGCAATGGTACAATCTCTGGCGTACGGCCTGAGGACTTCGCATAGCCTTGAATAAACATTCTGCCTGCCTGCAATGCAGATTCGTAGCTGATCTGTTCCGGCAGATTCGCCGCAGCGTATGCTAGCCACGCATCAGAAGCATGTTTATTCAGGATGTCGGCATCTGCCCTGAATTGTTTGCCCGCAAGCTGGCCTGCTCGCCAATATGGACGTAGATCCGGCATCACCTGCCGGAAATTCCGCTGGCTCCGTTCGAGACGCTTCACACGAGGTGCCCGTTTCCCCCCAGTCTGCCGTCTGCTCCGGGGTCTGCTCCGGGGTCTGCTCGACGCCATTCGCTTGGCTCCCGTCCGTCTCTGAGCCCTCGCTCCTGATCGTATTTTCAGTGCTGTCACCTCCCGCATGTTGCCATTAACCGATCTTATGGCATACCTTTCTGACTGTTCCCCTCCTATTGGGCCAGACGGCGAACACGCTGCAGATCAGGATGACCGCCCCGTGGCCCCTGTGTATCTGTAATCCAGCGGATCGCCTCCAGATGATCCTGCAATACCACCTGACTCAGCGGATCTGCACCGATTCGTTTCTTGATGCGAACAGCATTCCATTTGCCTACAGGCACATGATGAACGGCTTTCACCTGAAGTCCGCCGAGTACCGCTTTGGCATGAGCAAGCGGCGGGATCTCCAGCGAAGATATGTCAATCACATCAAGTGCCTTACGGCTGAGAGCATGAGGAATGGCTGTCATGGAAGCCCCGCCGAGATCAGGTCTGGAAAGCAGACTGTTCAACATATGTTTCGCTTCAACGACTGGATGAACTGGGCTGCGTGTCACCGGACCGTTGTAATCGTTCAGTGCAACATCGACACCATTCAATACGGCTTTCACAAAAGGGGCAAGATGTACGGCCGGGATACGAATATCTGCATCCGTGAACAGCAGAATTTGCCCTCGGGCTGCTGCCGCCCCTACTCTTCGTCCTGCATCATGTCCCAGCGCTTCGGGATACTGGAGTACACGTGCCCCTGCCCGTTCAGCTTCGCTCGCTGTGCCATCGGTTGATCCGTTCACAATGACCAGCACTTCCGTATCACGGCATATACGTGTGGCTTCACGGACTACAGCAGTGATGGTGCGTTCCTCGTTCATCGCTGGAATAATCACCGATAGCACAGGCTGCCGGATAACTTCTCTATGTTGTTGAGAAGCTTCTCCATCCATTCTAGGAGCCGTTCTAAGATCATTCGAAAGAAATGAAAGATGGGGGGGTATAACGAAGGCATAGGCCTTTATACCCTTTTTTCTTCGTGAATGGATTCTTCTTTTTCCAAGAATCCTTCGGGTATATTTTTTACTTCTTTTTGTCGCAAAACGTGCTTTATTACGTTGTTTCCGCAACAAATTCACCTCCCACAACCCATCCTGATCGTACCAAGGGAGTACACGTTATTCTATGTATTCGTGGAGCAGTGGAAACGGCGTATGTCCTTATCACATTTAGGTTCTGGGCGAGAATACATATCCCCCCTCCCTCCAAAACGACAATATTCGTCAATAAACCTAAAAATGACATCTCCTCCCTGTCCTTAGACACAATTTTCACAAAAATTTCAAATTGCATCTTTTCCAAACTTTTACACTGTGATACTATACGATTCAAGCCACACAATTTACATTTTTAACCTCACAAAGAACTCACGTTTCCAACGCTTCTTGCTGCTCATTTATTGACCTTCGGTTAGTTTAAACGTTTGATCTCCTCCATTTAGTACGTAAACAGACCATGAACTTGAAAGGAGTGATGCCGTTCACAATCCCAATCCAAATTTCTTCTTCTGCACGCCACACGCGGATTAAACATCCCGGTTCTCCTTAGAACCTTCGGTTTGCCGCAATCACTAGGGGGACAACCCCTGCTTCTAAAACAAACTTCTGTTTCAGCCCCTCACTCCGCCCTGCCAGATGCAGACGGAAACCCAGCCGAGATAGGCATAATATCCTTTTTCCAACAAAATTATATGAGAACGGAGAGTTAACAATGAAATTTGCTAAAGTTATGCCAACCATTCTTGGAGGAGCTCTTTTGCTCGCTTCTGTATCCTCTGCTGCTGCAGCGCCATCTGATCCATCCATTCCGCTTGAGGCCCCTTATGCCTCCGAGGAGAGTATCCTGTTGAACAATAACCCGGACGAAACGATCTATAATTACCTTGGACAACAGGAACAGTTCCTGAACTCCGATGTCAGAGGCCAGCTCAAAATTATTAAACGTAACACGGACACTTCCGGCGTAAGGCACTTCCGTCTGCAACAGTACATCAAAGGCATTCCGGTTTACGGTGCTGAACAAACTCTCCATCTGGACAAGACTGGGGCTGTGACTTCTGCTCTTGGTGAGCTTCCACCTGTTGAAGAACAAGCTATTCCTAATGACGGAGTCCCTGGCATCAGTGCAGAAGACGCCATTAAAGTGGCTTCTGAAGAAGCGACCTCCCGGATCGGTGAGTTAGGTGCACCGGAGCTTGAACCAAAGGCTGAGCTCCAAATTTACCATCATGAAGATGACGGTCAGACCTATCTGGTTTACATTACCGAAGTGAACGTGCTTGAACCTGCCCCGCTACGAACCAAATATTTTATTAACGCCGTGGATGGCAGCATCGTATCCCAGTTTGATATTATCAATTTTGCTACAGGAACTGGTACCGGGGTGTTTGGCGATACCAAAACACTGACCACAACGCAATCCGGCAGCACCTACCAGCTGAAAGATACCACTCGTGGGAAAGGCATCCAAACGTATTCAGCGAACAATCGCTCCTCTTTACCAGGAACATTGTCGACCAGCTCTAATAACGTGTGGACGGACCGTGCAGCTGTTGATGCACACGCTTATGCTGCTGCCACGTACGATTTCTACAAAAATAAATTTAACCGCAACGGCCTTGACGGCAACGGCCTTTTGATTCGCTCCACAGTACATTATGGCTCCAACTATAACAACGCCTTCTGGAACGGGGCACAGATTGTATTCGGTGACGGAGATGGATCACTGTTTGGTATCTTCTCCGGAGATCTCGATGTTGTGGGTCATGAGCTGACACATGGAGTGATCGAGTACACCGCCAATCTGGAATACCGCAATGAACCAGGAGCATTAAACGAAGCGTTTGCTGATATTATGGGTAACACCATTGAGAGCAAAAACTGGCTATTGGGTGACGGCATCTATACCCCGAACATTCCAGGAGATGCATTGCGCTCTTTATCCGATCCTACGCTTTACAACCAGCCTGACAAATATAGCGACCGCTACACAGGCAGTGCGGACAACGGCGGTGTGCATACCAACAGCGGTATTATCAACAAAGCCTTCTACCTTGCAGCCCAAGGTGGCACACATAACGGCGTAACCGTTAGCGGCATTGGCCGGGATAAGGCCGTACGTGTTTTCTATAGCACGCTGGTGAATTACCTGACACCAACGTCCAAATTCGCGGCTGCCAAAACAGCAACGATTCAGGCTGCCAAAGACCTCTACGGTGCGAATTCTGCCGAGGCTACTGCCATCACCAAAGCCTATCAAGCTGTAGGACTATAATCGTTAACCAATCATGTACATTGTCTGATTCCATGAATACAAATTAAAACCGAACTCATTTATTTCAGGAATTATACTGGTAAAAAAATAGCTTCGTTCCGACACCCCTCATGTCCGAACGGTCAGGCTTGCCAAGCAAAAGCGGTGTCCGGGACAAATTCGCCGGCACCGCTTCTGTCAATTTGTAAATATGTTAACTCAGGATAACCATGGCAGAAGGTTATGCCGATGGCCCCGCCGCAATCCAGGACAACAAACCATACGTATGCTTGCAATCTGCTGTTCGCGTTACTTCCAGTACTGCTTCATCTTCGCTTTGTGATAGCAGGGATACCTGAAACCCACGGTCATTGCTCATCGCTACAATGACATAATGCTCCGAGACAAATGACTCTTCAAAAACAATCGTCACTTCCGTACACGTTTCATTCTCTGGGAGAACAAAGGCTTCCATGCCAAACTGCTGCACAGCAGGCTGTTTACTTACACTACGTACCGGCTGGAATGCCAGGTGTTCGACTTGAACAGCACCAGCCTGCAATTGATCACTGCCTACAGAACCATTGCACAAATGCTCTTGTGTCACCGACTGGGACTCAAGTGTATAGCTAACTGGCACCTCATTATCAGACCACTCGGGAGCAATAGAATCAGAGAACTCAGGGCCAGCTTCATCAGACGATAGCGTATCTTCTGCGTCCGATACATTTCCCGATTCAGTGATTTCCGCACCAGACTTGCCTTCCGTTAGCGCTGCTTCTGCTTCCAAATTATTGGGCAACCCGAGCAGTTCTTGAAGATTCAGACTTCCTGCCTGGAGCTCAATTGGCGTATCAGTCGACTCCCCTGCATCATCTCCCCATGCAAACAGTCCATCATTAGGCAAGCCTACTGACTGTATGAACTGCTGCACTTCCTGCATCGCTTCCTGCCTTTTGAACTCGGCAAGCTGTTCGAGTGTCTCTGCACTGACCTGACGAATTGCATTCCAGATCTCTTCGCTTAAATGAGCCGTGCCAACAATCCCTTCATTTAAGTGACTGGATGTAATACTTTGCTCGCTCAGCTTGCTGCCATCAATGGCACGATCAGCCAGGTGCACAGACGATATCGTACCTTCGGTCAATTTACTACCGTCCACACTGCCATCCGCCAGTTTGGACGCAGTAACTGCACCATCTTGCAGATGAGCTGTGCTTACGGCTTCTTTACTCAAATGGCTTGACGT